>JAQBES010000225.1:0-17461 GCA_032123755.1 Nitrospirota bacterium
GTAGCCCCTACAGGTTGTGGCGCACTATAGAAACTTGTCTAGATCTTGTCAAGAAATGCCTATCAGGAGGCCTTGTCCAGCCGTAGGTATTCTCGGTAGCTTCGGAGTACGCGCTTCACATACTGACGCGTCTCCTGGTACGGGATCAATTCGACGAACTCATCCTGACTTCGACCGTGGTACAGTGTAATCCAGCTTCCGACAGCCCTTGGCCCTGCATTGTATGAGGCAATTGTGTGGGCGACATTTCCGGAAAATTGCTCGAGTAACTGTTCGACGTAGTGGACGCCGATCCTAATATTGGTCTCTTGATCGAAAAGGTCATCCCGCCCGACCGCGGGAATCCCGAGTCGCAGCGCTACATTATTCGCGGTTCCCGGCATCAACTGCATCAGGCCAATCGCACCGACCCGCGACACGGCTCGCCAATCGTACTGACTCTCCTCTCGAATGATCGCCGCCACCAGATAGGGATCGACACTGCTCGCACCCTGGCCCTTGATCGTGGGAAGAAGACCTGTCGGGTAGGCCACCTTCCACAGCGACGGGTCGACGATACCGCCGGTTCGCTCCAATTTGTCGCGAAACCTGGCCCTCGCGAGTCGGAGCGCATGGTGGTAGGCACCGACATCGTTCAACATCGTCGCTAGCGCCATGAGAACGTCTGGGTCTCGGCTATAGCGATCGCTCAACCCCGCCAACTCTCGCGCAGCATCCGAGTCCAACCCCAGCGTCTTGAGCTCAATGGCTCGACGGTACGCCGACTGCTGCTCGATTTCTGCCCGGGTGAACAGCAAGCGAATGGCCTCACCATTCGCAAGCGTGCCACCGTTCACCGAGACGGTCGCCGAAATCGGCTCTGATGCAGGGGGCTCCGACAACGGGAGATCGATTCGTTCGCGCGCCAACTGACAATAATAGGTATAGACGTATCGTTGGCAGAGTTCCACATACACATCTCGAGCGTGAGGCTGCTGGCTCAACTCGGCAGCGCGCGCCATCCAATAAAGCGCCTGTGGCTCAAAATCGCTGTCGTGCTGATCGGCGAGCAGACGCATCTCGTCACCCGCCTCACGATAGCGCGCCATACGGTAATACACCCACCCCACGCGCCATCGTGCCTCGGCTCGCTGAGACGCCGGCTCTCCAACCGTTGCCACCTGTCGATACCGCACAATCGCGTCGTCGAAACGGCTCTGATCTTCCAACCAAATCCCGGCGAACAATGTGATCTGGCCCTTCTGCTCCGCAGAGAGCGAAGATGTCCGCACTGTACGGGCGAGATCTAACAGCTTGTCCCCCTGTCCTTGTCGAAGATAGATGCGGGCGAGCCAGACCGACGCTTCGCGGGACTCCGTCCCCCCGTCTTTCACCAGCGAGCGGAACGTCTCTTGGGCTTGGTCGTACTGTTTCAACCGGACCTGTGCGATGCCAAGCTTCAGCTTTGCCTCGGCGCGCCGAGGCGACTGTGGATCAGCCGCAAAAAACTTTCGGAGTTCCTCGATCGCCTCGGCATGGAAGGATTGTCCAAGATACACCTGAGCCCGGGCAAGCCGTTCGCTGGACGGCACCACCCAAGGCTCGCCACCAAGATTCGAGGCCAGTAGCGCTTCCGCTTCTTTTGCTTCTGCGCTGTAGGCAAACCGAACCCAGAGCTGCATGAGAGTCTCGCGACCTTCCGGTATGTTGTTGTCTCGCAATTGGCAAGCGCCTCGACGAAGAAGCGCCTGGGGAGTCCCTGGTTCCTTATCATTCAGTTCCACCGCTTTCGCAAACCACGCCGTCGCTTCGGGACAACTCGACGCTTGATACCATGCCTCCCCTGCTCGATACGCAGCCTTAGTCAGCAGATAGGAATCAGGCACCGCTTGCGGAATGCTTTCGAACATGTCCGCCGCCTGTTTGGCGTCTCCGAGGTTCAACAACGCCTCCCCCGTCCATAATCGGATATAGTCATCCAAGACCGGAAAGTCTCGCTGTGCCGCGCGGAGAAATTGAATCGCCACGGCAGGATTCCGTTCAAGGAGCAACACTCCAGATAGCAATCCTGCGCGCTTGGCCCAGAGTGTGGCGGGAAATCGCTCCGTCAGCCGTTGCAGCCGATCGAGCTTGAGCAACAGGACTTGCTCTTTATTGAGAGCCTTGCCAAGTCGTTCCTTGGGCAATGCGGTGGCCTGAAAGCAAGCTTCCGCGCTCTCACAAGCATCACTGTCACTCAACATCGAGGGAGAAGAAGGATCGGCGGACGACTGGTCGGAAAGCAGAGCAAACCCACAGAGGCCAATAGACGCGGTGAGGAGCAGATTTCGTATGGCCCGTTGATGTCGATAGTCGCGCACCCGTTGTCTCCCTCTCAATTCTGTCACATATATAGCAGTGTCCCTTCCCTGTTGCCAGCAGAGCCGCGTGAGTCCTGTACCTTGTTCCACTTTTCGAGGCTGTGGTAGGCTGCCCTCATGGGTCACGAAATAGACACCTTCCCCTCGCGCACAGCTCCCACGAACCTCCTGGCCCTTGATGAAGAAGGGATGCGCCGGCTCGTACAGCAATTGGGGTGGCCTCGCTACCGAACCGGTCAGATTCTGTGCTGGCTCTATCAACGTCGAGCCAAAGACATCAATCAGATGACGGATCTCGGCCAAGCGGAGCGAACGGCGCTGACTTTACTGGCAACGATTCCTCGCGCCGCCGGCTGCACGGTCCTCTGTTCGATCGATCACACAAGAAAATTAGTACTCACGCTCAGTGATGGACTCACCGTCGAAACGGTGCTGATTCCTGATGAAGACCGCTTAACCCTCTGTGTGTCGACGCAGGTCGGCTGTACCCTAGATTGTGGATTCTGCCTAACCGGTACGATGGGATTGAAACGCAACTTGAAGCCACATGAAATCATGGAGCAAGTGCTGACCGCCCAAGATCGCCTCGATCCCGGTGAACGGATTACCAACCTCGTCTTTATGGGGATGGGCGAGCCCTTAGCCAACATGGAGGCCTTGTCAGAGGCCATACGGCGACTCACTAACAAACCATGGGGGCTCGGATGGTCGCCGAGACGCATCACGGTCTCAACTGCCGGCCTGGCGGCGCGCTTGAAAGATATCGCGCCGCTCGGCGTCAATCTGGCCATCTCGCTGAATGCCACGACGGACGACCAGCGCGCCCGCCTGATGCCGGCCGTCAATGGTATCGCCTCGCTTAAAATATTGCTCGCCGCCTGCCGCCGTTACCCCTTGCCGCCGACCCGTCGACTCACCTTCGAGTACGTGCTGCTGGCCGGAGTGAATGATCAAGCTGACGATGCTCGCCGACTCACCAAGCTCGTCCGTGGGATAGCGTGCAAAATCAATCTGATTCCGTTCAATGAATTTCCCGGAAGTCCCTTTCGCCGTCCATCGGATGGCGCCATTTCAGCCTTTCAGGCCATCGTGCGACAGGCAGGTCTCGATGTGTTTGTCCGTAAGAGCCGGGGGCGCGACGTCCTCGGCGCCTGCGGCCAATTGGGCAACCTCTCACCCGGATACGCAGAACGTGCCTTGACACAAATCGAATCCCGTTGCTAGCATGCACAGTGCGCGCCGCCCAAACATGACCTGGCTGTATTCTCGACACATCATGCAACTATCCTGGTTGATTGCCGCGAGCAGTCTCGTCTTCGTCTTCTCTTCGCCCGCCGTCGCAACGGAACCTCGTGAGTTCATCCTCTCTAATGGGATGAAAGTCCTGTTAGTCGAAGTTCCCAAAGCTCCGGTTGCCACCGTCCAAGTCTGGTACAAAGTCGGCTCACGCAACGAAGTCATGGGCCGTGCGGGCTTATCCCATATGCTTGAACATATGATGTTTAAGGGCACCGCGAAATATCCCAAAGGTACCTTCTCCCGTCTCATTCGCAAAAACGGTGGGATGGATAACGCCTTCACGAGTCAGGACTACACCGCCTACTTCGAGAATCTCGCAGCTGATCGTGTCGAGCTGGCCCTGGAGCTCGAGGCCGATCGCATGCAAGGACTAGTGCTCGACATGAGTGAGTTGACGACGGAGCGAGAGGTCGTGAAGGAAGAACGACGCCTTCGTTCAGAGGACGATCCACAAGGTGCGCTCGTCGAGACGCTCTTCGCCCAGGTCTATCTCAGCCATCCGTACCACTGGCCGGTGATCGGCTGGTTCAGCGACCTGGATGCGATGACTCTGGATGACTTGCAACGACATTACGACACGTATTATTCACCCAACAATGCCACCCTCGTCGTGGCGGGAGACATCAAAGCCGACAGCCTGCTCCCCACGATCAAACAGCTGTTCGAACCGATTCCGCGAGGACCGGAACCCAAACCGATCGTCACCATGGAGCCGGAACAAAAAGGTGAACGCCGCTTCCTCCTCAAGCGAGATGCGCAAGTCCCTTTCGTCATGATGGGTTATCGCGTCCCAAATTTTACGAGCGAGGACTCGTACGCCCTCGACATATTGGATACGATTCTGTCGCATGGGAAAAGTTCACGCCTGTACCAGAGCCTCGTGTATGAGCAAAAATCGTCGCTTGCAGTCGGAGCAGAATACAGCTTGCTGCAAACCGATCCTGGCCTTTTCTACTTCTATGCCCTCGTGAGCCCCGGCCAGAAACCGGAGATGGTCGAGGAAGCCCTTCAACGAGAGATCAAACGCCTCCAGACCGATCCGCCGACAGAGCTAGAACTCCAACGGGCGAAGAACCAGGTCGAAGCCTCCCATGTCTTTGAACAGGACTCCAACTTCCGACGTGCCATGTTGCTCGGACAGGCTGAATCCGTCGGCGCTGGGTGGCAGAAAATAGACCAGTTTGTCGAACGGATCCTGGCGGTGTCGACCAAAGACATTCAGCGTGTTGCCCGCCAATACCTGACGGAAGACAATCGGACCGTCGGCACGTTGATTCCCGTACCTCCCAAACAACCAGAGAGGCCTTCCACCGCCGCGCAACAGGGAAGGCCCTAATCATGTCGACCACGAGACGACGGGCTAGCGCGCCTCGACGACAGGCGATCCTGACCCTCGTGATGGGATTCTGTGCTTTCCTCTTGTCTCCCGGTCTCAGTCTAGCGGCAGAGATCGCCCCGACAAAATTTGTGACTGCAAACGGCATCACGGTGCTCGTCCTTGAGCAACATTTCCTCCCCATCGTAGAGATCCACGCGCTGATCAAAACCGGCTCTGCGCAAGACCCTACCGACAAAGCAGGACTCGCGAACCTCGTCGCCAGTCTCCTGGACGAAGGAACGACCACGCGCACGTCAAAACAGCAGGCGGAGCAAATCGATTTCGTCGGCGGGGCCCTGGAAGCCAAAGCCTCAGAGGATTTCACCACCGCCTCCGCCCGCGTACTCAAGAAAGACATCGACCTCGGCTTTACCCTGCTCGCAGACATGCTGCAACGCCCCGCGTTTCATAAGCAGGAATTCGAACGGATTCGCACCCAACTCCTTGGCGAGATGGCGAGCGACAACGACGACCCGGGCCATATCGCCATGAGGGCGTTCAATCAGCTCGTCTTCCACGGACACTCCTACCGTTGGCCCGTCAATGGAATGGAGGACACGCTCAACAAGATCGCTCTGACCGACGTGCAGGCCTTCTATGGTCGGGAATATTCCCCTTCCCAGGTGATCCTGACCATCGTCGGCGACGTCACGCTTGAGCAAGCCACTGGACTGGTACAGACCCATTTTGGAGCCTGGAAAAAAGGGACCGCACCAGCACGAAGTACGAAGAAGCCCTCGCCGGTCGAACGGAAAACGGTCCAACTCATCGAGAAAGATCTCACCCAATCCACCATTATGCTTGGTCATGGAGGCCTTCCGCGCGCTCATCCTGATTTTTATTCAGTCACGGTGATGAATTACATCCTGGGAGCCGGTGGATTTTCCTCTCGCTTGATGGATTCGATTCGCGACAAGCAGGGATTGGCCTACGGGATCATGAGCCACTTCGACGCCCGGCTGATGCCCGGTTCATTCTGGGTCAACCTCCAAACCAAGACGGAGACGACGAATCAAGCCATCACCGGCGTCCTGTCTGAAATCAAGTCCATTCGTGACGCGCCGGTGTCCGACCAGGAGTTGGCCGAGGCCAAATCATTCTTGATCGGCAGTTTCCCGCTACGATTTGATTCCACCGCGAAGCTCGCGCACGTGCTCGCCCAAGTGGAGTTCTACAGTCTGGGTTTTGAATATTTTTCGGATTACCCAAAATGGATCGACCGAGTCACGAAGGAAGACGTGCAGCGCGTCGCCAAACAATACCTAGACCCCAAGCGGTACGCCTTAGTGGTGGTGGGCAACATTGCCAAAGCGAAGGTCAAGCACTAGGCAACAGTGTAGCAACTCGAAGGTCAGGAATATCCATGATGACTGAATCTCTCCACGATAAACTCAATACACTTCGCCGGGCGATCTCTGACATGCAGTCCGTCCTGGTTGCCTTCTCCGGCGGGATCGACAGCACCGTCGTCCTGAAAATCGCCCATGAACAGCTTGGCGAACAGGCGCTGGCCATCACCGCTGTCTCACCGACGTTTCCCACGATCGAACTCGACGGCGCGAAGCAGGTCGCCTCAGAGATCGGTGCGCGGCACGAACTTGTCCGCACCGATCAACTCGATATTCCAGCCTTCGTGCAGAACGATGCAGCCCGTTGCTTCCATTGCAAGACCGATCTCTATCAATTGCTGGACGGACTGCGCGAACCGCGCGCAAGCCGATGGATTGTGGACGGGACGAATCTTGACGATCTGGGGGACGATCGACCAGGAATCAAAGCGGCCCGCGAGTGGGGAGTGCGCAGCCCGCTGGTCGAAGCCTCTCTCTCGAAGTCCGATGTGCGGGCACTCGCCCAGGCCTTGGGACTCTCAAATTGGGATAAGCCGGCAGCCGCCTGCCTTTCTTCCAGAATTCCTCGCGGCATACCGATCACGATCGAAAGTCTCCGGCGCGTGGAGCAGGCTGAAGAAATTCTACAGGCTGAAGGATTTCGCCATGTGCGTGTACGGGAGCACGGAGAGGTGGCGCGAATCGAGGTCGCGGCAGAGGAGTTTTCTCGGTTGAATCAGCCGGACTTGCGCGCGCACATCAGCGCTCGTCTCCGCAAGGCCGGGTTTCGCTTCATCTGTGTGGATTTGGAAGGATACAGACCGGGCGGGATCAGCCTGGGCTGATCCCGCCCGGTCCAAGAATTATCGTTGGTAAGATTTTGACAGCGCCTCGAGCGCCTCGTCTGCAAATTTCCGGTGGTCCGCATCAGTCAGGCTTCGCTGCACGACTTTCTCCGCCACCATCAATGCCAAATCGGTCGTTTGGGCGCGAATATCCTGAATCGCCTTACGACGCTCATGATCAATTTCACGCGTCGCATCGCCCTTGATCCGCTCGGCCTCGGTCGTCAGACGCTGCTCATTTTCCTCCATGAGCCGCTGCGCCCGTTCCTTTGCCGCAGCCAGAATGCCTTCCGCCTCTTTCGCAGCGGTGTTCAGCTTGGCCTCGTACTCCTTGAGTTTCCGTTCAGCCTCTGACCGGTGACGCTCGGCTTGATCAAGACTGTCCTTAATTTTCTTTTCCCGTTCTTCCAACGCACTCAAGATGCCGGGAAAGGCAAACTTGTAGAGCACGAAGAAGAGAATCGCGAACGACAGGACTTCCCAGAAAATCAGGGAAGAAAAAAAATGAGATTCAAACTGCGGCATGTCAACTCCCCGGGGTAGAAGGGTAAGGGTGTATGGGGGTACCCGTTTCCCCTGCTATCCCAATTATCCCATTACCCTGTAGCCAGTTTATTTCCGGAGGCCCATAATGATGAAGGCAATGACCAGGCCGTACAACGCGATAGCTTCCACCAGCGCGAACCCGATCCACATATACTTTCCGACGCGGGCTTCTGCTTCCGGCTGGCGTGCCACCGCTTCAATCATCTTCCCGAAAATGTAGCCGATCCCCACACCGGCGCCGGCAAACCCTGCCGCGGCTAACCCCATGCCCAATAATGCTGCTGCTGCTGAATCCATTGTGTCCTACTCCTCCCTTGTCTGAACTCGCACGCGCTAGTGCGCGTGCTCATCATGGCCGTGCAAATGGAATGCGTCCCCCAAATAGACGCAGGTCAACACGGTAAAAATATAGGCTTGAATGAACGCGATACCGACTTCCAATCCGTTCATCGCGATCGTGAACGCAAAGGGCAACCACCCGATCAATAAACCGCCGCTGATCGCCAGGCCGAACAGAACCCCGAGAATCACGTGGCCCGCCGTCATGTTCGCAAACAACCGAACGGCCAGTGAAATGGGCCGTGCCAATTGACTGATCAACTCGATCGGTACCATCAATGGCAGCAGCCACCCTGGCGTACCGGGCGGAACAAGAATGCCCAGGAACTTCACCCCATGTAAGAAAAAACCCATGACCAAGCTAAGCCCATACACCATGCAGGCGAACACGGCCGTCACGACAATCTGACTCGTCACGGTGTAGCTGCCGGGGATCAACCCGATAAGATTACAAAAGAGAATAAAGAGAAACAGGGTGGCGATGAGAGGGAAAAATCGCATCCCCTCTTTGCCCATCGTATCCATGATGATGGTGCGAATGAAATCCACCATGATCTCCGCCATGCTCTGCAACTTGCCAGGCACCAGCTTACGTGCCGATCCTGCCATCACCATGAGCACCGCCACCAGCGCGACCACCACCCACATGATGACGACAGCTTTGTTGATGGAAATATCCAACCCGCCAAGCGAAATCGGTATCCAGTTGTGAAGCTCGAACGGATGAAGCGGACTTTCTTCCATGGCACTTTCGTACTTTCTGTTGCAACGCGTTATGTCTTCGGCCACCGCTGCGCCGACCGGTACGCATTCCTGATCCCGGTCACGACGCCCAACACCAGGCCTCCGACCATCCCCCAGGGAGTGGAGCCGAAGAGGTATGTGTCACATACCCAACCCAACCCTCCTCCGACAATCAACGCAGCGAGCAGATCGGTTCCGATCCGAACCGCTTGGCCGAGCCCCGCGTACAATGGATCTTGTGAAGAGGGCATGTCGTACCCACGGAGGAGAGTGCAATGCGTCCCATAACGCAAGGACTCTGCCGATGGCGGGCGCGCAATTCAAGCAGAATCATCCTAAATTTGTCAAGCCGGCTAGGCGCGGTGACACAAGCTGGACCAGTCGGGTATAGTGGGTTGGCGCGTGATTTGTAAAGCAATATACGTTCACTCATGACTCGTTTCTCCCAGCCATCATTCCTGATCGGTCCCCCGCAGCCACTTATCTTCACGATGGACGGCCATGGGAGGACACCCTTTGAGTTGTACCGCCTGATTGCGTCTCCCTCGCAACCGTCATTCCTACTCGACAGCGGGAAGGGGGCAGACGCCGGAAGCCACTATTCATTTCTGGGGAGCAGCCCCTTCTCGGTGCTAACCGGGCGACAAGGGCAGGCCTCACTTCGAACCCGCGAAGGACTCGAATGCTCGTCGAACGATCCCTTCGGAAGTCTTCGCCGACTGTTCGCCAGCCCCCAGATCGAGCCTCTGCCAGGCCTGCCCGCTTTTTGGGGCGGAGCCGTCGGCTACCTCAGCTACGATCTCGTGCGCGAATTTGAAACGCTTCCGTCTATTGCCAAGGACGATCTGTTGCTCCCCCATCTGCAATTCGGTCTGTATGACATCATCACCGCCGTCGATCATCAAACCGATCGTCTACAGATTATCTTTTGTCCGCCCATGGAACGATTTTTGGGAGAGACTCGGGAGAATCTCTATCGCGAGGGCTTAACCCGGCTAGCCGAGTGGGAGGCCAAGTTGAGCGGACAGTCCTCTCCCCTCGATGAGCTCCCCTCCCTCGATCTGATGGTTTTTCATCCTGACCAAACCAGGGATGACTACCTCGATCGAGTCCGGCGCTGCCAAGAATACATTGCGGCGGGTGACATCTACCAGGCCAACCTGTCACATCGATTCACCCTGCAATCTCCCAGCACCAATAACGATGGCCCGGATCGACAACTCTACGAGCAGGAACTCTATCGACGTCTGCAAACCGTTAATCCCTCGCCTTTCTCAGGGCTCATGCACTTCGATGACGTCACGTTGATCAGCTCTTCGCCCGAACGACTCGTCCGCCTTCACGACCGGCGAGCGGACACGCGCCCGATTGCCGGAACCAGACCTCGCGGGTTCGACGCCCGTGATGATCAACGCCTGATCGGCGAATTACTCGCGAATGAAAAGGAGCGGGCAGAACACCTCATGCTCGTCGATCTCGAACGAAACGACCTGGGCCGCGTCTGCCGATTCGGTAGTGTGCAGGTCGATGAATTCATGACGATTGAGCAGTACTCCCACGTCAGCCACATCGTTTCCAATATCAGCGGCGCCTTGAAGCCGGACACCACGCCCTTCGATCTGATTCAGGCGCTATTCCCCGGCGGCACCATCACGGGCGTGCCAAAGATCCGCTGCATGGAGATTATTGAAGAGCTGGAGCCGGTACGCCGTGGCCCCTATACTGGATCGTTTGGTTATATCGGCTGGAACGGCGACCTCGATCTCAATATCGTGATTCGAACTTTGGTATGGTGCCGGGGGAAGGGATACTTGCAAGTCGGTGCCGGGATTGTCGCCGATTCCGATCCGGCCAGGGAATACGAGGAAACGCTCCAGAAGGCCCAGGCTTTCTTCAGCGCACTGCAACAGACGTAACGATGTGGATTTATCTCAATGATCGGTTCGTGAGAGAAGAGGAGGCCGTCGTCTCCGTCTTCGATCATGGTTTTCTCTACGGCGATGGTGTCTATGAAACGATTCGCTCCTACGGGAGCCGGATCTTCATGCGGGACCAACATCTTGCCCGGCTTCGCCGGTCTGCGGACGCGATCGGCCTGGCCATCCCGATTCCCGATCACAGGTGGCCGGCGCTCCTCCACGAAGCGATGACACGGAATGACGTCGGGCACGAACGCACCGACGCGTACCTTCGCATCACCATCTCCCGAGGAACCGGCGACATCGGCCTCGATCCGGCCCTGTGCCCAACCCCCACCGTAGTGATCATGACCAAACCGCTTCATCCTCCCCCGCTCGAACAATATCGTATCGGCGTGAACCTGATCGTCGCCCAAACGAGACGGAACCTGCCCAGCGCGCTCTCGCCCCAAATCAAGGCCACAAACTTTTTGAACAATATCCTGGCCAAACGGGAAGCGATCGCAGCCGGCGCCTTCGACAGCATTCTGCTCAATTGGGAATCGCGTCTGACGGAATGCACCGTCAGCAATCTCTTTTTCGTTCGAGCAGGCCGGCTCTGCACCCCGGCACTTGCATGCGGCCTGCTAGACGGTATCACGCGCAATATCGTGCTCACCCTCGCTCGAGAAGCACAGATCCAGGTTGACGAAGGATCTTTCGGGATCGAGTCGATCCATCAGGCAGACGAGTGCTTTCTCACCAACACAAGCATGGAAGTAATGCCGGTCACCATAGTGGACGGACATCCAGTTGGGGATGAAACGCCAGGACCTCTGACCCAACAGATCCACAGACTGTTTATTGCTAACCGAGTGCGTTTTTTAGAACCTTAGCTGCTTCACCCCCTCACAGACCCTGTTGTTTTCCTACACTATTTAAAACTGGCCTCCAGGCACAAGATCTGCAGTTTCTTGACACCCAGTGGCAGGCTGATATCGTTGCAACCATGCACAACACCTTTTCTGCAGTAATGACATCCCTCAAGCGACACGCGGTCATTGGGCTCACCACGACGGCGATCGCAGGAATCGGCTCGCTGGCCTTCTCCGTGCCAACCACCACGGCAGAAATTTATCAGTTTATCGGACGCGACGGCTCGATCTCTCTCACCAATGTCCCGTCAGACTCACGCTATCGCAAGGTTGAGATCGAATCCCGCCGACTCCACGACACCTTGTCCGAGCGAGAACTTGAACCAGTCATTCGTCGGCACTCTTCGAAAAACCAGCTCCATCCCGCCTTGATCCGAGCCGTCATCAAAGCCGAATCGGACTTTGACCCACGGGCGGTTTCTCGCGCTGGCGCTATTGGCTTGATGCAACTGATGCCGCAGACCGCCGTGCGTCTGGATGTGCGGGATATGTATGATCCGGACGATAATGTGGGCGGAGGGACAAAATACTTACGCCAGCTGCTTGACCGCTTCCATGGGAATTTACCGCTGGCCCTGGCAGCCTATAATGCTGGAGAGAATGCGGTCGACCGCTACCAGGCACTTCCCCCGTTCAATGAAACCAGGCAATACGTCCGGAAGGTTCTCCGATACTACCGCACGTTCCTGATCCGCGATGGCGTCATCATGGCACGTCCGGTCAGCCGATACGCCCCCGCAGAGACAACAGCAACCCCCGCGATTTCTGCGCTGTCTTCCCACTAACGACTTCCCCGTTTGAGAGGCGACTATGTTGGTGCCAACCGGCCCGCTTGGCCTCCGGAAAATCTGACCGGTAATGAGCCCCGACGCTGTTCTCTCGCCACAGCGCCGCTTCCGCGACGCATTGCGCCACCTGCACCATGTTTTTTACTTCCAGCGCTGCTCGGCTTGCAAACGGCTGGGTCACGAGTTGCGCCCACCGGGACAGTTGAGCACAGGCCCGGATAAGCGACTCGCCCGAGCGAATAACGCCGACCTGTCCCCACATCGTTCGCCTGAGTGAGCTTCGCAACTTTTCCGCATCCTCCAGTGTGCCAAATTGGCCCGCACGGAGCGTGGCCTCCTGAGACGACAGGATGGGAGGCTCCTGTCGGCCGGCAAACGCCACGGCTGCCGATGCCGCACGCGCACCGAATACCAATCCTTCGAGCAAGGAATTACTTGCCAAACGATTCGCTCCATGTACACCGCTACAGGCCACCTCCCCGGCGGCAAAGAGCCCTGGAACCGTCGTCGCTCCGTTCAGATCAGTCCAGACCCCGCCCATCATGTAATGGGCACTTGGAGACACCGGGATCCATTCCTCCGTGATATCGATGTCGTAGCGAAGACAGGTCGCATAAATCGTCGGGAAGCGCCGCTTCACGAACTCTGCACCCAAGTGGGTGACGTCAAGATAGACATGACGGGCTTTGGTCGCCGCCATCTCCGCCAAAATTGCCCGCGACACGATGTCTCTCGGCGCTAACGCCCCCATGGGGTGGTACCGCTGCATGAACAGGGCTCCCTTATTGTTGCGCAGCTGCGCACCCTCGCCTCGCATCGCTTCCGACAGCAAGAACGGCGGACTCGACGGCAAATACAGTGCAGTTGGATGGAATTGCACGAACTCCATATCTTGAAGCACCGCGCCCGCGCGCAGTGCCATAGCCATTCCATCACCGGTGGCGTTCGGGGGATTGGTTGTCCGCGCATAGATCTGCCCGGCCCCGCCGGTGGTCAACACAACCGCGCGAGCCGGCAGCACGAACTGGCAACCAGACCCTTCATCCAGCACAACGGCCCCGCAGCAACGTCCGGCTTCAACGACAAGATCTACGGTAAAGTGATGATCCAGGCGCTGAATACGTTTCTGCCGATTTACCTCGGCAATCAATACTCGCACCATCTCGTTCCCCGTCGCATCCCCCCGCGCGCGCAGAATACGGCTTCGGCTGTGGGCAGCCTCGCGAGCGAACGCGAACTTGCCGTCGACTTTGTCGAACTTGGCTCCCCACCCGATCAATTCTTGAATCCGATCAGGGCCTTCTTCCACGAGGACCCGCACGGCTTCCTTCCGGCAGAGTCCATGCCCTGCTTTGAGGGTGTCGGTTAAATGGATAGCCACGTCGTCTTCTTCGCTCATCGCCACCGCCACCCCGCCCTGTGCATGGATCGAACTGCTCTGAAGCGGATGCCCTTTCGTCAGCGCCATGACACGACCGGCACGACTCAACTCCAACGCCGCGCGTAGGCCAGCTACACCGCTCCCGATGACCAGGAAATCGGCCTGTACCGGAGTACGAGATCGACGTGACAGCATGGATTATTTCTTCGTGGGAGAACGTGTGGGATCGATTGTGGCCTGCCGAGATTTCATACCGAAGGGAGCATCGCCCTGAACCCCGCGTAAGAGGATCGCCTGTGTGCCGACCCACTGCAATTTCGTGTGGCCTCGTTGACGAAGCCCCGCATCGTCCGGATCTTTTTTCCACAGCCCTTGCCAATGCACGAACACATCAATATTGTCCCCTTCGATCATAATGCGTTCGATTGCGAAGTCCAGCATGATGGCACTAAATGTCTCGAAATCGCCCTGGGCCTCCTCCCGCAGTCTGTCAAGCTGGTCAACCGGCATCATGAGCGAGGCCAGATCCGACGAATCTTTCCTCACATAGGCTTGACGAAGCGATTCCACCGCCCGATCGATACGGAGATACCGTTCATGATCTTCGGGATATTGAATCGTCTTGCCACCGCAGCCGGCGCCGATCAAGAATATCGAGCCGAGCAGAACCAAGGCGGAAAACAGTCGAAATTTATATGAGGGCATAATCGTGGCAGTATAGAAACGAGTATCATGCAGGTCAAGCGGCCTGTGAGTTGTCCCTCACCACATCGCAGGCCCCCGACGTTCGGCCCCGACCCAATTATGATCAATTAATTCCGCCGATGAGCTTGCATTTTACCGAGAAAACTTCTACACTCCGCCCCTTGCAGGAGAGATAACGCATGTCCAGTGTGCTGAAAAAACGCCGAAAGAAAATGCGCAAGCATAAGTACAAAAAGCTGCGCCGGCGTCAAAAGTTTGAACGCCGTAAAAGCTAGGCTCACCCGAGAAGGGGGAGGAGGGGTCCGTGCCAGAAGGCAAGAAGGTTCGCATCCGCGTCCGGACTGTGAACTGCGTCTACGTTGGCGACTTTCTCATTCCTCCCATGCGGAATCGTGTGTCCGATGCAATTAATGAAGAGCAACGTCTCTTCATCAGCCTCACCGACGTGGTGATCAATGAGAAGGATCGCTCAGACTTCGTGGCCGTCAACAAGAACCTGATCGAGTCCATCGCAGAGCTGTAGCTGCTTGCAACGCTCCAGCTTGAGTCTCCCCCTCCGCCGTTCTCACGTGGTTTTGCATAGCCATCTCCTCTGACAGGATGCTGAAACAAATCCGCCGACAACGTTCTAGTATCGTTCAGACCCTCAACGTACCAAGGGAGATTCTCGGAGATCAGGATCGCTGGGAGAGATGTTCCGTTCGCCAAGACCCATTGCAAGGGCAAACGACCCGCGCGAAGTGCGGTCAATACCTCCTCGGCCCTTCACTCACCTGTGGCCTTGCTTGGGACCAAGCACGTCTCAGGGCGACGAATCTGTCTTGGCAGACTCGTGGCGGGCGAGTGCAATAACCGCCAGGGGTGGGTGAGAATTCTGGCCTTATTGAGCGCCTGTATCCGGTTCTTGTATTGTGCTACCCGTGCGGACCATCGAAATGCTAGCGTACCAAAATAGTTTTCCCGCAGTCGGCTAAGATCGCTCCTCATCATGTCCACCTTCTCACGATTTCTTCCGTTCCTGAAACCCTACCTGTCCCGCATGGCGCTGGCAGGCCTGTTGGTTATGGGTGTCGCCGCCATCAATTTGGCTCTACTGCGGTTGGCCGGTACCCTGTGGGACATCATTACCGTGCAGCACGACCAGTCACGGATGACGGACTTGATCACCGTCTTTCTCGGGCTCGTCGTTTTGCAAGGACTCTGCTCGATGGGCCATAGCTATCTGACTGCATGGATTTCGCAGCGCATCATCGCTGACTTTCGCCGACATCTCTTTGCGCATCTGCACACCTTATCGGTGAGCTTCTTTGCCCGCCGGCGGACGGGCGAACTCCTCTCACGGCTCATGAACGATGTGACGGTCATCCAATCAGTCGTCACCGAAACGCCGATCGACAGTGCGAAACAACTCGTGACCTTCGTCGGAGGAATCACGTTCTTGCTGACGATGAATTGGCGGCTCTGCCTCTTGATCCTGGTTCTGCTCCCTTTGCTCGTCCTCGGAGCCAAATTATTCGGGCGAAAGCTGAAATCCCTCTCGACCTCGATTCAAGATCACACCGCTGCATTGAGTACCCTGATCGAGGAAGTCATCTCTGGCATCCGGATCGTGAAATCCTTCGTCCAAACACAGCGCGAAGAGACCAGGTTTGCCGCGCAAGTCGAACAGACCTTGGCGTTGACCATGCAACGGGCCGGAGTCATGGCGGTGTTTATTCCCGTCATCAGCATCCTCACCTTCTCCGCCGCGGCGGCAGTGTTGTGGTATGGGGGACGCCAGGTCATCGACGGGAGCGTGTCGCCGGGCGATCTCTTTGCGTTCGTCCTCTTTGCCGGAATCCTGATCGGCCCCTTCAGTTCCGCTGCCCGCGTGTTCGCGCAGATCAGGGAGGCGCAGGGCGCCACCCAACGGGTGTTCGAAATTCTGGACACACACTCCGAGGTGAGCGACTCCCCCACGGCCACGTCGCTGTCCACCGTCTCGGGACACATCCGGGCTGAGCACATCAGCTTTGCCTACGATCCACGCCAACCGGTCTTAACGGATGTGTCGTTCGAAGCCAAGCCAGGCGAACTGGTCGCCATCGTCGGTCCCACCGGCGCCGGGAAAACAACCGTGATGAACTTGCTCCACCGCTTCTACGATCCAACTGAGGGACACATCACCATCGACGGGCACGATCTCCGCCAGGTCACAATGGACAGTTGGTATCGGCAGATCGCGCTGGTCCCGCAAGAGACGATCTTGTTTGGCGGGACGATTCTCGACAATATCCGCTACGGAGACAGGGAGGCCACTGAAGAAGAGGTAGTGGCGGCAAGCCGTGCGGGCCATGCCCACGACTTCATCATGAGCTTCCCGGACCAGTATCAGACCATCGTGGGGGAAAAGGGAATCAATATGTCGGGCGGACAGCGGCAGCGCATCGCCATCGCCAGGGCCATTGTGAAAAATCCGCGAATCTTGTTGTTGGATGAGGCCACCTCTGCCCTCGATAGTGAGTCGGAACGACTCGTCCAGGAGGCGTTGGAACAACTCATGAAAGGCCGAACAACCTTTGTGATCGCCCACCGCTTGACGACCATCCAACGAGCTGACCGCATCCTCGTCCTCAACAAAGGGCGCCTTGTGGAAACCGGCAGCCATGCTGAACTACTGGATCGTAAAGGGCTCTACCAGTACCTCTATACCCTTCGGCTCACCGAACTCCCCTCCTAACCCGCATCATTCATGAAGCTTCTGCTGCAAACGCGAGTACACGGCTGTGACGGACAGTCTCGCTGTTCAGCCCTGCGACTTACTGCACGAGTATGCCTCAGAGCGTCATGTCTCCGAGTGCCCGTCTCACTTCGCGTCGCACCCTTTTGCAACAAACCTTCCTGAATAATGCGGACTAAGCCTCGAAGACTTGCGCGATCGTCCCGCGACTCGACTC
>JAQBES010000226.1:0-3940 GCA_032123755.1 Nitrospirota bacterium
ACCCCTTGCCCCCTGCACGCATGGAAGCTTATGATCCTCCCATGCAAGTCCAACTGAGCCATCCAACCAGAACCATCGAGGTCAAAGGCCCCAAGAAGGTTAAGGAACTCTTGCGCGAGTTGAATCTCGTCGTCGAAGCACATCTGGTGATCAAAGGCGATGATCTCGTCACCGAAGACGAGATGCTGTACGACGGCGATCAGATTGAAATTCGACCCGTGATCTCCGGGGGATAATCATCAATTTTCAATGTTAAATGTTGAATGATAAATGGAAAGAGTCTCTGAAATTTAACATTAACCACTCAACATTCAACATTGTGAAACAATGAATTGCACCAAATGTAAAACCAAAGCTGTGATCGGCCTCCCGCGCCATAATGCGGCCTTCTGCAAAGTCTGCTTCAACGGCTTCGTCCACGATCAAGTTGCGCGGGCGATCAAATCGGAGTGGATGTTTGGCAAGGAGGACCGGATTCTCGTGGCGGTGTCCGGCGGGAAAGACAGCCTGGCGCTCTGGGACATTCTGCTCAAGCTCGGCTATCGCGCTGACGCACTCTATGTGAACCTCGGCATCGGGGCCTATTCTGAGCAATCGCATGCCAAGGCGACGAAGTTCGCCGAAGCGGTCGCCGCCTCTCATGAAGCCACCTTACACCTCCATACGGTCGAGCAAGAGGCCGGAGCGGGAATCAAAGAACTGGCCCAGCTTATCCATCGCCCGACCTGTTCCACATGTGGGACCATCAAACGCTACCAGTTCAATCGCGTGGCGATCGAGCAGAACTACGATGTAATGGCTACGGGTCACAATCTCGATGACGAAGCAGCCCGACTCCTCGGCAACGTGCTGCATTGGCAAGAGGAATATCTGGATAAGCAAGGCCCGTCGTTACCGGCCTCGGTGACAGGGTTTGCCAAGAAGGTGAAGCCCCTCTACCGGCTCTCAGAACGTGAACTCGCAGCCTATGCGGTCTTAAACAAGATCGATTACATCGTCGAGGAATGCCCCATGGCCAAGGGCTCCAAGATGCTCCAGTACAAGGAGGTCTTGAATCGTCTGGAGACCGAGTCGCCGGGTACGAAGCAGACGTTCTATTGGGGGTTTCTCGAGAAGCAAAGCAAGAAGCAACCCTCGGCAACCACCATGACGGAAAAAGACCGTGCCGTCCTCCACCCCTGCACCTCTTGCAGCCAGCCCACCACCGCCGAGATCTGCTCCTACTGCAAAATGATGGCGCGGGCCAAGACCGTCGTTCCCCGGTAACAGGCACACCATCAGCACGCCCTGCTCCTCATCAATACTTGAAAAGCCTCGACCGACCCCGTAAGCTGCCTGCAAGTTAGTTGACCTGTGCCGAAGCAACCCTATCTCCACATCCCATGGCGACAACACAACGCGACTACTATCAGATTCTCGGTCTTCCGAAGTCTGCCTCGGCGGATGACATCAAGAAGGCCTATCGTCGCCTCGCGCGCCAGGTCCATCCCGACCTCCATAGCGGTGCCAAGAAATCAGAGATGGAGAAAAAGTTTAAGGAGTTGAACGCGGCGCACGAAGTCCTGAGCGATCCGGGCAAACGCAAGAAATACGATCAATATGGCGCCAACTGGGAGCAGGCCGAGGCCTACGAGCAGGTGCGCCGGCAGGCCGGTGCCCGCGGGGAGAGCGGCCCGGAGACTTCGTTCGGCGGAGAAGGCTTTTCCGACATCTTCGAGAATCTGTTCAAAGGACGAGGGCGCGCCGGCAATGGTCGTGGATTTGCCACGCAGGGCGAGGACCTTGAAACGGAGGTGCAACTGACGCTGGCCGAGGTGTTCACCGGCGTGACGAAGCGCATGACCTTGCAAGAGCCAGTACCCTGCTCCACCTGCCACGGGAGTGGAGCCTTTCGCGGGCGCCCCTGTCCAACCTGTCAAGGGCACGGTGCGACGTTGCATCCCAATACGATCGAAGTGCGAATCCCCGCAGGGGTACAGGATGGAACGAGGGTTCGGGTGGCTGGCAAGGGACAAGCCGGCGCCAACGGCGGTAAGCCAGGCGATTTGTACCTGCGCGTGACTATCGCCCCGGACAAAGTCTTTCGTCGTCAGGGGAGCGATATCCATGTCTCTCTCCCAGTCTTCCCATGGGAAGCGGCCTTGGGCGCTGAGGTCATGGCCCCGACGCTGATGGAGCCGGTTCGGATGAAGGTTCCGCCGGGGAGTCGGGCTGACAGTAAGCTTCGGCTGAAGGGCAAAGGCCTCCCCGCGGCGGCCGGCGGCCATGGCGATCTCTTCCTCACAATCCAAATCGTGATGCCGCCCTCCTCAACCGACGAGGAGCACAAACTGTACGACCAACTCAGCGCCATTCCGCATCCGGACCCGCGTGCCGAACTGCTCGCCCAGGCCCGACGCCGATCACAAGCTTGACTCAAGCGAGACGGGCAAGACTGATGGGAAAAGCGCGACTGGCGCGATCCGAAGTTCGAAGTTCATGGTTCGAAGATTGGGGAACCGTGAATTTTGAACCTCAAACTCTTCCCCGTCTCGCCAGTCCCGCCTTTCCCGCTCGTCTCGCATCGCTCACGTCACGCTTGTCGCGAGCCACTCCGCCATTACACCACTGGCCCTGCCGATATCGACAGGAACTGGGTGCATTCAAGATCCTAGTGCAACAGGTGGTGAAACGCATGCGCGGGGCTATGCCAGTTCAAGATCTTCCGAGGCCGATCGTTGAGCAGCATCTGCACCCGTTTGATCTCACTTCGCGACACCTGAGCGAACCGTGTCCCCTTGGGAAAGAACTGGCGGCGCAGCCCATTGGTGTTCTCGTTCGTCCCTCGCTCCCAGGGAGAATGTGGATGAGCAAAATAGACCCGCATTTTCGTTTGTTTCGTAAACAGCCGATGCTCCCGCATTTCGGGTCCTTGGTCGTAGGTGAGCGAGCGACGCAGCTGCGCCGGCAGCGTTCGGAGTTCGCGCGCGAAGGCCTGCCGCACTGTGGCCGCGTCCTTGGCCTTCAGAGGGACCAGCACAGTAAATCGCGTGGTCCGCTCCACCAGAGTCCCAAGCGCCGACGCATTGGCATGGCCTACGAGCAAGTCTCCCTCCCAATGCCCCGGCACCCTGCGGTCCGCCACCTCTGTCGGCCGCTCATCAATACTGACCAGATCCTGAATGGGCCGCGACGACAGCCGGACCTTGTGCGGCCGACGAAAGCGATGGCGGTGACGGAGATACCGGGCGAGTTCCCGCTTCAAGGCTCCGCTGGGCAGCACATACAGATAGGTATAGATGGCTTCCTGCGAGATGCGCATCGTCGGGTCGTCAGGATACCGCTGCGGCAAGCCGTGCGCAATCTGTTCGGGAGACCAGCGGTGCGCGAGCAGGTGCAAGACGGCGGCGCACAAGCGCGCGTGGACCACGAGCTTCCGAGGCTTGCGCGGCTGGTGGGCCCAGCGCTGCGCCCGTTGATGGGCCGGCACCGCTCGATAGGTGACCGGCGACGTCCGATGGCGTGTGAGTTCACGCGACAGGGTGCTCGGCGCTCGCTGCATCGCCTGAGCCGCCGCTCGAAGACTATAGCCTGCCGCCAGCATACGACTCAATTCTTCGCGCTCCATGAGACTCAAGCGTCGGTATTGTTCCATGTGCAACTCCTTCGTTCCTGGAATGACCAGAATACTGGTGTTGCACTAGAACCTTGAACCCAGACAGGAACCATTGTTTGAGCTGACGGCGGTGTGCTGAGGATTGTGCATGGGGTTTGCCACGTGGAAGCCACACCGACCAAGCGCTACCGACCCGCGCTCAGCATGGACCTCAAGGGCAGCCGCGCATAGACCCTTCTGTTATCGTTCGCATCCCTTCTATACGGTGCTTCCCTGCGATGTCCCTATCCACATACGTTCGAGCGTGTGTCTCTGGCTCGGCGTCATGATGAAGCAGGAAGAAAG
>JAQBES010000227.1:0-5461 GCA_032123755.1 Nitrospirota bacterium
CTCTCCCTCTGTAGGGGCGTATGGCCATACGCCCCTACAAAAGGCATCGCAACACTCAACCAATGTGATGTGGCGTCGCCTCTTTGATCGGCTTGCTCAAGTCATCATCACTATGGGAGGGATCGCCGTCATTCTGAGTATTATCGGTATTTTTGTTTTCTTGGTAAAAGAAGTGACCCCCTTGTTTTTCTCTCCACAAGGGACCCAGGCCGGTCACGTGACCGGCGCTCCTCCACCAGGGACGCTCCCGCAATCCAGCCTGGTTGGCATGGACGAATATCAAGAGATTATCTATCAACTCACAGCAGGGTCCGATCACCAGATTCGTTTCTTCAACGCACGCTCCGGCACGCCCATCGACCATGACCTTCCTTCAGGCCTAGACAAGGTCCACATCACCTCCGTTGCTCGAGCGGTAGGGAGCGGCAATCAATTTGCCTTCGGCACGGACGATGGCCGCATCATTCCTGTGACGCTCGAGTTTGTAGCCAGTTTCGAAGAGGGGGTTCGGTACATCGTTCCAACGGTCACCCTCGGATCTCCTGTGCAATTGACTCCCACGAAAGAGCAAATTATTCGGTTGGCCTATCAGCCAACGGAACGAGGCCCACTCACTGCAGCCCTGACAGATCGAGGACGCCTGTGGTACGCCGCCACACCATTCGACAATACTCCAGTTGCACTGACCGGTCATGGCGCTGAGCCCGTGACCGCCTTGATCTTTGACAGCCGCGGCGACACACTTTCGATTGGATCGGCCGACGGGAACCTCTACCACTATGATGTGCGAGAGGGCACCCAGCCGAGTTTGATCGAAACCATATCCGTGGCTCCGGCTGGCGTTTCAGTCACCGCCCTCTCCTACTTGATTGGAGATCGTTCGCTGGTTATTGGCAGCAGCGCCGGCGACGTCTCAGTCTGGATGCCGGTGCGTCAGGCTCATGAAAGTTCACTCACTCGCTTTCAACAGATTCATCAGTTCGAGGCACATCCTTCTCCCGTTACCGGGATCTCTCCATCCCTTCGCGACAAAGGATTCATCACCGGCGATACGCAGGGCAATCTTTTTGTCCACTATTCCACCTCCTCACAGACTCTGTTGAAGCTTTCAGGGAACCACCAGGCGATTCGCACCCTGACATTTTCCCCCAAAGCCGATGGAGCCGTGGCCCTCACCGACCAGGGAGAATTGCTCACTTATGCGATTCACAACCCCCATCCTGAGACAACACTCGCAACCCTGTTCAAGCCTGTCTGGTATGAAGGCTACGAGGGACCGGAACATGTGTGGCAATCCTCCAGTGGCGCCGATGACTTTGAAGCAAAGTTCGGCCTCCTCCCCCTGATCTTTGGCACCCTGAAAGGGACCCTCTACGCCATGCTGGTCGCAGTGCCTCTGGCCCTCTTAGGCGCCATCTATACAGCAATGTTTATGCACCCCAATCTTCGAGCCAAGATCAAGCCGACCATCGAGATGATGGCGGCTCTCCCGACCGTCATCCTGGGCTTCTTGGCCGGCTTGTGGCTGGCGCCTATGCTCGATGGGATTTTCCCTGCGATGGTCGCAATGACTGTGGCCGTGCCCGCGAGCGTCGCGGTCACGGCGATTCTTTGGCAATATATCCCAGCTACAATCATTCGTCGCCTTCGCCCTGGGATGGAAACGTTTATCCTGATTCCTATCATCATCGGTGTCGTCTGGATCTGTCTGAGCTTGAACCAGCCGATCGAGTCGTTCCTGTTCGGAGCTGACTATAAAACCTGGTTTGCCACCCATTGGGGACTCAGGTACGACCAACGGAATGCCCTCGTGGTGGGGGTTGCGATGGGCTTTGCCATCGTTCCTATTATCTTTAGTATTTCTGAGGAAGCACTGTCCAATGTCCCGCGACATTTGATCGCCGGGTCTCTTGCGCTGGGAGCCACCCGTTGGCAGACCTTGGTCAAGCTCGTGCTGATCTCGGCAAGCCCTGGAATCTTCTCCGCGTTGATGATTGGCTTTGGCCGGGCCATTGGAGAAACCATGATCGTCCTCATGGCCACGGGGAACACCCCCATTATGGATTGGAGCCTGTTCAATGGCTTTCGCACATTATCGGCCAATATCGCCGTGGAAATTCCAGAAGCCCCTCATGGAGGCACACTCTATCGCATCTTATTCTTGGCGGCCGTGCTCTTATTTGTGTTTACGTTTCTGATCAACACCGTCGCGGAAGTCATCAGGCAACGGTTGCGAACAAAGTACAGTCAGTTTTAATGCGTACTCCCTTCAAAAAATTCCTCGCCTCCGGCAACGTTTTCATCTGGGGATGCGCCGCCGGCGTCTCGGTATCCCTGCTCATGGTCTTTGGGCTATTACTTTTGATCATGATCAACGGTTTGGGGTACTTTTGGATTTCGGATATCGTCGAGCTCACCCTGAAAGATCAACAGCACGTGATGGGGCAACTGGCCGGACGCGAAGTCATCCCTCGCTCTGTTACCCCGGACCACCCTGAAGGGAAAGGTCGCCTTCGGGTCAAGATCGGGAATCGTGATTTATATGGGCTTGATTTCAAATGGGTCAACGATGATCAGATTGTGTCACAAACGTATCCGATAGATGTTGTGCTTTTAGAGCGACGCGAATGGGGGAACATGTATGCCAGGATCAAGGCTGTCTACAAAGGAGAGACGCTTCAGGTAGAAGGGAACGAAGCTGGATGGATTGCCTTGGCCCCGCTTATCAGCACCACCAATGCCCTCCATCAACAGATCACTAGGATAGAAAACATCGACATCGGCTCTATTAACGCAGACATTGAGCAGGCGCGGTTGAAGATCCGTGCGTTAAAAATGGGGGCCGCTCCCGATACGAGGGAGAGAGGGCACATTGATAACCTCAAAGCGCAGGTTGCTGCCGCTGAATCCCGTTACCAAGTGAAAACCATAGAATTGGAAACGTTGCGCACTCAATTCAATGAATACTCACTCATCATGGTGGATGCAAACGGACGAGAAAAGCAGATCCCTGTGGGACAGATCATTCGCGCCCTGCGCCCGAACGAGATGGGCCTGTTGCACAAGAGCTGGACCTATCTCACGAATGTGTGGTCAGTCCTCAGCACCGAGCCCAGAGAAGCCAACACAGAAGGCGGCATCTTCCCGGCCATTTTTGGAACTGTCATGATGGTCATCATCATGAGCCTCGCCGTCGTCCCATTCGGCGTGCTTGCCGCGCTCTATTTGCGAGAATATGCCAAGCAAGGCATCATGGTTCGTCTCGTGAGAATCGCCGTCAACAATCTCGCAGGTGTGCCCTCAATTGTCTTCGGTGTATTCGGATTAGGCTTCTTCATTTACGCCATCGGTGGGACCCTCGACACACTCCTCTTTCCAGAACGACTTCCAACACCAACGTTTGGCACCGGTGGCATTCTATGGGCGTCACTGACGTTGGCCTTACTCACGGTGCCAGTGGTCATTGTCGCCACAGAAGAAGGACTGGCCGCCGTGCCCCGGGAGTTTCGTGAAGGATCATTGGCTCTTGGAGCAACCAAGTTGGAAACGATGCTCAAAGTCGTGATACCCTGTGCCCTACCAGGCATTCTGACTGGATTGATTTTGGCGATGGCCCGCGCTGCAGGCGAGGTGGCACCGCTCATGCTGACCGGAGTCGTGAAGCTTGCACCGTCGCTCCCCGTAGACAGTTCCTGGCCATTTTTCCACCTCGATCGAAAGTTCATGCACCTGGGATTTCATATTTACGACGTGGGCTTTCAGTCCCCCAATGTGGAAGCAGCGAAACCAATGGTCTACATTACTACCCTGGTACTGATCGCTGTCGTAGTCCTGTTGAATTTCACCGCGATTATCCTTCGTAACCACCTGCGCAAGAAGTATGCAAGCTCAGTGTTATAGAGGTTCTCTATGCACCCTTCTCCATCGTTGACACAACAGCCACCCCAATTACAAACGATCAACGCACAAAGGCTCAACGTGCAGAACGGTCATCGCCAGTTGCCTGACAATGATTCCAACATCCAAGCCGTCAAACTTGCCTTGAATCAAGTCAACTTTTTTTACGGGGACCGGCAGGTTCTCTACAAAATCGATATCGGGATCATCAAAAATCAGGTCACGTCGTTCATTGGGCCATCCGGCTGTGGGAAATCCACCTTGCTGCGATGCCTCAATCGGCTCAACGACTTGATTGATGGTACTCGATTAGAAGGCACTATGCTGCTTGACGGCGTGGATATCTATGGACCCGATGTGGATATCACCGACCTGAGAAAACGTGTCGGGATGGTCTTTCAGAAATCGAACCCCTTTCCAAAATCGATCTACGAAAACGTAGCCTATGGGCCACGTCTTCATGGAATCCGAAACCGGGGCCAGTTAGATCAGATTGTGGAAGAAGGGATCAAAGGCGCAGGGTTGTGGGATGAAGTGAAAGATCGTCTCCAAGCAAGCGCCCTTGGTCTCTCTGGAGGGCAACAACAACGGCTCTGTATCGCCCGCGCGCTTGCAGTCAAACCGGATGTCTTGCTGATGGACGAACCCTGCTCGGCTCTGGACCCCGTAGCCACCGCCAAAATTGAAGAACTGCTCTTTTCCTTGAAGCAAGACCTGACGGTCGTCATTGTCACCCACAATATGCAGCAGGCAGCGCGGGTGTCCGATTGGACGGCGTTCATGTATATCGGCGAGCTGGTGGAGTTTGGCCTCACGAAGCAGATCTTTACCACCCCTTCAAAGAAGCAGACAGAAGACTACATCACTGGACGATTTGGGTGAAGATTATGACACAGCGCCACTTTGACGAAGAACTCGCCGTCTTGAAGACCAAGCTCTTGCGAATGGCCGGTCTGGCCGAAGATCAGATCGACAAGGCGCTCACCGCACTGGTGACCCGCGACTCGGCCCTGGCCCGCCAGGTGATCGAACGGGACCACCAGGTCAACGCCTTGGATGTAGAAATCGACGAAGAGAGTATCCTGTTGCTAGCCCTCCATCAGCCTGCCGCACATGATTTACGGTTAGTGACGACGATGATGAAAATCGCTACCGAACTCGAGCGAATCAGCGACCTGGCAGAGAATGTCTGCGAGCGGGCGATCGAGTTGAACGAAGAGCCGCAGCTCAAACCCTACATCGATATCCCGCGAATGGGTAACCTGGCGAGAAAAATGGTGAAGGAAAGCATCGATGCGTTCGTGAAGGATGATGCCGTGCTCGCTCGGAAGGTGCTCCTGGACGACGACTACGTCGATGATCTGATGGAGCAATTATTCCGCGAGTTGCTGTCATTCATGCTCGAGGACACTCGCACGATTTCACGCGCCATTCGCTTAAGCTTCATTGCCAAATATCTCGAACGGATGGGCGATCATGCCACCAACATCGCCGAGCTGGTGGTCTATCTCGTGGAAGGCAAGATCATCCGCCACACCACTTCGCCAGGACCTTCCTAAAACGG
>JAQBES010000228.1:0-3503 GCA_032123755.1 Nitrospirota bacterium
ATATACCGTTCGGCGCCGGGCCACGTACTTGCGTGGGCCTCCATTTTGCTTCAGTCGAAGGACCACTCCTGCTGGCTCTGATCGGTCGTCGGTATGATCTACAGCTTGCTCAAGAGAAGGTCGAACCTTATCTGATGGTCACATTACGGCCGAAAGGTGGCATGCGCATGACGCTTCACCCGCGGAAGATTCCTGTCGCATCCACTGTTTAGGGCCAGTGGCAACCTCGTTAGCACCCAAAAGGCGCAGTGCATGCACGTGCAAGGGACCATCACCTAAATGGAAAGACTACTGGAGGGTTTTATCCGTGCGCATCACTGGAAGAATAGCGCCCGGTACAAGCGAGCTAGGTTTGGTGGGCCGTGTAGGGGTCGAACCTACGGCCCGCTGATTAAGAGTCAGCTGCTCTACCAACTGAGCTAACGGCCCCACCGGATATTGAATTGTCGATGCCGACCACAAAGGCGGTTTGGTGCGCCTGACAGGATTTGAACCTGTGGCCCTCAGCTCCGGAGGCTGATGCTCTATCCAGCTGAGCTACAGGCGCTCCCGCAACCAAGGTCGGTGACAGTAACACAGGGTTTTAGTTCCTGTCTAGGTCTGTCTCGTCTGTCTGGTCTATTCGGTCTGTCTCGTGTGTTTGGTTTAGAAACTAACCAGATAAACCAGAGAGACCAGACAGACCGGGTTTGTCTATGCCTTGCGGTGTAAGAATCCGTAGGGCAGGAAGACCTCTTCGCCTGTCGATCCGGTGGCCTGACGAAGCGTGTCCAAGGAGGCGGCTTCTTCCTGCGCCAAGCGACCTTCCTCTTCTCGGAATACGGAAGGGAGGCGCAAAATCGGGATGAAGGTTTGGACCTCGCAGGCGCCATGGGTCAGGCCGTGATCTTCTATCGGGATGCCCATCGATCGGCAGACAAGGGGGCGGTAATGGTACAGGCCACAGCGTCCGTCTGCCTCCAGCGCTGGACAGGGATGATGGTGAAACTCTGTGACCAACTGGTCGATCTCCTGATCGGACCAATCGTCAAGTAGATCGGTGTGAGTCAGTTGTGGAAAGGTGGCTTCCATCGCGGTGGTGTGCTCGATGGCGCGCTGTTCAATGCGATGGCGGTGGCCCGACGGGAGGCTGGCGAGTCCCTGTTGGAGGGTGTGGACGTCGAGGAGGGTGATGGGAAAGGGGCCGATGCAACAGCTGGTGCAGCCGAGCCGGCAGGGAATTGCACCGAGCAGGGCGGTGGCTGCCCGCTGGAACCAGTGGTCAGTTTGTTGATACAGCGGAGCAGGGTCGGGCGGAGTGGGACTTGCCACGGCGGCTCATTCCTCTTTGATGGAAAGGTCGACAGTGAGATCACCTCGGGGTGAGTAGAAGCCCTGGTTATCGATCTGGACGATTCCGTTGCACTGCTCTTGGTAGAACTCCAAGATCCATCCGTTGAAGTCATAGCCCTCATCGGTCATATCATTCTTGGCGAACCGGGTGGTGAGCACAAACCGCGAACGTTCCACGTACTCGCGCACTAATCCTGCTTCGATGTCGTCGTGAGCGGAGAGGAGGTTTAAGAACTGCTGCTTCTCTGTGTCGAACACGTCTTGATAGGTGCCTCGATCACGGACACAGAACACCTGAATCGGTTTTCGATTGCGATCGTACCCGAGCGTCACCTGGACCCAGGCCCATTCATCCAATAGGGTTTCATCCATGTCCGGCGGAGTTATCGACGTCTGACCACGTGACGTGAGAAATTCTAAGAGCAAGCGGAGCGGGGGTGAGTTTTCCTTCTGACAAAACACGCGAGAATAGTGGTACAGCTCTGGCTGCGCGGCGTCGGCCGGTTGGGCGGTCGATGGCAGAATGGGTAGTTCTTTCGCCATGCTAGAGACTCCGAGGGTACGGCAATAGTGACTTACGAAAATGATAGATCGTTGTACTGTACGCGGGCTGGTCTCGAAACTGCAAGAGTCCGTGAAGGCCTTTCCCTACGCCTAGCTTGTGTTTTTCTGGTTGACAGTCTCCGAGCGCTTGGATAGACTCCCGCAGGTTTTCACGCCGCTTCCATCAACACGGCTGTTCGTTCATGAATATTTGTTGAGTCTGAGCGGAGTCACGAGGGGCGAGTTCACTTACACTTCACCATCTTTGTTTTTTTAAGGAGGTTGCTCGTATGGCTAAATCAATGACCAAGTCGCAGATTGCCGATTACCTGGCCCAGAAGACTGGGTTGACCAAGAAGGCGTCCGTCCAGCTCATGGACGACTTTGCCGCCTTGGCCTACAAGGAAGCGAAGAACGTTTTCGTGATACCTGGGATCGGGAAGCTCGTATTGGCGAACCGCAAGGCCCGCATGGGACGGAACCCACAGACCGGTGAGGCTATCAAGATCCCCGCCAAGCGTGTGGTCAAGTTCCGCGTGGCCAAAGCCGCCAAGGATGCAATCCTCGGGAAGAAGTAAGCGGAGATCGTTCGGCGCAGACCGTACGTGACGCGCCTTTTTCAGGCTTCATTCACGTCTATGAAGAACCATAGGGCCGGCTCCCCGAGAGGGGTGTCGGCCCTGTACTTTTGTGGTCATTGTTACATCGATGGTCCGAGCCCGGTTCCGCCCATGCCGTCGTGCCCCACTAGCCTGATCGCGTCGCCGTCCTGAACCAGTGAGTCCTCGCTGGCGATCTTCTTATTGATGGTCACCAGGACTTTTTTTTCGCGAATGAGTTGGAGGAGATGCCGCAACTGAATGCCCTGCCGCTGGATCACCAGGCGGACGGACATGGGGGATGGCATTTCACAGGCAAGGTCCCGTTCGCCATCGGCGGTTTGAAGTTGGCCCATTAGCGAAATTGTGATCATGGTCGGACACTCCTCATGTTCAGTCGTACCTTCCGTCGGAGCGGCGGGGGCATTGTGCCCGTTGACTCCGTGCCGGGTGCCATCGATAATGCTCGATTATGCCGTCGTTGGATATCCAGAATTCCGGGATGCCGGACCTGCAATTCGTCCTGTTCGTGTCGGCCCTCTGCACTGCTGATCTCACGACACTGAATGTACCGCCGGAACTTCGAACTACCCTCTTCGACCGTTGTTGGGCGCTCATCCATACCGAGGCGCCTCCCACTGATCCCAAGGAGCGTGTGCTCGATCTTCGCGCTGGCACGGAATTGACGCTGGAAGCCTGTCTGTCCACGATCCGCTCCTTGCTGACGGACGCCGGCATTCATACTCTCATCTGGGACCATCCGGTGAGTGAGCCAACCCGAGAGAGCACGCCGGCCGCGAAGCCGTTGATTGATCGGCTTGGGCAATTGTACCCCGATCCTCCTGAGATCGTCGATCCCGAACAACCGGCGTCGTCTTAGGTGGGCGAGACACGCGAGGCTGGCAGAAAAGGCGAGAGAGGTGCGATCTAAAGTTCGAAACTCCGAAAACCTCGAACTTCGAACCTTGAGCCCAGGATCCCATCCGTATCGCGCATGAGAGACAGACAAGCGGACGAAAAGGAGCAATG
>JAQBES010000229.1:0-5981 GCA_032123755.1 Nitrospirota bacterium
CAAAGCTCGGGCTCGGCATTCTCTGGCCAGCCTTTTGGACCGGGGTGCCGATCAAGCTTGCCCTCGCCGTGCTCTTTCTGGCGTTCGGGATCGTACATTTTGAAGCCAGAATCATACTCGCGTTCTTGATGCTCCTGACGAGTCCGGTCACGGTGTTTGCTCTTCCAACGATCACCATGGGATTGGATTCGCACATCGGTGAAGGATTCGGCATCGCGTTGCTGTTCTTGCTGGCGATTCCGATCGACATCTCGGCGCTTGGGGTCGCGGGACGAACATTTTTCCTCGAACGGTTGAGGCGCGAACCGCCAGATGGGTTGGGGCTAACTCTCTGGTGGAAGTGTGCGTTGGTCGGCGCCATCTTTGTGCCGATCCTCTGGGTGGCCGTGAGTGCGACCACCGATTTCTCGATCTCTGTTGCCCAATCGATATTTGAGACGGGTTTTCTGGAGGGAACTCCTGTTCCGGAGCGGATCAGCATTGAGTTGACCCTCTGGGGCACTGTGGCCACAGGGGTGCTTCTGTTGTTGCTCGTCATCGGTTTCTCGCTCGTGGGACGGGTGATCCGTGGCACGGTGCAGTCGGCACCGCATGCCCCAGAGAATTATGAAGGGCTGATTACCCGCTGGGATCTGATGCGGGTGCCGGCGGATCAAGGATTGCTGCTGACAGCATTGTCCGGCGTGGCCATTGTGTTGTCGCTGCTGTTCTGGTCTGCCCTCCCGGTGTTTACGCCGCACCCGCACGACTGTTGCAAGAAGGAGGAAGTGAAGGCAGTGCCTGCGTTCAAACCGCTTGAGACGCTGAATAAAGACGAAAAAATGATTGCACAGCTTGCGGCGCGGGTTGAATTGCTGATAGAACAGCGGGCGGAAGCTGAGCTGGAAAAAGAGCGGAGTAAGGAACAAGGCAAGCCAGGCAAGGAAGAAGTGAAAGTACCGGAAGCAACAGAGCCGGCTCCGCCTGCCGCCATGAAACCGTAATGTGGGAGATGAAGAGGTGAGGGCAATGCGACATCAGGGTGGATGGATTCAGCGACTTCTTGGGAGCGGCAGCGTTCATGGAAGGACGCTCTTGGGGTTCGTGATGGCAGCGGGCCTCCTCAGCCTTCCTGCGCTGGTATTTGGGGCAGATGCCGTGCCGCCAGCTGCGACCGAGTATCGTGATATTCCCTATGTCGGCAGCCGGAACATGATCTGGATTGTCGCGCAGCTCCATTTGCTGCTCGCTGGATTTGTGCTGGGTGTACCGATCTTTGCCTGGTTGTGCGAAGTCGTCGCCTGGAAGACCGGCGAAAAACGCTACGATAAATTAGCCAAAGAATTCACCAAGCTCCTGACCTCCGCCTATGCCACGACGGCGCTCTTCGGCGGAATTCTTTTGTTCCTACTGATCGCGTTTTATCCCAAGCTAATGAACTACCTGACCGATATTTTCTTTCCGTCTTTTATTGTCTATTGCCTTCTCTTCCTGGTCGAGACCGCGACGTTATACCTCTATTGGTATGGCTGGGATGCGATGCAAGATGGCGGCAAGAAGACGTTCCACATTTTTCTCGGCTTCATGCTGAATTTCTTTGCGTTCTTCATCATGATCGTGCCGAACTCCTGGGCGACGTTCCAGGCCAGTCCGGTCGTGCTTGCAGAAGGATCGGATATCGCGCGGGCCTGGGCCGCGACATGGAATCCGACCTGGTGGCCGGTGAACATTCACCGCATCATTGCGAACGTGGTGCTCGGTGGCTACATGTGCGGCGCCTATGCCGGGATTCGCTATTTGTCTGCCAGGAACTCGGAAGAGCGCGACCACTATGACTGGATGGGCTATGTCGGGAATTTCATCGGTGTATTCGGTCTGTTGTCGCTCCCTTTTGCCGGCTACTGGCTCATGCGCGAAATTTACCAGTACAACCAGCAGATGGGCATCACGCTCATGGGAGGTTTCCTGTCGTGGCTGTTCATTATACAAGCCATGCTCATCGGAGTGCTCTTTCTCGGATCGAATTATTACTTCTGGCTGGGGATCACCTATCGCATCCCCGGCTCTGAGATAAAATACCGGAAGCCGATGTTGGCGATGTTGATTGCGCTGCTGCTGTGCCTGGGTGTCTGGATGACGCCCCACTCGCTCGTGGCCAGTATGGAAGAAGCGAGAAAGATGGGGGGAAGCCACCATCCGCTTCTTGGCGTGTTCGGCGTCATGTCGGCCAAGATGACCGTGGCGAATCTGATGATCCTCGTCACATTCATGAGCTTCATCATGTATTGGCGGGCCGGCAAGCAGGAAACGGCGGGCTGGGCCAAGGTCGCCAAAGCGATCATGGGCGGCATTCTCGCCCTCTCGGCGATCGCGGTGATCGTCCTCGGCGTGTGGGGATATTTCGTTCCCGCTCTCATTCGCATCAATTACTTCTCGACGACGCAGGTGCTGGTCGTGCTCGGTGTTATGTTGACGATCACTCCGCTGACAGCCTTGCTGTTGAGGAGTGCCAAGACCACGACGGAAATGGTTTGGGGCAAGATGCCTCCCCGTGCCGGTTACGCCCTCGTCCTCAACGCGGTCATGGTCATCCTCCTAATGACGCTGATGGGCTACGCACGGTCGTCCTCGCGCGTCCATTGGCATGTCTATGGCGTGCTCCGCGATACGTCGCCATACGCGTTTTCACCGGCGCTCGGCTCTGCTGCCGCGATCATGGCCTTGAACACATTTTTCTTCTGCATGATCGTCGCCTTCATCTTCTGGGTGGCCACGATGAGCGATAAGGCGAAAGCGCCTAGTGCATCAAGCAAGGGCGAATTGCCGCACGGCATGCCGGCAATGGCAGGCGCGTCGAGTGCGCTCGATGAACCGAAAGTGCCGAAGTTCTGAATGGTGTGTTCTGAGTTTTGAGTGTCACTCAAAACTCAGCGTATCTAAACTACCCAAAGGGGATATATGAGCGAAGTTGTCCAATTACAGTTGATTGGTCTCTCAGTGATAGGAATCGGGGTTCTGATTCTCCTCTTCATTCGTTCCACATTCGCCCGGGTCATAGGATTTGTCTGGATTGTGCTGGGCCTCTTCACGCTCACCGCGTTGTCGGTGCCACAAATGGCCTCGTTGCCGCCCGTTGAGGAGAAGTTCGATATTGCCACGGTGAAAACGCCGACCGACATGGCGACCATCGGGCAGAAGATCTTCTTTAGTAAGGGCCAATGTGCGCTCTGCCATACCATCGGCCCCAGCGAATCGGCCCGCTGCCCGGACCTGAAGGGGATCGGGGCCAAGTTAAGCCGTGAGTTTCTATTTGAAAGTTTGACGCAACCGCAGGCCTATATCTATCTCGACTATCGCCATGAAGGCATAGCGAAAGAGTATCCGGCCCGGATGCCCTACATCAATAAGAATCCGATTGGGCTATCCAGGAATGAAATTCTTTCGGTCATTGCATTTCTACAGCAGATGAGCGGGGAACCGATTTCTGTCACTGTAGCTGAACTGGCCGCGCCGGGACAGGAGGCGCCTGCTACGCCGGTGAAGGCAGCTCAGTCAGGTCCAGTGGCCGTGGCGCAAGCGCACTGAGGAGGAACTTATGGGGCCGTTGATCAAGCTGATCGTGTTGAATGTGGTCGTCTATGCGATCTTGAAATTTGTGGTGCCTAATATCCCTGGCTCGGCGCCGCTGCCGGCTAGCCTGGTTTTTCTCTATATGATGCTGACGACGTCGGGGTTTGTGATCTTCGCCACAGTGAGCGCAGAGTCCAAAGAGGCCTTTTGGGGTCCGATCCAACGGTTCCTGACGGGAGAGAATATTGGCGGGTTGCAAGCATTGCGTTACGGCGTCCTGATTCTGTTTCCTTTGCTGGTCGGTTGGCAAACCTATAACAGCACGGCGGTAAGCGATGCGCCGCCTGGCGAAAATAGGACCATTCACCCGGCCCCGCCAGGGGAATATACCGGCTTATCGAATCCGGTTTCTAAGACACCAGATGCCATCCAGCAGGGGAAGGGCTTCTATGCCGCGTTCTGTTCTCCCTGCCATGGCGGAAATTTCGATGGCAAGGGTCCGGCGGCCAGAGGATTCAATCCTCCCCCGGCCAACTTCTCCGACCCAACGACGATCGCCATGCTCCAGGAAAGCTATCTTTTCTGGCGGATCAAGAAGGGCGGGGTCGGCCTCCCGATCGAAGGGATGCCATGGAAGTCCGCGATGCCTCGCTGGGAAGTCGAACTTCCTGACGAATGGATCTGGAAAATCATTATGGGCGAGTACGATGGAGCGCATCAATCGCCGAGGACTTGGGAGTAGCGGAGTAGAGGAGGGGATGGGAGCCCTGTAGATCTCCTGTGCTCGCGCAACGTGCGGCCTCAGAAGGCCCTCGTTGGACGCGCGCAGTGGAAGGCATGCAGCCTCACCCTCTGAGAGGAGAGTAGAGAGAGGACGGAATTTATGAAACATGGACTGAACCAGATCGTTCCGAATGTCGTCGTCTGTGTAGGGCTTGCCATGGGACTCCTGACTGTGCAGCCCGTCTCAGCCGAGGAAAAGGTCGCGGCCACCGCTCAGCCAGACTCAACTGAGACAAGCGTCTCGGTTAGTGCTCCGATGGTGAAGGGGACCCTGCCGGCCGATGACCCGACTGCGGCGGTATGGAGCACCGCGACCCTGGCGAAATTCCCGATGTCGCCGCAAGTCCATTGGCCGAATCGTATTCTGGATGCAACAGTTAAAGATCTGAACGTGCGTGCCTTGCATGACGGGACCAACGTCTCCATTCTCTTGGAGTACGCCGACCCGACGGAAGATCCAGACGATTCAGCCGCGGTTGAGTTTATGGTGGGCGACAAGAAAGCCCACTTTGCGCATGGTCAGCCGATGGCGCAGGTGGAAGGCGGCCCGGTCAATATTTGGTATTGGAAGAACAAAGACGACAAGGGCGTGGATATGAATGCCAAGGGCTTTGGCACAATCAAGGTGCAGACGCACCAAGATGTGAAGGCCAAAGGCGTCTACGCCAATGGCACATGGAAAGTTGTCTTTACGCGGCCTCTCGCGACCGAACATCCGGACGAAGATACGCAGATTACGCCAGGTGGGTTTATCAATATCGCCTTCGCCGTCTGGGATGGCAAGAAGGATGCAAGCGGCGAGCTGAAGGAGAAGGGGTCCCAAAAGGCGGTCACCTCCTGGTGGAATTTCCGCGCCGAGGCGCCGCCAAATTATGACGGCTATTACTATGCTGCCATCGCAGTGGGTCTGGCTCTCGGGTTTCAGTTCGTTCTGATCCGCAAGCTCAAGAAAGGGCATTCAGCATGAAGGCGGCTCGTCGATACCTATTGGGAGTGGTGGGTGCACTCGTTGGCATCTGGGCCATGGCTAACTTGGGCTGTGCCAACGAGCAGCAGCAGAAGGGGCATGAACTCTACGGTCACTACTGCTCGCACTGTCATGGTGAGAGCGGGCGCCAGAACGAAGGATTCAATTGGTCCTCGATGCCAGATCCGAAGCCTAAAGATCTCACGAACAAGTCAGAGATGAGCACTCTGAATGACAAAGATATTTTCGATACGATTTCACGCGACATGTTGGACACGAGTGAAGGCGGAGATGAGATCGGCGACGACGATTTTGCCGTGCCAACCATGCCAACCTTCAAGTACACCCTCTCAGAGGAAGAAATTTGGTCCATTGTCGGTTATGTCCGCGGCCTCCATGGCATGAAGATGGAGTTTAAAGTCGAGGAGCGGAAGAAAGAGCTAGCTGCGGCTCTCCTAACGGCCCAAGCCAATTTTGACCAGGCCACGAAGACGTATGAGGAGGCCGAGAAGCTCGCCAGCGATGAGGCCGAGAAGAAGAACGTCGATGTCGATGATGCCGTCTATGCCAAGGAAATGGCAGCCATGGGACAGGCGAAAAAAGATCTCGATGCTGCGCAGGCTGCGGTGAATAATTTGGTGACGAGACCAGGGAAAGGCGTGAGCGTTGCCCGACCAGATCT
>JAQBES010000230.1:0-3109 GCA_032123755.1 Nitrospirota bacterium
ACGTGAGATCGGTCGACAGCTTCTCGGGAAGCATGGGAAAGATCTCGGCGGCGGTATAGACCGAGGTGGTGTTCTGCCGGGCGTGATCGTCGATCGCCTTGCCCTGCCTGACGATGGCGTCCACATCCGCGATCGCGACGAGGACCTTCACCGCGCCCTCCGGCATCGTCTCGGCGACGGTGAGCTGGTCCAGGTCCCGGGAGTCGTCATTGTCGATCGAAGCCCAGGGGAGGTTGCGCATGTCGCGCGGCCACCCGGAACTCCCGGCTGCCGTCGCCCGGATACCGTCGAGCTCGGCGAGCGCCGCGGGGGAAAAATCGGGCAGCAATCCGCGCTCGATCATCGCCCGACGGGCGATCCGCCTCAGGGTGGAGCGCTGCCGGCTGACTTCCGTATCCATTCCGTCTCCCGTTCGCTTATCCCGGACTTCATCCTGCCGGTCTTCCGTCCACCGCCGTCATGCTTAACGGCGGCCCTTCTCACCCTCCCGCTCCGTTCTGCCGCGGGGGTTTTCGCGCAAGACGTTATCGGGCGGAGCTTCCTTCAGCTTGCCCCTTTCCGCCGGCTCCTCTTGCGCCGGCTTCGGCTGCCAACGCTCCTGCAACGCGGGCATATTTTTACTGTGAGTGAGAACCACGACCTCATCACCATTTTGCAGTTTCGTCCCCTCGTCGGCATGCGCGAACCGGCCCTCCCGGTAATAGCAGACCGCACGGGCCTCGGCGGGCAGCTTCAGCTCTTTGACCGGAACCGCGTTTTCTTCCTTTACGGTGAAAGTGAAAAACCGGGCCTCGCCCTTGATGACCGTGGAAAGCTCAACGGTTTCCGTGCCGCCCACCAGGTCCACCAGGTAACGGCTGATCGTGCGGGAGGGGATGATCGTGTCCGAAAGCCCCAGCTCATGGCAGATGCCTTCGAACTGCGGATCGCGGATGCTCGTCACGACCCGTTTGAAACCGAGGGAACGGCCGACGAGACTGGCGATGACGTTGGCCTGGTCGCTGTCGGTAAGGCAATAGAGGATGTCGGTCTGCGCGGGATTGACTTCGCGCAGGATGTTCGGCTGGCTGCCATCGCCCTGCAGGAAGCTGCAGTCCATCTCTTCGGACAATTCATCGATCTTGGCCTTGTCGGTTTCTATGATGATTACTTCATGGCCTTTCTTGATGAGCGCCTTGGCCGTTCCGATGCTCACATTCCCGGCTCCGATAAAAACAGTTCTCATGTTCCCTCCATTCTCCTGCCGATCCAGGTCCCAGGATACAGCATCACCAGCCACGCGATGATTTCCAGTCTTCCCATCAACATGTCAACGCACAAAATCCCCTTGAGCAGTGCAGGCAACGTTTCGCTCGTCAGCCCTACGGAAAGCCCTACCGTTCCCGTCGCCGAAACCACTTCAAACAAGGAGTCGAGCGGGCTGTATCCCATTGCCACAAACGGCAGCCAGGACAGCGCGACGACCACGACGAACAGCAGGATGAGCAACAGGGCCGCGCGGATCTCTTCGTCCTGCAGTCGGCGGCCTGCCAGCCGGGGCTCGATGACGGCGTGTTTCGGCAGGCAGGTCCGCAGGAGGATCAACCGAAACACGCTCGCTGCAATCAACAGCCGCAGCAGCTTGAATCCGCCCGCGGTCGATCCCAGGCCGCCGCCCACGATCATCGAGAAGATGAGGACCAGCTTCGAACCCGCATCGAGTTGCGCACCCGGCATCGAGGAAAAACCCGCGGTTGTCTGCGCGGAAAAAGCGAGCAAGGGCGCGTGATGGAGTACTTGTGGCCAGGCTACGCCGGCACTCAGCCGCAGGGAGGCGCCTACCGCGAGCGAAGCGACCACGGAAGCGATTACGACGGCCTGGAGTTGCAGATAATCCACTGCAACGCGCCGCTTCTCCTGTACCAGTCGGTGATAGAACATCAGGGGAACCGCACCGGCGAGGCAGAGCAGCGTGATCCACCCCTGTGCGAGCCATCCGAAGGTCGCGAGGCTGGCGTCATGCGGGGCAAACCCCCCGGTCGAGACCGCCGCGAATGTATACAGAACCGCATCGAAAAACCCGACTCCCACCAACAAGGAACCGATGATGCCCAGGGCGGTTAACGCGCCGTAGACTTTCAGGACTCGCTGCGCACGTGCCCGCGTGCCACCGACCAAATCGTCGGTTTCGGTCTCTGCGCCAGCCAGGCCTTTCGCCACCAATCCCGGTTGCATTACGAGCGCCAGGGAGAGCACGACGATGCCCAGTCCTCCGTACCACTGCATCCAGGCGCGGGAAAAAAGAAACGTCGCCGGCGCGCCGACGAGCGTCGCCTTCGTGCTCAGTCCTGTGGTCGTCACGCCAGAGATGGCTTCAAAGATCGCATCCAGGAAACTCAGCCCCGAACTCATCATCGGGTAGCACATGGCAAGCGGCGTGAAGAGGAACATAAGGGCCACCAACACCATGCCCTCATTGGCCTGCATCCCGGAAGGGGCACGCAACCGGACCGTCCCCAACCCCAAGCCTGCGAGCCCGCATACCACAATGGCATATCGCAGGGTGATGTCCCTCTCGCCGAAGATCAGCGACATCACCAGAGGCACAATCGTCAGCACGGCGAGTACAAGGCACAATTGTCCGAAATACTTGAAGATCACACGAAACCGGACAGCGTACCTGAGTTCGGATGCCTGCTTAGCCACAAACGAATCCTACCTCCTTTCCGCCTGGAGGCAAGCGATCATTCCACCAATTCTATGCGCCCCGTATTTCAGACCGTGAAAGGAACTTCGGTCAGGTAACAGAAAAACTGGCACTTCCTGTCCACTTCGGAGAGAGGCTAACCAACTGAAAACGAAAGGAAAACAGTGGATCGATCGTTGGAGGAGAGGCAGAATCCTACGGATTGGAGGCGGGATCAGTTATCACCGCCCGCTGCCGAACGTGCGTTCCATTTCCTTGCGGAAGACGACAGCAGGATCGGCTGCATTGTATACGACATCATCCCAGCGCAGCTGCACATGCGCGGCGACCTCGCGTTTGAGTTTGATGCCGTGGGCAAGACCGAGCGGCAGTCCGCCCATACGCATCGACAGCTCGGCCGGCAGCAGCTTGCCGTAGACCGTG
>JAQBES010000231.1:0-3032 GCA_032123755.1 Nitrospirota bacterium
ATGCCCTTCTCAGTTCGTCCCTACCTCCGCTTCCCTGTGTATTGCTCCGTCACGTACCATGCTGGCCTGTTCCAAGGACAAGGCACCGTCTGAAACTTTTCGCTGTACCGGCTGGCGACTCTCCGGTGATCTCCCCATGCGACCAGGGGGAACCCTCTCGCTCACTGTCACGCTCCCGAATGAGCAACGGATTGAGATTCCTGAAGCGGTGGTGCGCTGGTCGAGAGGATAAGAGTTTGCAGTGGAGAATGTCATGATCGAGTCTCACACGCATGCGCGGCTCAAGCACTATGTGAAGCGATTGGTACAGAGACCGGCGGAGATTGTCTCATGAGTGACAATCGGCTCATGGCGCTCCAATTCTCTGTCGCCCTTGTGCTGCCCCCCTCCCGCGTGATTCCAAATCATATTTCTCGCCTACATCTTCTATTGGACAATGCGCGGCTATACTGCCTCTCTGAAATATGAGAAGAAATGTGAGGATCTCCGTGCTGACCTCATCAATCTTGACTCTGAGACGTGGGACACCTACTACTTCAATGTCACGCGGCACCACCCGAACAACACGATCACCATATCAAGGAGGACGCCATGATCGACGCCTTCGAGATAGGCCAGAGGGGGAAGCAGCAGGGTACTGAGCGACGTACAAGGCATAGGGTGCCGGATAAGCAAGGAGGGCCATCATGCTTCAGCGACCGAGTCGGAGCGCGGGTCTGTTTTTGATAATTCAGATTTCGATGATCGCGGGCTTTGGATACGGACTTAGTTTTATCCCGATCAGCCCGCAAACGCTCTTATGGTTGATCTTCGCCTCTGTGGTTTGGATCGGTCTGTTGTCCGTCTACGTCTTGTCTAGCGCGGTAGACCGTATGGTCCATCTTCTCGATGGCATCTCTAACAAACTCAACTTGACGCCCAAGGAGGAGAGCCAACCATGATCGCCGCATCTACGCGAGAACATCCACCGACCAATCTGGCGTGAGTGACAACCAGCGGTCCGTCATCCGTCAGATTGAACATGCAACGCCATTGAAGCCGAGAATGACGGAATAAACCAGGTGCTATTTTAGGACGAGAGGAGGTGAGAGGGTATGTTTTTTATCGATGCCTCAGATGGTGAAGAAAATCTGGCGGTCAATCTTGCGGAGGTCAAATTTGCCAGGTACGTAGGCGGAAGGCTAGACCTGTATTTTGAAGGCGGCACGGATGAGAGTCTCTCATTACAAGGGAACATCGCTAAGCAACTGTGGAGGGAAATATTAAAGACCCGTTAAGAAGGAAGCCTCAATGGCACGACACGGTGAGGGGCACATCAATAGTCGCTGCAACCACGGAACCTGCAAGTAGGTTAGGATCGGTAGGATCCGTTTATGTTTCTTTCTTTGGCTTTGGCATTCCCCAATACGCCAGAGCCGTTCGGCTTTCTCTAGTCCCTCACCATTCAAACTTTATCAGCAACTCAGTTCCCCCCGCCTTGCGGTTTCCTCAGTCCCCCCTTACAATACGTTTCCCTGCGAGGCCCTCATGCCCTTCCTGATTCGGCCCTCCCGTCGCTTTCCTGTGCGGTGCTCAGTCACCTACAACGCCGGTCCGTTGCTCAAGCTGCCCCTGGCCTCTTGTTCTGGTTTTGGGTCAGTGAAGCCTATTGAAGGGAGGGCGTAAACGGAACTATCTAAGCCCCCCGCGTGGGTACGATGCGGAGAAGAATCACGAAGAACGCACGTGAACTGAGGGCCCAATCCTGGCAGGATACCGTACGGGTCTTATCCCGCGTTGCAAAGTAATTGGCGTCTTAAGCGGATCCACATAAGACATAGTTAGCCGTCTGGGCACGTACAGAGAACCCAGGATCTTATATCTCTAGCCGAAAAGCATTTGACGGGTAGCGTGATAAACGGACAGTATCGTGCGCGAAACAGCTGCGGAGGAGGTGCCAATGCCGTTCATGCTCAAGATTCAGTGGGACATCAAAGCCGGACGCGAGGCCGACTTCAGAGCCAATCAAGCTGCGCTGTGCAAGGTCATGCTCGAGCATCCAGGGGTGATCTGCTACCACGCTGATTATCCTTCGCAGCGTGTTAGCCAGTGGACTGAGATTTATGCAACCGACGAGGCGTTCGCAGCGCACCTCGCCAACGAGAACGGCAAGGGCCCATTGGGCACACTCGTTGAGGCGTGCGAGAGGATTACCTGTCAATGCTGGGGAAACCCGAACGCCGGGTCTAAGGAAATCCTCGCCAGCTTTGGGGCTACGTATCACGAGACAGCCAAAGACGCCTTTGTACTTAATCCGAGGGCCGATAGGGACTCGCGGATTTAGTGAACTTCCTGGGTTAATCCTGCCCCTATCCTATCCCACCGTGGGTCAATCGCAAGACGAGACGAGGGCAAGCACTCGACCTCTCAGACCTCGTGCCGTTCGATGCTGAGACTGAAGGCAGTACGTCAACGCGTGGTCCACCGCTCTTAGGGGCTATTGAGCAAGACTCTGCGTCCTCGACCTTAGCGTCTCCCTATCCTGTCATCGGCAACCGTAAGAGCCATATCTACCACCGGCCAGACTGTCCAAACTACGGCCAGGTTGCGCCACAGAACAGAGTAGCGTTTAATAACGCGGCAGAAGCAGAGGCGGCGGGGTATCGCAGAGTAGGGAATTGTCCGTGAGTGTAAGACGGTGCCGCCGTGGGAGTGGCGAAAACTTAGTCGAGCGCGACGGTAGACCTCTAGGTTGTCCGTCCCACCCTGCTTGTAATTCGACTCGTACCCCTTGAGAACAGCCGTTCAGGTGCTCTGAACCGTCGTTCATAGTGCAAGCTTCATAATCCCGCCACCCTGGTGACCTTCCGGTCCAGTCAATCGAGAAAAGACCCTTCATACCAAGCGCTTCGATGCAATCGCTCCTCTACCACGTCCTCGGCGCGTTCCTTGCGGATGCAACGCTATGAATCTGCGGTGAATGTTCAGAGGGAGGTGCCCCATGCGCGGACGTTGGCGACACTTCGAGCACACACGGTCTGAAAAGACGAGCA
>JAQBES010000232.1:0-22567 GCA_032123755.1 Nitrospirota bacterium
GTGATCCCGTCTCGTCGATCAAATCGATAGCCTTGTCCGGTAGGAAGCGGTCACTAATGTAGCGATCGGACAGCTTAACCGCTTCGATGATGGCCTCCTCGGAAATCTCGACACCATGATGTTCTTCGTACCGATCACGAAGTCCTTGGATGATCAGCACCGTTTCATCGATGCTCGGCGGCTGGACGTGAATCGGTTGGAACCGTCGCTTGAGGGCTCCGTCTTTCTCAATATGCTTTCGGTATTCATCGAGCGTCGTAGCGCCGATACATTGAATTTCTCCCCGCGACAGTGCGGGCTTGAGCATGTTGGAGGCATCAATCGATCCTTCTGCCGCCCCTGCTCCCACCAAGGTGTGGAGTTCATCGATGAAAATGATGATGTTTCCGGCCTGGACGATTTCCTTCATCACGACCTTCAGCCGTTCCTCGAATTGGCCGCGATATTTCGTCCCTGCCACCAGTGAACCGAGGTCGAGTGCAATGACGCGTCGTGAGAGAAGATTATCCGGTACTTCGGACTGGATGATTCGTTGGGCAAGACCTTCCACAATGGCGGTCTTGCCGACGCCGGCTTCCCCGATGAGCACGGGATTGTTTTTCGAACGGCGACTCAGGATCTGAAGTACCCGCTCGATTTCGTCGGCTCGGCCGATGACGGGATCCAGCTGTCCTGCCTGGGCAAGCTGGGTCAGGTCACGACCGAACTCATCGAGTGCAGGGGTGTTGCTCTTCCGGTCGCGCTCTCGCGGGGCAGACTTCCGCAGGAATGTCACGGTCAATTGTCGGGCGGTCAGGAGATTGGCGCCTAAGCTGCGGAGGATCTTTCCGCCGATCCCCTCTTCTTCTCGGAGGAGGCCCAATAAGAGATGTTCACTGCCGATATGATTGTGCCCAAGGAGACGGGCTTCTTCGACCCCGTATTCAATGACCTTCTTGACCCGAGGGCTGAAGGGGATCTCCCCAAAGGTCATGGTGGTTCCCCCGCCTGGTAAATTCCGTTCGATCTCCAAACGGATTTGTTCAGTCGAGAGTCCCATCTTTTTCAAGATCATCAGGGCAATCCCGTCTGATTCACGGAGAATAGCCAAGACGAGATGCTCGGTTCCGAGGTAGTCGTTTTGATGACGCTCAGCCTCTTCCCGTGCGAGGATGATGATCTTTCGACCCTTGTCCGTGAATCGCTCGAACATCCTGCCTCCTTATTAGGTGGAGCCTATAGTAGGTGGAGACTATAACCAGTTCCAGCTGCGCAAACCTATCAAAAATCTGACCTAATTCTAACTAGAAGGGTTTTCAGTGTCAAGGCTACGAGACAATCACACAAGCCAACAACCGGAGTGGATGGAATACATGTGGTGAAGGCCTGCCTGTTCTGATTCGTTGACTTCAAAAGAACCCTCCCGATACAATCTCGAGCGTTTTCTCCGCGACCTTCATTACACTCGCGACGAGTTCTGCTCAATGAAAAGCAAAAGTATCGGGATTCTCACAAAGCCTAAGTTTCCTGAGGTCAAGCGCACGCTGCAGGATGTAGTCAGCTGGCTTCGGGCTCGGAGCATCGACGTAATTTTAGATACGACGTCGGCGGTCCTTCTCGGTGAACAGGGGGGGTATCAGAAAATTCAGCTGGCGAACAAAGCGGACGTACTGCTGGTCTTGGGCGGCGACGGGACCATGCTCAATGCCGCGCGGCTTGCCGGGGAACGAAGCATTCCCATCCTGGGCGTCAACATGGGCGGACTGGGGTTTTTGACCGAGGTCCGGTTGGATAACCTGTATCCCTCGCTCGAACGAGTATTTGCGAATGACTTTGTTCTCGATGAGCGACTCATGCTACGGACGCATATTCATCGGCATGGAGAAACGGTCGCGCAAGGGGTGGTGTTGAACGATGTCGTGATCAGCAAGGGCACGCTCGCTCGCATGATCGAACTGAAGATTGCGATTCAAGGACGGTTCGTGACCAACTTGCGTGGCGACGGGTTGATCGTCAGCAGCCCGACGGGATCCACCGCCTACTCTCTTTCAGCCGGAGGTCCCATTATCGATCCGGCTGTCCAGTCATTGATCCTGACGCCGATATGTCCTCATACACTGACGCATCGGCCATTAATCGTGCCGGGCAACGCGGAGATCGATGTAACACTCACCAGTAAAGATGATGGGGCCATGGCGACGCTCGACGGACAGGTGGGGGTGTCGATCACGCAGGGAGATACGGTGGTGATCCAGACCTCGGAGCACCGGACCAGATTGATCCGGTTTCCAGAGAGCAATTACTACGACGTGCTGAGAGAAAAACTGAAATGGGGGGATGGGTAAAAAGCAGCGGTCGGCTCGTTACGCGTTCCCTCGCTCGATCAGTGCGAGCATTTCCTGATTGCTGGCGTATTTGAATTCGCCGATACAATCCGTCGCGCCCGTGCGCGCTTTCTCCGCAGCTTCGAGCATTCGGAGATTTTTCACATCCACCGGATGGCTCTTCCGATGAGTCAGGATCGTCCTCAAGTTGTCGAGGACGACTTTCGAATGGTCGCCCGGCAGTTTGGTTGCCAGATATCGGGTCACGACTTCTGCGCACCAATCCCCGTCTCGTTTGGCGATGCCGACTAAGCCTTCGCTCGCCTTCCGTGCCCATCCAGCGAGAAACACACCGTCGAGGATCTGGCCTGAGGTTTCGTCATAGGCCTGAAAGAGCGCATCGTCCGGATCGTTGCCGGTCTTATTGGGATTCGTGACAAACGTGCCGTTCTTGTATGGCAGTCCTACGGTTTCGTCGACTTTGTCGCCGACCGCAAAGAGGACGGAGTCGCAGGGGAACTCATAATACTGTTTCAGACCGACGGCCACAGTATCGTTGCCTTTCAGCTCCAGCTTGTTGTCTTCCATCTCCAGCCCGCGCACCCGATTGTTCTCGTCGACCAGGATGCGCTTCGGAGAGGCTAAAAACCTGAAACCCATTTTCATGTCGCCGGCTGTTGGCTCGCATTTTGTAAACTCGTTTAGCAGGCCGGTGAGAATCTCGTCTGCGTTCTGGCCGACCGCGGCAAGGCGATCCCTAACGCGAGCCACCTCGTTGGTAATACCGTCGACGTCCATGTTGGCGCACACTGCGCGGATTTCCTTCGGATTGTACTTTCGCTCGGCAGGCCCACGCCGCACGATCGCGGTGACCCGCTCGACTTTCTTGTAGCGAATTAGCCAGTGTGAAATGTCGACCATTGTGTCACCGGCTCCGATCACCGACACGTGACTGCCCATCTCATGCGTGCGATCGCTGAATTCAGGGAGCCGATTATAGTGGTACACGACATTCTTCGCGTGGAACACGCCCCTGGCGGAGTCCCCTTCGACCCCGATGGCTTTGGTGCCTTGCGCGCCGATAGAAAACACGACTGCGGCGGCGCCGAGGTTTCGGACTTCTTCGACGGTGAGATCCTTGCCGTTGCCGATCGAAACATTGCCGAAATAGTGAACGTTCGGTCGCTCGAGCAACTCCCAGTACTGTTTCTTGAGACCGCCTCGGAGCTTCAGCTTCGCGGGGAAGATCCCGTACTCCGCCAGCCCGCCGAACTTGATATCCCGATTCAGAATAATGACCTCATGGCCTGCCTTCGCAAGTGAACTGGCCACGGCCATCCCAGCCGGTCCGGCTCCAATCACGATAATCACATGCGAGGTTAGTGCGCTCATGGGTTGTTTCCCGCGAAAAATTGACAGAGAACCGTTGAGAACCTCAACAGTTCCGCGGACTTTAGCATGGGGGCTTTTGAGCTGTCAAAGCTGAAAGGAGGGCCCAGATCGAGAACCCGAGCAACAGTCGTGACTGCTCAGGAGAAAGAGTGCCTGGTTCGTCCGAGATGGCCTTAGATCTATAATAATTTCTTTGGGGGCAAATTTGTGGGCGTTTCGTGAGCAAGGAGGAAGGAGGATTGCGATCCCACTACCAGCTTACCCTCCCCTGTTAACCCCCAGCACTTCCCACCGGTCCTCCCGGTTCGGTCATGCGCCAGGGATCGAGCAATTCAGTGAGCCGCTTTTCAGAGAGGACTTTTTGCTCCTTGGCCATCTGGCGTACGGTCTTGCCTGACTTGTAGGCGTCCTTGGCGAGTTTTGCGGCAGCCTCGTAGCCGATCTCCGGAGCGAGGGCGGTGCACATGGCTAGACTTTCTTCGATCAAGCTCCGGCAGCGCTCCTCGTTGGCTTTGATGCCGTCGATACACTTGACTGCGAAGTTGGTTGAGGCTGTAGAAAGGAGTTCAATGGATTGTAAGAGGTTATAGGCCATCACCGGCAGCATGACGATCAGTTCGAAGTTGGCTGCCTGCCCGCCCACTGTGACTGTTACATCGTTACCGATTATCTGGGCACAGACCATCGTCACCGATTCGGCAATGACCGGGTTGACCTTGCCCGGCATGATGGACGAGCCCGGTTGCGTCTCTGGTAGATTGATCTCACCCAGCCCGCAGCGCGGGCCAGAGCCGAGCCAGCGAATGTCGTTGGCGATTTTCATGAGGCTCACGGCAATGGTCCGCAACTCCCCGCTCGCTTCGACCAACGAATCCTGGGCAGACTGCGCTTCAAAGTGGTTCTTCGCTTCCTTGAACGTACAGCCGGTCTCTTTCGACACGATGGCCAGCACCCTGGCTGCGAACTTCGGATGGCAATTGAGGCCTGTGCCGACTGCTGTGCCGCCGAGCGCGACTTCGCTGAGCGCTTCCTGGGCATGCCGGACTCGTTGGATGCCGAGTTCTATCTGTCTCGCGTAACCGCCAAATTCCTGACCCAATCGAACAGGTGTCGCATCCTGCAAATGGGTGCGCCCGATCTTAACAATTTTGTCGAACTCTCTGGCTTTGCGAGCGAGCGCTTTCTGCAAGCAGGTGAGTGCCGGTATGAGCTGTTGCTGCATCATCTCTCCGGCGGCAACATGAATTGCAGTGGGAATGACGTCATTGCTGGATTGGCCCAAATTGACGTGATCGTTCGGATGCACCAACTTGCTGCCTCGTGCTCCACCTAACATCTCGGTGGCACGATTAGAGATCACCTCGTTGGTATTCATATTCGTCGAGGTGCCTGAGCCGGTTTGAAAAATGTCCACGGGGAATTCGGCATCGAGCACTCCCTCGACCACTTCGGTCGCGGCATGCTTGATCGCGTCTGCCGGTTTCTTGTCGAGGAGGCCCAATGATTGATTGACCGTCGCGGCTGCCCGTTTGATCAATCCCATCGCCCGGATCATGCCGCGGGGAAAGCGTAGCAAGCTGATCGGGAAATTTTCGATGGCACGGGCAGTCTGTACACCATAGTAAGCAGTGGCCGGTACGGCCAGTTCGCCCATCGTATCGCGTTCAACTCTGGTCGCAGGTGATGACTTAGTCGCTGTCTTCTTCATGGATACGACTCCGGTGTAAAAGTGCTAAAGGGTGTTAGGTGATGCGGGCGCCATAATAAACGTTGCTCCCCTGCTAGCACAAGAGGAGCTGGTGCGAGCCGGGCGAGACAGGCGCGAAAAGCGAGCCGGGCGAGAACGGATGGTTTGTTTTGTTGAGCCAGACCAACCAGATGAACTCTTGTGACTAATGTAGGCAAAAGAAGAGGCCCGCCGGAGCGGGCCTCTAGTCAGACCGAATTTGGCGGTTGGCAGTTAGCCGACCTTGACTTCGATGGCTTTCGGCTTCGCCTTCTCGGATTTGGGCAACCGGAGATTCAGGACACCATCCTTGAATTCTGCCTTCACATTTTCCTCATCGACGAGATCGGGCAATGTGAAGCTCCGGGCAAAGCTGCCATAGGAGCGTTCCACCCGATGGTACTTCTTGCCTTTCTCTTCCTTTTCCAGCGCTCGCTCACCCTGGATCGTCAGGACGCCGTCATCCAGTGTCACCTTCACATTCTCTTTCTTCACGTCAGGGATTTCCGCCTTGATCTGGTACTCCCCGTCCGTTTCGCTGACGTCCACGGAGGGCACCCAGTCGGCGACGACTATCGTCTCCTTACCGTTCGCCTGAGGCAGAGCGGGACGGCTAAACATTCGATTCAACCGATCCGACATGTCTTCGAGTTCACGAAACGGATCCCATCGTACGAGTGTCATGGTAGACCTCCTTCTTATTCTTGCTGACTGTCTCAGACTGTCTGTTCGAGGCGCGCGCGGACTCGTCTATCTTAGGTAGATAGATAAGTCGGACTGTCGCGGAGTCAAGGGACGGGTGGCGCGTGAAGCGCAAGAGCCGGATGGTTTCTCTTGTTAATTTGGTCTATTTGGTTTGTTTTGTTGAACCAGATAGACCAGACAGACCAAATAAGCCAGATCAACCCTCCCGCGTTTTAGCGTTGTTCGATTGGTACATACGCCCGGTTATGTTCACCGGAATAAATCTGGCCCGGGCGGAACAATTTGTTCTCGCGAAGCTGTTCAAGCCAATGGGCCAGCCACCCAGACACTCGAGCCATTGCGAATAGCGGTGTGAACAGATCGGTCTCGATGCCCATCTTGTCGTAGACGATTCCGGAGTAGAAGTCTACGTTGGGATAAATCCCCTTCCCCTTCAGCAGCGCTCCCGCGACCAGCTCGACCTCTAAGGCCACCTCATACAACGGTGAAGTGCCACATTCCTTGAAAAGTCGCTCGCATAGACCTTGTAGGATTATCGCACGGGGATCTTTGACCTTGTACACCCGGTGACCGAAACCCATCAGCTTCCGTTTGGCGCGGACTTGTTCTTCCAGGTATGACCGGGCTCGCTTTGGCTCACCAATCTCTTTCAGCATCTGCACGACTTCTTCGTTGGCCCCGCCATGCAGGGGGCCCTTCAGTGATCCAATTGAGGATGCAACGACTGTATAGGGATCGGCCAGAGTCGAGGCGGTGATCATGCCGGTGAAGGTTGAGGCATTCATTGTATGCTCGGCATGGAGAACCAGGCAATCGTCGAAAATGTTTTCCCACAAGGGAAGGGGTTCCGTCTCAGTCAGCATGTAAAGGAAATTTTCTGAAAATCCAAGATCGTCGCGTGGTGGAATGTACTCATTCCCATTCCGCAGACGCGCCCAGGCCGCGACGATCGTGGGCAACTTGGCAACGAGACGGACGGCAGACCAATAGTTATTCTCGACGTCCTGTACATTTCTGCCAGGATAGAACATGCCCAAGGCAGCGACCGCAGCTTGCAAGGCGTCCATGGGATGGCCCTGCTCCGGAAGGCATTTCAATAAATCAACAATCTTGAACTTGATGCGACGGTGATGGACGATGTCTTCGTGCCATCGCGCGAGCTGCGGTTGAGTGGGAAGGTGTCCAAAGAGCAACAGATAGGAGGTTTCGAGATAGGAGGATCGCAGGCAAAGTTCTTCGACGCGGATGCCGCGATATTCCAGTACACCTCGTTGCCCGTCCACATCGCTAATCGCGGATTTGGCTGCGGGGACGCCGGCGAGTCCCGGCATGAAATCATGTGGCATAATTGTGCTCCTTCACCTGAGTGGCAGGCTACATAAAGAGTCGAGACAGTCTATCATGTTCGGAGTGGCATGATCTTGAAATGGTCCGTACCGGTTGGCATACTCAAGCGGCCAGCCGTACGCGACCGGAAAAGGGCTTCTGCCTCTCGTCGGATTTCTCGTTCTTGTTCTGGGGTTTATGATGTGCTGGCCGGCACCGGGGACGACATCGCAGGTGCGGTTAGTCAAGCCGATCGGAACGAGCGCCGTGAGCCACTGGGTGAGTTCTTTTGCAAACCGGCCTGAATCTCGTATGGACCGTCCGGATTCCGCCGATTCACATGAGTAATTTGGATACGCAGAGGAGGTAGTCGATGACTCCGCGGCTGTCTTTTCTGATCATGCTGTTCTGCCTCATCGCGATGGGGACAGGCTCTTTGGTGCAGGCTGACGGCGAGCTCCTTGGTTTTGCCGTCGTGAGCGAGGTGCCCAAAGATTTGGCGCGGGTATCGGCGAAGGTCTCGGTGGGTGACGCAGTGTCAGACATGAAGCTACTTGCGTCGGAGACGATCCTGAATAATCTGATTTGGAAAAAGCTTGAAATTTGTCACGCTATGAAGATTGAAGGATACAGAGTTGCTGAAAACTTTCAGATTGTCACGGTGCATATGATCAATGCCAGCATGCTGCCGATGTCCTTACAGTCTTTTGCGGGCGATTGCTTGATTAAGAAAGCGATCGAGATCGCGCCGTTTGTCGACTAGCAGGATAGCCGAGCAAGACTGGCGCGAGTCTCGCGCAGGATGTTCAAAAAGGCTGTCCAGCAAGACCGCAGCGAGCGAGGAGGCGAAGGCGTACGCTTCGGTACGTTGAGCCTCTGAGCGAAGCGAGAACGCCGCTGGCGGCATTTTTCAGCATCCTGCTAGGCGCGTCGACATTCCGGACAAGCGCTGGGTTCTTCTGCCGCCTCACACTCTTCGGCGGTGAGGGGGAAGAGCTGTTCGCACTGCCGGCAGGGACGAATTTCAAAATAGGCGGTTCCCTTGTCGTCGATGTCGGTAGGCAGGAACAATTCGAACGGGTCATATCCGATCACGCCGCCGTCGGAGAATTTAACGATGGCCAGGCGATCGTTAAAGACTTCGAAGGTTGCTTCCTGTCCTTTTCGGGCCAATACATGCCCGAGGACGAACACGGGCTGCCCCTTACGCTTTGTGCGAAGGTCTCGTAAGGTGTGTTGGGTGTCGGTGGTACAAGAAAACTGGCCACTGGAACTGGTTCCGAAGATTGGCGTTGGCATGATGTGCATGTATGTGAATAAGATGAGACCCATTTATCACACAGGTAAAAATGGCGTCAAGGCAGGCGAGACGCTTGGCAGCCTGCGGAAAAACGTGGTTTATACACCATACTCCCGTTGGGATCTTCCATGCTGTGCTGATGCCAGAATAGCTTGAGGATGCTCAAAAAGGCCGTTCAGCAAGGCCGCAGCGAGATAAGATAGGCTGAGGTTAAGGTTGAGCAAAGTCCAGACTTTTTGTTCTCAGCCTCAACCTGAGCCGTAACCTTCCGAAAGTTGGCAAACTTTTTCAGCATCCTGATAAGACAAGGAGTTTGAACATGGAAAAGGTGACGATTTACCAGAAACCAACCTGTAGCACATGCCGTCAGGCGGTGCAGTTGCTAACAGAGAGCGGCAAGCCGTTCACGGCCGTCAACTATTATGAGAAGCCCTTCACTAAGGTGCAGCTCAAGACCCTATTGAAGAAAGCGGGGCTGTCACCGAAGGATATTCTGAGAACCAAAGAGGATATCTACAAGGAGCTCAGTTTAGCGAAAAAGAATCTTTCGGATGATGAATGGCTTGATGTGATGCTCGCCCATCCGGATCTCATTCAGCGTCCGATTGTCGAAAAGGGCGAGAAGGTGATCTTGGCCAGACCGGCAGAGTCTGTGAAAGAATTGCTGTAGCCACGGGGCCTACGTTTCGTATTCTCCGCTCGCGACAATTTGTCCTAATCCGGCATGAGACCGTCGTGCCGGGGCAGTCGCCACCGGTCCACGTTTCACGACGTTCCCCCCTATCCCCTTGGCCTCATAGAGGGCGCGATAGGCCGATTTAATCACCAGACTCAGCGTCGCGCTGTCGCTTAGTTTCTCCGCCACGCCGATACTCAGAGTGATCGGGAGTGCTTGATCGCGTGATCCGGCCTTCCTCATTCCTCGCTGGGTTTCCCAGACCCGATCTCGTCCTCGCAGAAACAGATCGCTGGCCTCGATTGTTTTTCGGACGGTTTCCAGCGTCACCAAGGTTTCTGTGGCCGATTTTCCAGGGAATAGTACGGTGAGCTCTTCTCCGGTTGTACGGAAGATCTGCCCATCAGAACAAGCGGCCTGAATTCCTGGTGCGACCCGTTTCAGAATCTGTTCGCTGACAGATTTTCCGTGGATATTGGCATACTGAGTTAGCTGATCGATGCCGATGACTGCGACGGAAAATCGTTTCCCGAGTTGCCTGATCGCTTCTTCATAAGCCAGGCGGCCTGGAATGCCGGTGAGCTCGTCTCGGTAGGTCCGCTGATAGAAGGATTGAAGTAAGGTGACGAAGAGAATCAGTCCGGCTGCCATGAAAAAGTTTGACGGCTGCCAACCGTAGCGGCTCGTATGATAGGCCACGAAAATGGCACACAGAGCCCAGATGGCTCCTCCCTCCAATGGGTCACGATGAAGGACGAATCGTATGACGTGCAGCAGCAACGCTGTGGCAAAGGCAACGAGCGCCGGTTGTGGAATCGGCGTCCATTCTGTGTACTGCGCGGGGATATACTCACGTGTGAAAGAGGAGGCCAGGTCATGCTGGTCCGGAAGGCAGAGCCAGAGCAGCAGGAAGGGTTGGACCAAGACGAGCACCACACGCGTCACGCCGCGAAGCGTGGAGAGGGAATCTTCTTTGAAGATAGAAAAGGCCAAGAGATTGAGAGGAACGAGAAAGGCGGTTATGGCGGCCATCGTGTGGCTTAGGGCCGCCTGATCCGCATCAGTGGGGGGGAATAACCCCAGCGCTCGATCGGCGAGTGCCAGCACAAGTAGGGAGAGGATCATGCGACTGCTGGCAAAGTACCAGCCAAAGATGAGCCCAAACGTGAGGACGATATATGGCAAGGCTGCGATCGGCTGTTGCAGCCACATTGGGTGTCCCTGGGGACGGAGAAATCCAATCGCGATGAGAAAAATCAACCCTCCTGGGAAGAGAAACGCAAGGCAGGATTTCCAGAATTGGCTCAGCATGGCTCATACCTGTGCATAAAGTGAACTAGAGGCCCTAGCAGGGCTGCCAGTTCCGTACCAGCCGGTCCTTGGCTAGAGCGGAGGCTGTGGAGGACGCAAAACAACGATTCTGTAAAACCGTGGCTTTTCCGTTGATAATCTGGTGTTCGCCGGCCGCCTTGTGAGGGAGCCGAGATAGCGAGGGGGTGAGTCAGGGCCGTTTTTGAACACCGGAGAAGGTTGTTAGCCAGGAATAGTCCTGGTTAGGCAGCGGGAGTTGAGAGACGGTTCGTCAGCTTGAAGCGTTCGAGGGACGTACCTGGCTCATCCGGAGGGCACCGGAAGTTCGGTCTACAGTGATGGTGACCGCTCCATCTAAAACTTGTAATAGCAGGTCCCCCGCCAGTTGTCGTCGCCAGCCACGGAGGATGGGCACATCGAGGGTTGTCCGATTCTGTTTGGCCTCCACGAGTGTTTGTAGGTCGGCGCTGGTCGCGAGCATGGTGGGGGCAATCCCCTCCTCTGCTGCGTGGGCCTTCAGCACGGCTTGCAGGAGTTCGACGATGCCGGTCGATTCAGGATCCGGCTTCCGCTCGCGAGGGACCTCCGGCCAGGCCGCCGGTGGAAGCGCCAGTGCCGAGGTGATGGTGGCCAAGAGTTGTTCTCCGTGTCGATCGACATCGGAGGAATGGACACCGCGGAGACCACGGAGCTCATTAACCGATTTGGGTGGATGGCGTGCGAGTTGGAGGAGCACCTCGTCTCGCATGACGCGCCCGCGAGGCACATTCCGGCGTCGCGCTTCCGATTCTCGCCAGGCCGCCAATTCACGAAGCACCGCAGCTCCTTTGGGCTTGAGCGTGTCCCACCCGCGAATTCGTTGGTAGCGCTCCTGCGGCTCTCGACCTTTTTCCCCCACCACCGTTTCGAGGCGTGAGAATTCCTCACTGACCCACTCTAAACGGCCGAGTGTGTTTAGGCGATCCTGCAAATGCGTATGGATCGGCAGGAGAAATGCGACATCTTCCAGAGCGTATGCAACCTGATCATCTGAGAGGGGTCGTGCACTCCAGTTGGTAAAGGTATGGGCTTTCGCCAGCTTCGTGCCGTGGAGTCGCTGGACCAAGTTCGCATAGGCGACTTGGGCGCCATACCCGACCATGGCGGCGGCGATCTGGGTGTCGAAAAACGGCTTCGGGATCTGCCCGGCGTGTGTGGCAAAGAGATCGAGATCTTGCCGCCCAGCGTGCACGATTTTCTCAATCTTGGTGTCACAGATGAGTTCCCAAAAGGCGTCGAGCGACCCGCTGGCCTGCACGGCGGGAAAGTCGATGACAGCAGCGGTGGTGGTGGTGGCGACTTGGATCAGCTCGAGTCGTGGAATAAAGGTGTCTTCCCCGACGAATTCCGTATCCAGAGCCAGCCGCGGACTCTGCCGCAATGTGTGGCAGAGAGATTCAAGCGTACGCTGGTCGGTCACATATTGCAGAGGTGGATTGGGTGTCATGTGTGGCTCATTCGGTTGGACGGTAGGTGGCGCCTGGTGACCGCGGAGGCTCAACATTGCTGAGGCTCAAGTATTCCTTCAGGAACTGGTAGGCCTCTAACATGCGGCGCAATTCCGGTTCGGCGCTGCGGTCACCGTTATTTGAATCGGGATGGAGTTGCTTGGCCTTTTGACGAAATGAGGCGGTGACATCGGCGAGCGAGCTGCCGAATTCCATACCCATCGCAGCATACGCGTCCATCGCGTTGTTGATGCCGCTCGATCCTTGTGACAGGTCGCCGCCTCCCCCACCTGCGGCTTTCAACATATCGGCAAGGCTGATTTTTCTGCGCCGGCGGCGGGGGCGCTCTCGAATCTCACTGTCGAATTGATCCCATCGATCTTCGACAAACTCGAGACGAGATTCCAGGCGCATCGCACCGGAGAGATCACGGACCTCCCCGAGTTCCTCCTCAATCTGGACGAGGGACTTGATGATTTCTTCCAGCCCTTCTTCAACACGAAAAAAGCTGTCGACCCGCTCCTGCATCATCGTATCGACGGCGAGCTCTAAGCTCTCTTCGGCTTTCGGGCGCAACGAATCGATCCGTCGTCTCATCCCGTTCTGAAACTTGATGAATTTACTTTGTGAAAACGGCATGTGAACCAGGTTCTCTCCCAGAGCGCGCATTGTAGCACAGCCTGATCTCGTGCCAGAAGGGCCGTGCAAGCGCTGATACATGTGGGGTGGATGGTCAGCGTGACGCGAAGTCATCGCCGATTCTGGTGCGGCGTCGAGCCACGCCCGTGGCCCGTGCGGCGGCCGCCACGGCTTTGGCCACACGAGGGACGACATCCTTATCGAACACGCTCGGAATGATGTAGTCCTCGCTGAGGGCCGCAGGGGGAATGGTTTCAGCCAGGGCCTTTGCGGCAGCCAGTTTCATCGCTTCGTTGATATCGCACGCCTGGACGTCCAGGGCGCCTCGAAAAATTCCTGGAAACGCGAGCGCGTTGTTGATTTGATTTGGATAGTCCGATCGCCCGGTGGCAAAGATTCGGCAGTGGGAGGCAGCCAATTCAGGACGGACTTCGGGGTCGGGATTGGCCATGGCAAAGACGATGCGATCAGCCGCCATCAGATCTAGATCTTCCGCCGTGATGATATGGCCGACGGATAATCCGATGAAGACATCCGCTCCCTTGAGTGCATCAAGGAGTGTGCCTTGGGGACGGTCTCTGGTCATACAGGCGGCGAGATCCGCTCGGCAGGTCCGCAGCTGCTGGCCGTCCCCTCGTAAGACGATCCCCTGGGGCTCGCATCCGACCAGGTGCGAGAGGCCGGCGGCAAGCAGCATCCTGCAGCAGGCGGTTCCAGCGGCGCCGAGACCATTGACGACCACGCGGATGTCCTCCATTCTTTTCCTCGTGACGGCGAGCGCATTAATCAAGGCGGCGAGGATGACCACGGCTGTGCCATGCTGATCGTCATGCATGACCGGAATGTCCAGGGTGCTTTTTAAGCGGCGTTCAATCTCGAAACAGCGCGGCGAACTGATGTCTTCCAAATTGATGGCGCCGAACCCCGGGGCAATGGCCTGAATGGTGCGAACAATCTCATCAGGATCTTGCGTGTTGAGGCAGATCGGCCACGCGTCGATTCCCGCAAATTCTTTGAACAGCATGGCTTTGCCTTCCATCACGGGTAACGCGGCTTCCGGGCCAAGATTGCCGAGGCCGAGCACTGCGGATCCGTCGGTAACCACGGCGACCGTATTACCTTTGCTGGTAAAGGCATAGGCTTTGGTTTTATCCTTTGCGATCGCTTGCGACACCCGGCCGACGCCTGGCGTATAGACCATCGATAAGAGATTCCTTGTCGTGACGGGGAATTTGCTTTGGACGCAAATCTTTCCGCCGAGATGCAGAAGAAAAATCCGGTCAGAGGCGGAGAGCACCTTCACGTCCGGCAGTGCCCCGACCAGGGCGAGCACCTTCTCCCCATGCGCTTCGTCCTGGACGTCGAAGGTTACGTCTCGCACCATACAGTCGGCCGTAGCAGAGACGATATCCACCGCACCCAAGTTGGTGCCTTCCTTAGCCAGGACAGCGGCCACCCTTGCAAACATGCCTGGTGTGTTGGCGAGTTCGAGACGAACGGTCAAGCGGTAGTTGGAATAGGGTCCAATTTCGGTCATCGCTGGTCTATAGTTTTAGCAGGATGCTGAAAAAGTCCGCCAATTTCTCAAGTGCGAGACGCGCAACTCCTGATTCCGAGTGTCTCGCCTTTCTCGCCAGTCTCGCGTGTCTCGCGCGGCCCTTGTAAGACTACCACAGGACAGGTCAGGAGCCAGAACGTATTGCTTGCGTATCGTCATTTCCAAGGAGGTGGCAGAAGAGGAAAAATAAGCGGTTGACAACAACGGTTTATCCTGGCTACCGTATTGTCCCTGTGCCCTCCTTGAGTGGGGACACAGCATTCTAACACTAACATTCAAGGGGGATACATATTATGAAGCGTATGATAATGGCAATCATGGCAGTGGCAGTGGCAATGACGTTCAGCGCTCCTGCTTTTGCCGGTGACGAGAAGACGGAGAAGAAGGACGAGAAGAAGGGCGGCTACGTCCTCGTGTACGGTGACGAGAAGGATGAGAAGAAGGACGAGAAGAAGGGTGGCCACATCGCTACGTTTGGCGACGATGAGAAAAAGGACGAGAAGAAGGACGAGAAGGGCAAGTAAGCGCGACGAGAGTCGCTTGTCTGATCAGACAAGCCTAACTTGAACGATTCTGAAGGGGCCTGCGTTCATGAGATCGCAGGCCTCTTTCCTTATCCGCTCATTGACCCCTCTCCGGCCCCGATGCTACCGTGGAACCGTGCATACTTCACCAGGATCAACAAGGCCTAATCGCCTCATCCACGAAACCAGTCCCTATCTCCTCCAGCATGCCTCCAACCCGGTCGACTGGTACCCCTGGGGACCGGAAGCCTTAGAGGCATCGAAAGCGCAAAACCGGCCTATCCTGCTCTCGATCGGATATTCCGCCTGTCACTGGTGTCATGTGATGGAGAGAGAGTCGTTCGAGAACGAGGCCATTGCATCACTCATGAACCGGTATTTTGTCTGTATCAAAGTTGATCGGGAAGAGCGCCCCGACCTCGACGAAATCTATATGCAGGCCACCGTGACCCTCAATCATGGTCAGGGGGGATGGCCGATGACGGTCTTCCTGACACCGGATCAGGAGCCGTTCTTTGCCGGTACGTATTTTCCTCCTGACGACCGATGGGGCCGTCCCGGGTTTCCCAGTCTGCTCAAGAAAATCGCAGAGGCATGGGAGCAGGATGCCGCCGGTCTCACGAGTCAAGCGCGTCAATTGACCGAACGGTTGAAACACGATCTCAAGGCCGTGTCTCCCGTCTCAGTCAGTGTCTCCGTGCTTGATGAGGCCGTGACGCAATTCCGGGAGAGTTTCGACGAGCGCCACGGCGGATTCGGCAGTGCGCCGAAATTTCCTCCGGCCGCAGGGCTCTCGTTGCTTCTCCGTTGTTACCGGCGAACAGGAGAGAGCCGAACGTTGCAGATGGTCACACGCACGCTTGATGCGATGGCGGCCGGAGGGATCTACGATCACATCGGTGGCGGGTTCGCGCGGTACTCCACCGACGAGCGCTGGCTGGTTCCGCATTTCGAGAAGATGCTCTACGACAATGCCCTTCTGGCCCGGACCTACTTGGAAGCCTATCAGGTGACCAAGCAGACTTCCTATCGCCAAGTCACGACGGACGTGCTCGATTATATTCTCAGGGAGATGACCGACCCTGCCGGAGGGTTTTATTCAGCGACGGATGCGGACTCGGAAGGGGTCGAAGGAAAGTTTTTCGTCTGGACGCCGGCGGAGATCCAGGCCGTGCTGCAGAATGCAGAAGATACCCGCCGATTCTGTGCCTGTTACGATATTACCGATCAGGGGAATTGGGAACATCGGAATATTCCGAATCGACTGCGTCCCATCGAGGTCGTGGTCAAGGAATTGAACCTCACCATCGATGACCTGTACGAGACGATCCATCGCGTGCGTCCCCTCCTCTATCGTGCCCGCCAAGAACGAGTTCCACCAGGACTCGACGACAAGATCATTACGGCGTGGAATGGCATGATGATCTCGGCAATGGCCGAGGCAGGCCGTGTATTAGGGGTCAGCCGCTACATCGACGGAGCCCTGAAGGCGGCAGATTTTCTCTTACTGGTGCATGGGACTTCCGAGGGGGCGCTGCTCCGCACGTCGCGGCAGGGCCGAGCCCATCTCGATGGGGTACTGGAGGACTATGCCTATCTGGCAGAAGGATTGATCGACCTCTATGAAGCCAGTGGGCATGAACGATATCTCATTGCCGCGCTTCAATATGGAGAGCGGATGGTGGACTCGTTTCGGGATGAGGAACAAGGGGGGTTCTACACTACCGCGAAGACACATGAAAAACTGATCATCCGAGCGCGTGAGGGGGCGGATGGGGCGACGCCCAGTGGAAACGCCGTGGCGGTCTCAGCCCTCGCCAGACTCTCATTTCACTACGGTCGCCAGGATTTGCGCGAAGCAGCGATTGGCGGGGTTCGTGCCTATGGCCGCCAGATGGCCCGGTATCCGAGAGCCTTTGCCAAGAGTCTGGCCGTGGTGGATCTGCTGGCGGAAGGGCCGATTGAATTGGCTTTTATTGGAGCGGCCAACGATCCTGGGTTGGAGGCACTGCACCTCGCCGCGCGCGAGGTATTCTTACCTCATCGCGTGATTGCCTCCAGTTATGGAACTGGCACACCGTCCGGTCATCCCCTGTTGGCCGGCAAAAGGTTGGTGGAGGGGAAGGCGGCGCTCTATATCTGTCGGAATTTTTCCTGTCAGCGCCCCCTCACCGATCCGGAGGAGGTTACCGAGGCTCTTCTGTCGGCGTCGCGACGAACGGATCAGACGACCCAACAGATTCTCTTGCAAGGAGCGGCGCTCCTTGGATCGGCCAGTCCCGAGGGGACAGCCAGGTATGCCGCGCGCATCGTAAGTCAGTCACGCCATGACGGCCGAATGGAACACGGGTATGGTCGGTTCGGCAACAGAGGCTGGACGACGTCCCGGTTGGGGTTCGGGACCTATCGGGTCGATACGAGGGATCCAGAGCATCGCGACGCGCTCAAGAAGGCCCTGCGCGAAGGCGTGAACCTGATCGACACGTCGACGAACTACATGGACGGCGACAGTGAGCGCCTGGTCGGCTCTGTCTTAGGTGAGTTGTTCAAGAGTGGCGAGCTGACTCGTGAAGAGGTGATCGTCGTCTCGAAGATCGGTTATGTGCAAGGGCAGAATCTGAAACAGGCGGAGGTGCGAGAACAGGCTGGGCGTCCCTACCCTGACATGGTCAAATATGGTGAAGGCATCTGGCATTCTATCCACCCTGAGTATCTGGCCGATCAGCTCACACTGTCGCTGGATCGGCTTGGCCTGGCCACGCTCGATGTCTGTCTCTTGCACAATCCGGAATACTTTCTTTCCGAGGCCGCGCAGCATGACGGTGGAGAGCTCGCAGTGACGCGGGATGCATTTTATCGGCGGATTGAACAGGCCTTCATGTTTTTTGAATCACAAGTGGCTGCGGGACGGGTTCGCTATTACGGCGTGTCGTCGAACACGGTCACGGCAGATCCATCGGATGCAGCGGCAACGTCGCTCTCTCACATGTGCGACGCTGCGCGAGCTGCCGCTGCGGCACAGGCCATGGACGGCCACCACTTCGCAGTGCTGCAATGCCCCATGAATCTCTATGAGGCCGGCGCGTTGGTGATGCCCAATACCGGAGTGGATCAGCAGGAGACGGTGTTGGAGGTGGCGCAACGAGAAGGGATCGCGGTGCTGGTCAATCGTCCGCTCAATGCCATGCCGACGAAAGCGAGCGGCGTACTTCGGTTGGCGGACTTTCCGCTCGAAGGCGATCCGGTAGACTTCGATCGGCAGTGCCGGACGGTCGCGGAGCTTGAAGAAGAGTATCGCAAGGCCATTGCCACGGCCCTTCAACAGAGTGGTCAAGGGATGGCTCCGGCCGACTACTTCAATTGGGCCGTTGAGCTGGCGCGCGTGCGGCCTCAGATCCAGGGACTGGAACATTGGGAGCAGATCGAGCATCAAATGATCGCGCCGCATGTGAATCAAGTCATCCAGGCAATTTCACGGCATCTGACCGGAACGGCCGCTGAACAGTGGGAGGCCTGGCGCGATCGCTATGTGCCGCAGTTGCTCACCCTGTTGCGTGGGCTCCGCAGAGAAGCCACTGAACACAGTCGTGCGAAAAACGCTTCGGTGTCAGCGGCCCTCGATCCCCTATTGCCCGAAGCAAGGCGCAGAGAATCGCTGTCACGAAAAGCCTTGTGGGTCTTGGCGAGCACGCCAGGGGTGACCTCTGTATTGAATGGGATGAGATCACGAGACTATGTCGAAGATTCTCTGGCTATCCTGAGGTGGGAACCGGTGCCGGCCGTGAGACAGCTGTACGAAGGGGTGCGGCCACAATGAGCATGTGGCGGGTGTGAAAGCAGATCAGCAGTGTTGCTTGCGGAATATCATGACAGCCGCATAATCGGATAGGAGTTTCGCCGCGTCTGCACTCCGCTTTCTGAGAAGGTGCGTTACGTACGCACCAGTAATCGTTCCAGATGTTCGACGATCCGCTCTGCTGCTTTGCCGTCCCATTTCTGAGGAATCGCACCTTTTTTCCACTGCCCCTCCATCAGGCGTGCCAGCGTGGGAGGCAGCTTGCTCGGATCGGTTCCAATGAGCTCGTTCGTCCCAATCGTGATGGTTTCTGGGCGTTCGGTGTTGTCGCGCAGGGTCAAGCACGGTACGCCGAGGACAGTCGTTTCTTCGGTGATGCCGCCAGAATCGGTAATCACGCCACGGGCATGCCGCACCAGGTAGTTGAATTCTAAGTAGCCAAGCGGATCGACATAATTCAGTTGTGGCGTCTTGCTGTCGAGATCGCGCAGGTTCTTGGCGGTGCGGGGATGAACGGGAAACACCACCGGCAAGCCACGCGTGCCTTCGGCTATGGCATGCAGTAGTCGGAGCAACTGCTGTTCCCCGTCCACATTTGCCGGGCGATGCAGGGTGACGACGAAATACTTACCAGGCTCAAGCGTGAGCGACTCCCAACAGGCTGGTGGACGCAGGCGCGGGAGCTGTTTGAGCAGCGTGTCGATCATGGTGTTGCCGACGAAAAAGATGCGATCGTCCATGACACCGGCGTGGCGAAGATTGTCGTTGGCGGTTTCGCTGGTGGTGAAAAACCAATTGGTGATGGAATCAGTCACGACCCGGTTGATTTCTTCCGGCATGGTCCAGTCACCTGAGCGGATGCCGCCTTCTACATGTGCGACCGGCACCCCCAACTTGCGGGCAGCGATAGAACAGGCCATGGTCGAGGTCACGTCCCCTACGACCAGGCAGAGGTCGCTTTTCTCTTTCAGCAACACCTTTTCATACGCCACCATGATGGCGGCGGTCTGTTCAGCCTGGGTGCCCGAGCCTACTTCCAGATTGATGTGCGGATCCGGGATGCCGAGCTCCTCGAAGAAGCTACCAGACATGGCGCGGTCGTAATGTTGGCCCGTATGGATCAGACGAAAACGCAACGAACCGCCCCGCGTCTCGGCCGCGTTGATGGCGTCGATAATGGGCGCAATCTTCATGAAATTGGGCCGCGCCCCTGCGATCAGATCAATTCGCTTCATGGTCCGGCCTCGATCAGCATGGATACACACTGCATGGCGCGCTGGTCCTATTCAAGGGAAACAGCAGCGATGAGGTTATGGCCGGTCTAGGATTTGGGGGACTACGCGGCCAGTTGGAGGAAAACTTAGCTGATTGGTACGTATTCCACAACTGAGAAACACTTTCGGTGGACCGTTACTACCCGTTTCCTGGCCTGCAATATTCATGAAACTTCTGCGGCAAGCGCGGATACGCGGCTAGGACAGGCAGTTTCGCCGTTCAGCCTTTCGACAGACTGCACGAGTATGCCTCAGGGCTTCACGTCTCCGAGTGCCCGTCTCGCTTCGCGTCCGCACGCTTTCGCGACGAATCTTCATGAGTCATGCTGGCTAGCAGGCCCTGCCACATCTGCGACGCCTGTGTTGCCCACGGACTGTTCCCTTGCCCTTGGTGGTTGTCGCGGTGCATACGTCTCGTGCTCAACGACTCGATTCGCATGGCGACATCCCGATATTGGGGTGCTTCACGGCGGAGCCATCGATAGGCCTCCAGCGATTCAGGAATGCGATCGAGTGACTCTAACGTTCTCCCTAAGAGGTAGAGGATTTGCACTTGCTCTTTCGATGATGTCGAGGGCACTTGCAGGGCTCGGCGAAAGGCCGCGACGGCTTCTGCCTGCTTTCCACTCTTCTTGAGGCTGAGGCCCATTTGGGCAAAGCCCTTTAGCGCGTATGCGGGATCCTGTGCGGCTTTCTCAAAATATTCGGCAGCCTGTCTGAAGAGGCCCACATTCTTGAGCGCCGTTGCTCGTTCGTATAATTCCTGTCCGTCCGGTGTCCCTGTCGATGCGGTGGCTTCGAGTATTTGAAGCGGTGCTCCCGGTATTGGGGCACTTTCTGCATCTTCTGAGGAGGTTCGGTTGGAGGCTGGACAGTTCTCTTGTGTCGGGGGTGTTGTGTTGGTTTCGTTCACATTCTTATTTCCTGTAAGCTATGGAAGTACATGGCATGAAGTTCGCAAGTCTTGGACCATGTAAGGTCGTTTTCGAACCCGTTACGTTTCAACGTCTTTGCCCCTGTCTCCATGGGTGTGAAAGAGGGAAAACTGCGCTTGCTTCGGCAGGTACGTTCAAATTTGCTCCCGCTGCCACCAGGATGCCGAAAAAGTCCGTTAGCCTGTCTTGTTCATTTGGTCTGTCTGGTCTGTCTCGTCTATTTGGTTGAACCAGACTAACTCGATGAACGAAACCAACCGGATAGATCAGATCAACCAGACAAACCCTAAACGAAGAGGACGAACTGTTTGAGCATCCTGCTTGAGACGTGGATACGCGAGAAGGGCGGGACTTGCGAGAGAGGCATGACGTGGGCAGACGCCTGACCGTATCTTCAGCAATCTGTACCTCGACGAAGGCATCTTTGTTTTGATCGCTGCACTGTGACAGCCTCACGGCTTCGATGTGCTCACCACTCGAGAGGCGTACAATTTTGGCCAGTTCGATTCATTTCAGCTCCTGTCTGTTGCCGAGCAGCAACGTGCCATATTGGTTGTTCTTGCACGGGACATTCACTCCGCATTAGAATGTCTTGCTGAATGGGGCGAGTGATCCAAAGTCTGTCTTGAATACTATGAATATGCGTCGGGGCATTATATTCGCCTATGTCATGTGTGGTGCCTTTCTCGTGGCCCACATCATCAACGCGGTGATTGCGGAGGCCTTGTCTGTTCCGACAGGGCTAGTACGGCCGTCACCGGCTTCCGATCGAGAAGCGGACGTGAGTGCTACCCTGCCCGCTTTGGTTGAGCAGATTCGGACGAGTGGACTCTTTCCCCTGCCGCATGAGCCCCTCGGTATGGGTACCGCTGGGTCCGCGATGCCTTCCCGTGCTCCGTTAAATCTCGCGTCGAAGCTCAAGCTGCTGGGGGTGGTGATCGGCGATCATGAGGGGGTCTCAGCCATCGTTGAAGAACTTTCCAGTAAACGCCAACAATTTTTCAGGTTGCACGACCAAATACCCGATGTGGGTGAGATCAGCGAAATCCGGCGGGACGGGATGGTCGTTCGTCAGGGCGATCAACAGGAATTGCTTGAACTTACTACCTCGCAGATCGAGAAGCCTCCGTCTGCCCCAGTACAAGCGGGGTCAGCCGCAGTTTCTGTCCCTGGGAGTCCAGTGCGTACAGTGCTGGATCGGAGAGACGTTGAACTAGCGATGGGCGATCTGCCCAAGTTATTGTCTCAGGCGAGAGCCGTGCCCTATCTGGTGAATGGAGCGATGAACGGGTTCCGTCTGGACTTCATCGCACCCTCCAGTTTTTATGAGAAAATCGGTTTGAAGTACGGGGATGTCCTCCAGCAAGTCAACGGCGTGGACATTCGTGATCCTGGTACGATGCTCACGCTCTTCCAGCAGCTCCGCAACGAGAAGACAGTGAAACTTGATGTCCTGCGTAACAATCAGCGAACCGCGATGACGTTCGACATCCGCTGAGTCCGCTGATTCCTCATCTGTTGCGGCCCCTTCCTGCTTCAACAACCTGGTTTGTTTGGTCTATTTGGTTTGTCTGGTTTGTGTTGTTTATCTGGTTGATTTGGTTCATCTGGTTAG
>JAQBES010000233.1:0-3294 GCA_032123755.1 Nitrospirota bacterium
GTCGGTGTGTTCGCATCCGGCCATCATGCCAGATGTCTTGACCATCAAAACAGCCCCGTCTCTGTCGAGAGACCGACATTTCTCATGCGGTTTTCACCCACTCGCCAGGACGAAGAGCCGTTCTTATTTGCCTTCAGGTACAGGACTTTCCACTCGTGATCGGCAAGGAGCGTTGAGCAAGCCACCGCCGGATCGGTTCGGGCGATCAGGGTGATCATGAACAGCCGCCACGCCACGATACTCATCACGGTGAGATACCTCGCCAGTCTTTCGGCATGACCCAGCCGGCACGCCTCAACCCGAAAGCCGGACTTCAAGACTTTACAGTACATTTCGATTCGCCAGCGCAGACAGTACCACCGCACTTTTTCAGAGGCTTCATCACATGATCCTACCGGAAGGTTCGTCAGGAGCATCCACTCGACGGGCTCCTCGCCGTCCGGTGGATGGTGTTCCCGGACATCGATGGCGTGCATCTCAATATCAGGAAGGTGTTCCGTGTGGTGTGTGGGGTTATGGCGGGGAGGATTGAGGCGGAACGATCCGAACCTGACGGTCACCGTGGCGGTGCGTGCGTCCCTTTCCGTGGAGTGCTGTGTGTTCGACCTTTTCGGAATGTCTGCCGTATAGGAACCTGTCTCGGGTTGCTGGCGCATAGGCTCCCACAGCTTCACGACGCCCTTTTCTGCATATCGGGAGTTGCGGTTGATGGTTCTGTCCGCGTTGGCGCGCACGAGCACGGGAGCCCCGATCTGGTGGCTGAGCTTGAAGAAGGCGTAGAGATCGGATTCCCGATCGCAGACCGTAACAACATCGATATCGCCCATGACCTCCTTGGTGTTGTTCAATGCTTCAAGCCATCTGTAGCGCTCCTTCTCCTCGACCGGCAGATGGTCATGAGGGTTGGCGTCTTTGCCGCGGCCGCTCTTCTTTGCACGGAGCGTTCGCGAGAAGACGTTCTGATCCAACAAGCCGAGTGGCAGCCCGTCGGTCGTGACGGCCAAGCACGTGTGCACCACCAGCCCATTGGAGTAGATCTTCTCAACGTGCTTGCCTTTCTTCAGGGATATTGTGCCGAGTCCCGCCGTTTTGGGGTGACTGGTGTAGACGAAGTAGCTGGTATCCTGAACCGCGAGGATCGTCTTGTGCGGCTTGGCGCGCTGGGCTGTCTTGCATCGGTGGGCTGCCAGGATCTCGCCGACCTCAACGTGCTCGTTCTGGAAAAAGCGGTATGCGGCTTTGGTTTCTGCCCAATCTGCGCAGGCCTGGTTGATGGGGCTTTCTGGCGCGTCCGAGAACCTGTCGCACAGCGTGATCAACCGTGCATCGAGCCGCTTCTCGCCGAGTCTGACATTCGCAAATTCCTCAGCAGCCCAATGCGTCTGGTGTTCGCCGTTCACTGCGCACCTCCTCATGTGTCGTGGACCCTCCATGAGGAAGATGTATAATATACCTCTTCTACTGGAGGCAAGACGCCATCAATGAGGGGCTTGGTTCGAAAACGGCACGCCCTTCTGAGGAAGCTTGAGCAGTATTCCGAGTTCGTTCGAGGCTCTATCAACAGCGTCTGTGCCACATGCAACAGGGCGCGCTGCCTGTGTCAGAAGACGTCATCTCGAAGGGTCTATCGCTTGACCTACAAGGATCGCCGTCAGAAGACGCGAATCGTGTATGTTCCTCGAAGGCAGCTGCCCAGAATGCGCAAGATGATCGCCAATCATGCGCGGGTGCGCAAGCTCATGGAGCAACTTGTTGAAACGAATATCGAGGTGTTCAAAGAGGAGGCCCGGCGCTAGAACGGCACGGACTTGTGGGTAATAGAAAGGTCACGGCGCTGGGGTGGCGAACATTTGCCACGGTTGTGGTCGGGTCTGGTGAAGGCAATCTCTCTTTGGAGCAAGCGATCGAGGGCATGCTTGAGGGGGTGGCATCTGCACTCAGACGGATCAAGGGGCAAGGACGCCTCGACACCCTCCAGATCGTGGAGTATGACAAGCGCCGCTTCCAGGATGTCCTCACGATCGTGAACAAGATCAAAATCGGGAGTGACGGATCGTTGACGTTGAAGGTGTCGCCGAGGCAGCTGCCGAAGCGAGTCCATCCTACACCAAAAACACCGCCGGAGACGGTTGATCGGATGGAAGGAAGCCGCGTGACGGTCGAACGAGACCGTGAGCTGTTCCGCTTCTCAGCGATCACGAAAGAAGCCGTCATTCCGGTCCGAGAAATTCCCGTGCAATTATCCCGTGCAGAAGGCATCGCCGATCTTCTCAAGGAATCTCGAAGCCTGAAGGATCAGCAGAAGTACGGGAAGCTGTTGCATCGGTATCTGATGCCGGAAGACTTCCAAGGCATGATCGACATGACGCCGCTGACCCTCATTGTCGATCGGTCGACGGCAGCGTTTCCCTGGGAGATGGCGGCCTTTGAGCGGCACGGACGAATTGTGTTTTATGGGCCAGAGCGACAAGTGACCCGACAGTTCCGAACGACCTTGTCCGGTGCGCCAGGGCTCATCACGGCATCCACCCCAAACCGCCTGCGCGTCCTCGTGGTCGCGGATCCGGCGCCAGAGACTGACTTGCGATTGCCAGGCGCTCGGGAGGAGGGGCGTGCCGTGGTGAAGATTCTCCAGAGCATGAAGGACACGCAAGGTCTAGACATCACAGTCGAGCAACGCATTGGGGCGAATGAATGTGATCCAGTTGAACTCCTCGCACTGATCCTCAGCGAAGAATTCGACCTGATTCATTACTCGGGGCATGGCGACTTCGACGAAAAGAATCCCGCCAAGAGTGGATGGGTGTTGGGTAAGGACGAAATGCTTTCAGCCCGAGACATCTTCCGGGCACGGCGGGTGCCGAACCTCATCTTTGCCAATGGCTGCTTCTCCGGGGTCATTCGATCGGGGCAGCCCTTTACGAAGCAGGAATCGACTCGGAGTTTGGCTGGACTGGCTCAAGCGTTTTTTGAACGGGGAGTGCAGAACTACATCGGCACAGGCTGGCCGGTGGATGATGTGGCGGCACTGACCTTCGCCGAATGTTTTTATACGAAGGCGCTGTCTGGGGCTGAGCTTGGCATTGCGCTGGCGAAGGCGAGAACGAAGATTCTTCATCAAGGATCAACGTGGGGTGCCTATCACCATTACGGCCAAGCGACGGCGAAACTCATCGTGCAGTCTGAGAAGAACTCCGCACCTGAACGGGAGTCGTGAAGACCGCTGGAGGGGGTTCATCGTGATGAAGAAATGATGTGCTGGCCAAGCGGTGGCGAAGCAGGTGAAGCCCGAGC
>JAQBES010000234.1:0-3552 GCA_032123755.1 Nitrospirota bacterium
GGCCGCCCACAGAAGATAGAGGAAGACCATCACGCCCACGAGTTCAGCGAGATGGACAAGGTGCCACCCTTCGACCAACTCGACTTCCACGACGACGAGCAGCAGGGTCGCGACAAGAAACACGACCACATGCCGGCGCGGCATACTGATCACTTCGCGGACGAATGCAGCCAGCCAGCCGTCACTCAGTTCGGACCGTTCCATATCTTTTGTCCCTCCTGACGATCGATCGAACATCGCGACAAGATACTCGGGCTCCGTAACCCCATCGACTCAGACCTGAGCCCATCACGTGAACGAAACACCGGCAGGGTTGCCCAGTTTTCCTACAGCAAGAGCAGTGCCTTGCTCGCTCGACCACTAACGGCCTGAAACTTTTTGATGTTTCGGGCGACTCAGCTTGTTCACCGTGAGACGATTGGGACTTTTAGCCACAGTGGGCATACGGTACAAGGGGCAGAACGGCGCACTATGGACAGTGCGCTACTGTCTCTGTACCGTAGGGCTATCTCGATGCAGCGGTGCTGCCGTCTCCGCCTCGGTTGTGTGGCGCTACTTCTCCGTTACCCGACCCGGTGACGCTCCGCTTCCAATACGTCCACCGTCGTTTTGATCACCGTGTCGGGGTTGAGCGAGATGCTATCGATGCCCTGCTCGATGAGAAACCGGACGAACTCCGGATAGTCGCTGGGCGCTTGGCCGCAGATGCCGATCTTTCTGCCTGTAGCTTTGGCCGCCTGAATTGCCATGGAGATGAACCGCTGGACAGCGGCATCACGCTCATCGAACAGCGGCGCCACGATGTCGGAATCCCGGTCCACGCCCAGCGTCAGTTGCGTCAGGTCGTTGGAACCGATGGAAAACCCGTCGAAGAGCTCGGCGAATTCCTTCGCAAGGAGTACATTGCTGGGGATCTCGCACATGAGGTACACCTCCAATCCTCGTTCGCCTCGCCGCAGCCCGTGGCGCGCCATCTCGTCAAGGACCAGCCGACCTTCCTGAACTGTCCGGCAAAACGGAATCATGACTTTCACGTTGACCAGGCCCATCTCCTCCCGAACCCTGCTGAGCGCGCGGCATTCCAACGCAAAGCCGGCTTGGTAGCGCGGGTCATAGTAGCGTGAGGCGCCCCGGAAGCCCAGCATGGGGTTCTCCTCTACCGGTTCGTACAGGCGACCGCCGACCAGATTGGCATATTCGTTCGATTTGAAGTCGCTGAGCCGCACGATCACGTCTTTCGGATAGAAGGCCGCCGCGATCATCCCGACGCCCTGGGCCAGCTTGTCGACGAAGAACTGAGCTTTGTCGGAATATCCCAATGTGAGCCGGTCGATTTCGGCTGTTACGGCGGGATCTTCCAGCCGTTGATAGTTCAGTAATGCGAGCGGATGGGCCTTGATGGAGTTGGCGATGATGAATTCCTCGCGCGCCAGCCCGACCCCGTCGTTCGGGAGGAACGAGAGGCGGAACGCCTCCTCGGGATTGGCGACGTTCATCATGATCGCCGTCTTAGGGCGGCGTAAATTTTTCACGCTCACCCGCGTGACATCGACAGGCAGCCGGCCCTCGTAGACGGACCCCTTCTCTCCCTCTGCGCACGACACGGTGACAATTTGACCGTCCTGCAATAGTTCCGTCGCGTTGTCTGCGCCCACGATGGCGGGCAGGCCCAACTCGCGGCTCACGATCGCGGCATGACAGGTCCGCCCCCCGCGATTGGTCACGATCGCCGCCGCTCGCTTCATGATCGGCACCCAATCAGGGTCGGTCTTATCGGTCACCAGCACATCGCCCTCGTGGAAGTCTTGAATTTGCTGGACGTGCTTGATGACTCGCACCGTCCCCTGGCCGACTTTGCCCCCGACGCTGCGCCCGGTCACGAGCACACGGCTGCGTTCCATGAGGCGATAGGTCTCGATCACGTCAAGATCCTTCTGCGATTGCACCGTCTCGGGCCGTGCCTGCACGATGAAGAGTTCACCGGTCCGGCCGTCCTTAGCCCACTCCATATCCATCGGACTGGCGCCTCCGCGTTTGGCCTTATAGTGGTCTTCGATCACACAGGCCCAGCGCGCCAGGGTCAAGATCTCGTCGTCCGTGATCGCGAATCTGGCCCGGTCGTCGGGAGGCACCGGTACGTTCTTGACCATTTTGCTTCCGCCGACGTCGTAAATCAGTTTGAACTCTTTACTGCCCAGGAGCTTTTGCAGGATCGGACGGTACCCTTGTGTCAGCGTCGGTTTGAAGACGTAGTATTCATCCGGATTGACCGAGCCCTGCACCACGTTCTCGCCGAGGCCGTAGGACGCGTTGATCAAGACAGCGTCCCTGAAGCCCGTCTCCGTATCGATGGAAAACATGACGCCGGCGGCGGCCAAGTCCGAGCGAACCATGCGCTGTACCCCGATGGAGAGCGCAATCTTTTGGTGTTCGAATCCTTTCTCGACTCGATAGGCTATCGCGCGATCGGTAAATAGCGAGGCGAAGCAGCGCTTGCAATGTTCCAACAGAGATAGATGGCCCTGCACGTTGAGGTAGGTTTCCTGTTGTCCGGCGAAACTCGCATCTGGCAGATCCTCCGCCGTCGCGCTGCTGCGCACCGCCACATCCGCCGGCTCGGGCAGTCCTTTGCTCAGCCGGTCGTAGGCTTTGGTGATCGCATCGGCCAGTTCCAGCGGGAACGTGGCGCCGAGAATGGCCTGCCGCACTTGCTTGCCTCTGTGCTGGAGGTTCGCCAAATCGTGCGTGTCCAGGTCTTTGAGAATCAACTGGATCGTCGCGCCGATCTTCGCCTCTTTCAGGAAGAGCCGGTACGCCTCCGCCGTGACGGCGAAACCGTTGGGCACCTTTATCCCTTTGGAGGCCAGCTCACGATACATTTCGCCCAACGACGCGTTTTTCCCGCCGACCAACGGCACGTCCTCGATGCCGAGTTTGTCGAACCATTTCACGAGCTGCATATCCTGGGTAACTCTTCCCATGGGTTCCTCCTCAACGACGCGGAGACAGCCTGGCCGCCCACACATCTCTCCTGTACATTTCTTCCTGAATCATATGTCCGTACCGGGCCTTATACAACAACGAGTCCAGCGTCCGGGAGTGCCTTGTCCATTTTCTTCTTGTGGTCAATCGTCTTCTGGCCTTGTCGATAGCCGTCGACTGTGACCACCAGTCGGCAATCGCGGTCCTGGACGCGATGCTGCAAGACCGCAATAATGGTTTAGAAGGCCTGGGTGTATGTGGCGTGGTTTATGGGCGCGGTCGCCGCGGTGATCCTTGGGTCCGTGCCTGGGCAGCGGTAGCGGGTGACTGTGGTCGAATATTAGATTGGTGGTGACTTTGCGGTCGGTCACTTCGCGATCGTGATGCTGGGGACTCCGACGCGAGGCACTTCGCTGACGGTCATTTGGAACAAGAGGTACAACATTTGGAAGGCCGCGCGGTTCCAGCGTGCCAGCGGTCCGGTGGTGTTCACGGCATAGTATTTTCCATTGAACTTAATCGACAGGTCGGCTTCCGAAGGAGCATTATCCGACAGCACAAGTTCCATGG
>JAQBES010000235.1:0-2832 GCA_032123755.1 Nitrospirota bacterium
GGGATCGACAGCCAATCCGGTCGATTCCGCATTTCGTACCGCAATTCGTAGAGGGCCTTATCGAGTTCGTACACCTGAATGATCCGCAAGGCCTCTTCCCACGTGGCCGGCATACAGACCGCCTGCCCCGGCTTGGCAACCGAACGGTAGCCGTCGAGGAACGATGCGCGTGCGGCACCTTCCCATTCCGTCATCAATGCGCTCTCCGTCGCGGAAACGGTCATTCGCTGTTTGAGCGAAGCGTGGGCCGCATAATTGAACGAACGCAACATCCCGCCTACGTCTTTTAACGGACAGACCTTAGCCCGCCTCTCCTCCAGCGGCCTGGCCGGCTCCCCCTCGAAGTCGATCACCACAAACCCATCGTTCGTTTTGAGGACCTGTCCGAGGTGATAGTCTCCGTGATGACGAATCTTCGAAGCCTTTGCTCGAGACAGGAGCTGGAGGTCCCCGAACCGATCACGGCAGGCTGTTTCCAGCCTGGTCACGTCGTCGCCCGTCAATCCTGCCGCCGATTGCTGCTCCGGCTGAAGCCCGCGCAGATCGCGATAGACCTCGGTGAGATGCATCTTCATTCCTGCCTGCCACAGATCGACATCGTGCAGGGTGATGGGTTCGGGACGAAACGCCTCCGGTTCCTGCCGGGAGGCCAACGCCACATGCAGACCTCCCGTAATCTCGCCGAGCCGTCGAAGCTGTCCCAGGAACAGTCCGGAGATCGCCGTGACCGCCTTCGAGAGATTGTCGCCGCGCTCCGTGACGGCCTTGCACCCCTCATCCAGCAATGTCCCGAGATGGACCAGAGTATAGCTCCATCCGTCGCCGACATTCGGGACAAATCGCTGGAGCACCGCGACCGTGGCAGGTTGCGCCTCGTCCGAGAGACCGTCGTCATACGTCATCACGCCCAACAGCGCCGGCACATCCCGACAGGTCGTCTGCGTCGTCAAAAATTCCAACACCTCGCTGTCTGGATTGATCCCCGCCTCCAGCTTGCGTATTAGTTTCAAGATCACCCGCCGGTCGAAGATCACCGACGTATTGCTCTGCTCTGCGGAGAGGACCTTCGCCTCCCGCACCGCCTTCGTCAGCTCCTCCCGTCCCTGCGGCAGGGGACGGCCCATCAGGCATCCGGTCTGCCCGGCCAGTTTCCGACCTTGTGCCACGCCATCGTAGAGGCCCAGCCAGATCTCCTCATCCCCGGTCGCATCGCAGACCCATGCATGGGTGGAAGACTGAGGCAGCTCGACGAGCGCCCCGGTATCGTCTTGCCCGGTCCTCGGTCTGATCGTCAACGGCATCACGTAGCGCTCTTGTGCTCCGCCTCGATATTCGACACACATCAATGCAAGCAGTCGCCGGCCTGCTCCATGAAACAGTTCCACCGCGTCCACGACGTGCGCATCAGCCAAGGGCTTCCCTTTGCCACCGAACCATCGCTGCCGTTGAACGAACTCGATCAGAGAGCGCTGCCCCTGTCCTCCCAGCGAGGCCAGGACTTGCTCGATCCATCCCTGTGGCACAGTCTTCATCCTCGTTACTTTCTCAAAAGAAATAGTCGACTTCCTGCTCCCGATGGGTCCAGCGCCGCACAGCAAAGATCGCGGCCGGCTCGACCTGGGGGTCCAATCGCACGATGTAGCTGTCGCCCGTCATGAGATCGCGCCGATCCGTAATCAGATTATGCAACTGATACGTGTCGTCCGGCTTGATGCCGAGCGAGGCGATTGGAATTCGGAGGGTCGACTCCTGGATCTGGAAGGGGCTCAGATTGACCGCCACGAACACCGAGTTGCGCTTGTCGAACGTGCTCTTGCCGTAGAACAGCACCTGCTCGTTGTCTGCCTCGTAAAATTCAAGATTCTCCAATTCATGAAGTGCGGGATTTTCCCGCCTGATGCGATTGATCAATGTGACATAGTCGATCAGTTGGCCCGGCCGATCCCAGTCCCAGACCTTGATTTCATATTTCTCCGAGTCGAGATATTCTTCCTTCCCCGGCAACGCCCGGTTTTCGCAGAGTTCGTAACCGCTGTAGATCCCGTACGAGGGCGACAACGTCGCCGCCAGCACGAGCCGGAATTTGAAAGCGGGTCGGCCGCCCTGCTGGAGAATTTCCGGCAGGATGTCGGGCGTATTCGTGAAAAAGTTCGGCCTGAAATAACCCTTCATCTCGCTCGTCGACAATTCCACCATATAGTCCGTCAATTCCTGCTTGAAATTGCGCCACGTAAAATAGGTGTACGACTGCGTAAACCCGGCCTTGGCGAGGGCCTTCATCATCTTCGGCTTGGTGAAGGCCTCGGACAAAAAGATCACATCCGGATAACGCTCCTGCACCTCGCCGATCAGCCAGGCCCAAAAAGCCACTGGTTTGGTGTGCGGGTTGTCCACACGGAATATTTTTACGCCGTGGCCCGCCCAAAAGAGGATCACGCGTTTCATCTCGTTCCACAGCCCACGCCAGTCCTCACAGTGAAAGTCGACGCTGTAGATGTCCTGATATTTCTTGGGCGGGTTCTCCGCGTACTTGATCGTGCCGTCCGGCCGATGGGCGAACCACTCCGGATGTTCCTTCACGTAGGGATGGTCCGGCGAACAGTTGATCGCGAAGTCCATCGCGATCTCCATCCCCTGCGCGCGCACGGCTTCCTGAAAGTGATCGAAGTCCTTAATCGTCCCGAGGCTCGGCTCTACGGCATCGTGGCCGCCCAGCTCGTTCCCAATGGCGTAGGGACTCCCAGGGTCGGTCGGCAACGGTGTGAGTGAATTATTTTTCCCTTTGCGATTCGTGCGCCCGATCGGATGAATCGGCGTGATGTAGACGACGTC
>JAQBES010000236.1:0-7856 GCA_032123755.1 Nitrospirota bacterium
GGAGTTCCTTCACACTCATGATGACCCTGTCCTCTCTGACCATCTGTCCCTCCTTGTGAGGGCCGACAGTCTAGCAACGAAGAGGACATTTCTATCGTGTTGAAAGCGGACCTTCTCATTGTGGGATTACAGACTCTCAAACGCGTGTGGGATGGCGAGTGCGACCAGTGTGTCACCGCTGTCCACAAAACTTTCTCAGGGCTTTCTAGACGTTCAGGACGGTGCGAGGCGAGGAGAGTCAGTGATGTGTCGTTTCCGTGCGAGCCCACCAGTTCGAGTTTTTCTACTCCCGGTTTCACTCCCGATTCGCTCCCGGTTTTACTCCCGATTCCAGGTCCACCTCAATCGCACTCCATCACACTCTATCCCTATCCCCACTGATCGCCCTTTTAAGGCGAAGGCCGGTCGCCTACTTTAGCGTCTCCTCGTGTGCGCTTCCCGCAGGGGCTAACACGATGAAGAAGCTCATCGAGTGTTGACCCACTTCTCACTTGAAGTGTGTTTGTTCCGTCCGAAATGAAGCTAGAGATTTGGGAAAAACAATCGCGCTCCATCCATGTGCCGATGGTGCGGGGCGCTACCTGACGGCGGAAGTGACCGGGGATTATGAGGGATTACTGCGGCTGGCCATTGGCAAAAATAAAGCTGGTGGAGGGCAGGGGAGTTGAACCCCCGACCCCTACGTTGCGAACGTAGTGCTCTCCCAACTGAGCTAGCCCCCCACATTACCGATATTCAGCGGTGAGACGAACGCTTCACCAACATGCGCATTATACACAACCGTTTCCTGAGTCTCTACCCGAAACAGGTCGAGGCCCAGGTCGAGGCTGAGAAAATATCATTCTCTTCGCTTAGCCTCAGCCTTAACCTCATCCTGCCTGCGCGTAGCGCTATGACGGGCTGATCACCGATTCACCCTTCGGCTTTCCAGCTTTGATGAACACGCGCCGCCCTGCAACCTGCAACCGTTCCTCGGCAAAGAGCTGGACCGCTCGTGGATAGATCTTGTGTTCTTGCTCAAGGATGCGAGCGGCCAGTGTGTCGGGAGTGTCGTCATCGAGAATCGGAACCGCCGCTTGAAGAATGATCGGTCCTTCATCGACGCCTTCCGTCACAAAGTGGACCGTACATCCGGCAAGTTTGCAACCCCACTCGATCGCCTTCTTTTGCACATCCAATCCAGGAAACGAGGGCAACAGGGACGGGTGGATGTTCATCATGCGATTTGCAAAGGCCTCTACGAGGACCCTGGTCACGATTTTCATGTACCCGGCCAATAACACCAACTCCACATCGTGTTGCTGGAGCACGTCGAGTAGTTCGCGGTCGTAGGCCTCACGACTATCGGGTCTGCCCGTATAAGGTTTTGGATCGACGAAGAGGCATGCCAATCCGTGGCGGCGGGCTCGTTCTAATGCCGGGGCCTCTTTCTTGTTGCTGATGACGGCAACAAGTTTTGCCTGAACCGTCCCTGCTTCGATCGCGTCGATGACCGCCTGAAGATTCGATCCGCGCCCGGATGCCAAGACGGCGACTCGAAGCGCATCCGTCCGCTTAGTCGACATACTCCACCAATGGGACGTCTCCGGTCGATGACACGATGGTCCCGATCTGGCAAGCTGGATCACCCAACGCCGTGGCACGCGCGATGACCACCTGGGCGGCTGACGCCGGCACCACCAGAATCAACCCAATTCCCATGTTGAAGACGCGATACATTTCCTCACGCGCGACCTGTCCAAGCCGAGCAATCGCCTGAAAAATAGGCGGCACGGACCAGGCACTCCGCGGCACCCGTGCTCGCACGCCCGCGGGAAACACTCGCGGAAGATTCTCGGTGATGCCGCCGCCGGTGATATGGGCAATGCCTTTGATGGGACATTCCTGGATCAATGTGAGGATCTGTTTGGCATAGATTCTGGTCGGCGTCAGCAGGATGTCTCCCAGAGGCTGATCGAGTTCAGGCAGGCAACTGGTCACGCTGAGCTTTGCCTGATCCAACAAGACATGACGTGCCAATGAATAGCCGTTGCTATGAAGACCGGTCGAGGCCAATCCAATCAGGACATCGCCTGGCACAATGCTGCGGCCATCAATAATCTTGGGTCGATCCACTACTCCGACGGCAAACCCTGCCAGGTCATACTCGCCCTCCGCATAGAAGGAGGGCATCTCGGCGGTTTCCCCGCCGATCAAGGCACAGCCAGCCTGGCGACAGCCCTCGGCGATCCCTTTGAGCACGGACTCAGCCTTGGGGACAGCCAGCTTTCCCGTTGCGAAATAATCCAAGAAGAACAGCGGCTCGGCTCCGCTGACCACGATGTCGTTCACACACATGGCCACCAGATCAATCCCGACGGTATCGTGGCGATCCATGAGGAACGCAATCTTCAGTTTCGTCCCGACTCCGTCCGTGCCTGAGACAAGGACCGGTTCGGCATAGCGATGGGCCTGCAGCCGAAACAATCCGCCGAAGCCGCCAAGGTCCGTCAGGACTTCCGGGCGAAACGTGGACCGCACCAATGGCGAAATACGGTCGACGAACTCGTCGCCAGCATCGATATCGACTCCGGCATCTCGATAGTTTGTCATATGAAACAGCGTTAGGGAAGATTGAGGCGCAGGCCGAGGTTGCACGGGGGACCGAGGCGATACCATTCCGCCCTCAGCCTTAACCTCAACCTTGACCTACTCCGGACGCGCATCTTAGCGGAGGGCTGTTGTAGAGGTCAACGCACAAGCACAAGGACTATTCGAGGGGTTATCTTCACCGAGGCGGAACAGCTCGTAAAAGGAACCAGTCGCAGGCTTTACCTCCACTCGCTAAGGTAGGGCGGCTGATATGGTCTTCACTGCGCGCATCGAGCGACCACCATCATTTAATTGATCCTTCCAAGCTTGCTCGCTATCTCTTCAAGGATGGGGACTGATTATCTCCCACTGCGCGCGTTCAACGAGGGCATTCTAGGCCGCGCGTTGCGCGAGCACAGGAGATAATCAGTCCCCATCCCCTACGCTTCCGGCCGCATCTCCACATCCAGCAACTTGATTTTCCGATGGAGATGACTCCGTTCGATTTTCAATTCTTCAGCCGTGCGAGAAATGTTCCAATGATGCTCACGCAACTTTCGCGCGATATAATCCTTTTCAAACGCATTGCGGGCGTCTCTGAGCGAGTCATACGACTGCGTGAAGAGTGGATTGACCGCGGGGGTCGTAGTCTGGGACGCCGGCCCAATCGGACGCGGCTGCAACGAGCCGCCCGCTTGCGCCGCCTCAATGACGGGACCCGGCACCATGATCATCAATCGTTCGATCAGGTTCCGCAGTTCACGAATATTCCCCGGCCAGTCATATTGTTGAAACACCGTCATTGCATCCGGCGAGATCTCTTTCATCCGTAACCCCTGCTCTTCCGCATGGACCTTCATGAAGTGGCGAGCGAGCAGGGGGATGTCTTCACGACGCTCCCTGAGCGGCGGCACGATGACCGGTACCACGTTGAGCCGGTAGAAGAGGTCGTCGCGAAACGTGCCTTTCTCGATTTCCTTGAGCAGATCCTTATTCGACGCGGCTAAGACTCGAACATCTACCTTGATGAGCTTCGTCCCACCGACACGAGTAAACTGCTGTTCCTGTAACGCCCGTAAGACCTTCGCCTGGGTGTTCAGACTCATGTCGGCGATTTCGTCCAGAAACAGCGTGCCTCCGTCGGCCTGCTCGAACTGCCCGCGTTTCATCGAGGTCGCACCGGTGAAGGAGCCCTTTTCGTGTCCGAATAGTTCGCTCTCGATCAAGGTCTCCGGGATGGCCGCACAGTTTACTGCCACAAACGGTCGACCGGCCCGTGCGCTCTGCAGATGGATGGCCCTGGCCACAAGTTCCTTTCCCGTTCCGTTCTCCCCTCCGATCAACACACGGCTGTTGGTCGGTCCGGCCGTCTCGATCAGCTGCCGCAACTGTTGCATCGCAGGCGACTGTCCCACCAACTCGAACTTCCGCTGGACGGTGGTCCGGAGCACCCGGTTCTCTTGCTCCAAACGGTATTGATCCAAGGCATGTTTGACGCGCAGCGTGACATTTTCGAGCGACAAGGGCTTTTCAATATAGTCATATGCCCCCAGCTTGATCGCCTTGACCGCCGTTTCGATCGAGCCGTGTCCGGACATCATCATCACCAGTGCCGTCGGCACCAGTTCCCGAACCCGGCGCAAAGTTTCCATGCCATCCATTTCCGGCATCCAGATATCGAGGAGCATGAGATCGGGCGGATCCATGGTGTAGGCGCGCAACGCCTCCACGCCGCTCTTGGCCACCGCGACGTCATAACCTTCGTCCCGCAGAATACTACTCAAAGATGTGAGAATCGGCTCTTCGTCATCCACAATTAAAATCGATGCAGACATAGTGCTCCGTTAGGCGTTAAACGTAAGGCGTAAGGTGTCCCGGAGCAGCAGCCGTATTCGCCGCCGGACCCCCTCATTCCTTATCCCTGACGTGGTTAGACTGGCAATTCGAACGTGAACACGGCTCCTTTCGGCTGATTCTGGCTCGCATGGATCTGTCCTTCGTGATCGGTAATGATGTGCCGCACGATTGCCAAGCCCAGTCCCGTTCCCGTCTTCTTCCTCGTAAAGTAGGGGACAAACAGCTTTTCCCGGTCTTCCGGCGCAATGCCCGCGCCTTCATCAGCCACGCTCACGACAGCCAGCCGGCGCTTTGTATCATACTTGGTCGAGAGCCACACCCGTCCCTTCTGTTGGCTCGCCTGAATCGCATTGTCCAGCAGATTGACCATCACCCGCTTGAGCTGCTCGCGGTCAAAATTGAGCGACGGGAGGTCTTCGTCCAACTCCACGATCAGTTCCACATCCTTGTGTGCCCCTCGATAGAGCGCGGTGACTTCATTGATCACATCGTGGAGCGACTGATGCGCCATCTGCGGAGTCGGCAACCGGGCAAACTTCGAAAATTCGTCGACCATATGTTTGAGACTCGTCACTTCGTTGACAATTACGTTCGTGGTCTCGTCGAAGATCGCATCGAAATCCGGTGACTTCTCAAAATATTTCTTTCGCAACCGCTGCGCGGACAATTGGATCGGCGTCAACGGGTTCTTAATCTCATGGGCCACCCGTCGGGCCACCTCCTGCCAGGCTGCTACTTTTTGCGCCTTGATCAACTCCGTGAGATCTTCGAACACCAGCACGATACCGAGGTCATGATTCGCTTCATCCTTCATACGTGAACCGTGAAGCCCGATGGTCAAGAATTTACCTTCGATTTCCATCGGCCCCTCGAGAGCGAGGGTATCGCGCTGATCGAGCAGCATCCGATCGTAGACTGTCTGGAACAGATCGAGTCTCAACTCTTTGAACACCTCATTGGCCTGTCTGCCACGGAATCGATCCGCCGCAAGCCCGAGGATCCGTTCACCGGACGGATTGAAGTTCGTGATCAGCCCGTTTTTATCGACGGAGAGCAAGCCCGCGGCGATCGTCTCGACCACAGTCTCGATGTACGCACGGCGGCGATCGAGTTCGAGGTTGCTGTGGCGCAACGAGATATTGGCTTCTTCGATCTCGGACTTATTTCCCTGCAGATCCGACGTCATGCGGTTGAATGAATCGATTAATGTGCCGATTTCATCGGTTGCTTTCCCTTCGATTCGGACGGAGAGATCCCCTTGGGCAATGGCCTCCGTCGCTTCAGCCAACCGTTGAATCGGCACCGTAATACTGCGCGCGACATAGAATCCAAACCAGGTCGCCCCGAACAAAATGAGTACTGTGATGACGGCGACGAACAGATAGGCCCCGGCTTTGATCGGATTTTTCATGGCCTTGGTCTGTCTATATTCGTCGTACTGATGGCCGATCCCCTCCATTTTCGCCAGCAACGATTCGGGGACGAAGGCCTCCACCACCACCACGCCACCGATCTCGCCGCCCCGCCCGCTCGCTGCGATTGGAGCCGCAGCCCGCACCAAGCGCCCGGTTTGAGCCTCTTGTACCGCATTCACTTCTTGCTTCCCGTTGATCACTTGGAGAACCAGCTGGCCGATCGGTAGATCGAGAGCCGAGGAGGGTACGTCGAGATCCAGTGCCTTGGTGAGCGTTTCCATTTTGGCCGAGAAAACTTCAATCCCTGCCACGCCGAATTCCGCCCGCTTGCGAGCCATGGCGGCCACCAGCAGATCGCGTTGTGCCGCCAGCAGCATATCCTCTCGATAGATTTCATGGCTGATGGCTCGGGCACTATTCACCGCGAGGGTAATGTGGCCGGCATGCTGCATCCGCGCCACATCATAGGAATCCCGCATGACCTGCTCAATCTGATCGCTAAACCACACATCGACGGCCTTATTCACCAGCCCACTGGCGACCAAGGCAAGGAGCACCGTCGGAACGAGCGAAAAACCGATGAAGGCAGCCACCAACTTTGTTCGAAATCCCGATCCAAATAGTCGATGCCGCCGTTCGAAGTAGGCCTTGATGAGGTTGCGGGAGAGCAGCAGCAACAGGACCACAAACCCGATCAGATCGAGGTTCAGCAGGAGGAGCACGAACGCGTAGCTGGTCGTCGGCAGAAAGGAATCGGTTTCTTCACCACCGGGGATCACGACCTGGGAATAGTAGAAGGTCAGCGCCAGACAGGGGAGCAGCAGAATGAGGACGATCCAGACCGGCCGCAAATGCATCGTCCGGCGTTCCGGCTCCTGAGTAGGCCTGGATTGCCGTGAAGATCGGCCGGCACCAGCAAGAAGCGGCGTAATTCCGGTCACGGAACCACTGACCGTCTTTGCTCCGGGGAATGAGCCTGTATCCTTCTTGATGTCACTCACATTCAGTATCCCAGATTGTCGGCGCTTCGACGCAAAGACAACAGTATATTCGCGATCATTGAATCAGGGGAGTGTGTCACCACGTCGTGTGAGCCATAGCGGCTGACTGACACGTCTGGGGTCGACAGGCGCAAGGGGGTACTATTTATTTGGCAGCCAAACTCACGTACTTCATCCGAAGGGCATAGAGCATATCCCGCAGCACCGCTTGTTCTTCCGTTGTGAGATTGCCCGTGGTCTTCTCTTCCAAGACCGAGAGCAAGTCGATAATGTCTTTTGCTTGCGGTAGGTTCGCCGGCATCGGAGGCTGCTGGGGGTCCAGTTGTTCCCCCATCAACATCAGCGAGGAACTGCCCAAAGAAATGACGAAGGATGAAAAGGTGACGGGGATTCCCGAACCCTGGAGTGGATCAGAGGGTGCTGCCTCCTGGTGGAGCGTTACCTCCGCCGCGGCGTCCGCTGCGGCGGAGGGACGGTCGGGCCCACTCCCGCCCCGCCGGTCCCGAACGACAAATCCTTCTTCTTGTTCTGCGGCCACAGGCCTTTCCCCCGCTCCAGATGCAGCGATGGTACCCTATCATAGGCCCTGAAGCGGCGCAAGCCGCACTAGCAGGATGCTGAAAAAGTCCGCCAGCGGCGTTCTCGCATCGCTCAGAGGCTCAACGTACCGAAGCGTACGCCTCGCCTCTTCGCTCGCTGCGGCCTTGCTGGACGGACTTTTTGAGCATCCTGCTTGGGAATTCTGCTCTGTCCCTAGACGTGCAGACTGCCCAATCTCTGCTATGCCGAAAGGGGTTTTCCGCAGCCCGCTATAGAGCCGGTAAGTTCATAATGTCATCACGTCCAGCCAGGACTATGACTTGATGACGTTCGACGTTCAGACTTTCAGACTAGGTACGACGATGCAGCCGACGGAACGTATAACAGAATCAAATCCAGTGGATCCGCGCCCTCGTCCAGGGGATAAAGATCTTCTGCGCGACTCGCTGCGTGACCAGGCCGATCGAGGCCG
>JAQBES010000237.1:0-10957 GCA_032123755.1 Nitrospirota bacterium
GGAGGCGCGCTTGGAGTCATCATTGGTTCAGTTGGTGGTGCCTACAGACCGCTTGAACCGGATCCTCCGTACGCCGATGCGGTGGTGCGCTGTTTGATTGAGAAGGGATATGACGTGTCGGGGTGGCAGTAAAGAAGGCGAGATGGGCGGCCAGCTTCCTTGCTCGCAGACCGCGCACGATCAGAATGTGCTCGGTCGATGCGCGCAGTAGAAGCTGATCCGCCCATCCCACCACCTCGCCACGAGTTGGGAGAGGGAGAAGGAGAGAAAGATAACTGAAAAATTCAATTGAGGTGGCAGTAAAGAGCGTGGCTCGGATCGCTCGGGCGGGCGGGTGAGAATGTGGCGCGCAGTAGAGATCGACCAGGCCAACTCGCTGAGAGCGTGAACGTGGACTGTAGAGGTAGTAGATTGCTTGAGGTGGTCGGGTGTGCCTACTTTGAATCTGTGTCGGATGGAAGAGGAGAAGACTGTGCTGCTTTGTGTTTCAGCGATCGGCCTTTGTCGGGAGTCGGGTCTGTGATGACGCCATAGACCTCCCGTCCTTCGTGGCCTTCCGGGAGATATTCCGTGATCGGCATGCCGTCTTCCCGCACAAATAACAGGCAGTGGCAGTATTTGTAGATCTGCATTTCGTCGCAGGCGCACATCCAGCGGCGGAGTTTGGCTTCTGCTTGTTTATCCTTGTAGAAGTTGCAGGGGCAGAGGGGTTTGCCCAGCTCGTCCATGTGCATCGCGAGGCCCTTGACCACCGCTTCGGTGACTGCGGGGGTGGGATGCAGTGTCGTCCCGCTCTTTTCCGCGAATCCCTTCGCATACTTCCACATTTTGTCGAGACTCTCTTGCTTGGGCTCAGCCATCACACCTTCCTACAAATACGCTAGAGGGACAAGACGAGGGGCAAGTGGGGTATAGGGTGGTGACTCCGAACCTCTAGCCCCTCGCCGGTCGCCTCTCACCACGGCGTAGTTTACAAGCGCTAGGGCGTCCTTTACAATCGAGCACTTCCTGTAAATTCCGTAAGATTGGATCGAGGATGGAGATATCGGATACCCATAACCCATTGATCGCCAAACTGGCGGAAGAGCTAGGGCCAGCTACGGCCGAGCATCTGGTTTCTTGTCTTGCCGGCTCCACCACGAAACCGAACCAGGTCGAGGGTGTCCTTGTGTTGCTCGACGAGCTGTACGAGGTGTCGGAAAAGGTTGCTCGTGCCGCGATCGAATCGTTCCCAGATTTGCAACGGCGGGATCGGCTCAGCGATGCGGTGGCCTGGCTGGATTTGGGGATTGCGTTAGCCGAATCGTCCGGTGCGATCGGGATGAAGTTTTTCAAGGAGAGCCCGCTGGTTCTGGGTTTGATCGAGCAACCAACGGTCCGGTCATTGGTGCTGAAAACCGCCCTGGAACTGGCGGAGCAAGATGCGAACGTCGCGCTGGAATTTCTCCGTGTCTCCCCGGACGTCGTGACGGTTATCCCGCCGGATCAGCTGGGGGCCTGGTTAGAGATCGGGTTCGAACTGACGCCGGTCGATTTTGTCGTCGCGTTGGAGTATATCCGCCAAATTCCCGCGGTAGCCCGCGTGTTGCCGCTTCAGGAGGCAAGAACCTGGGCGACGTTCGGACTGAAACTCATTTCCCAGAATAGTTTCGGCAAGACGGACTATTTTGGAACCATCGAATTCCTCCGTACCAGTCCGCTCATCCTCGGCGATCTCGAAGACCCGGCGGTGAGGGCCAGGGTCGTCGCGGTCGGGTCGTTGCTGGCTGAACGTGATCCTGGGTCTGGCATTGCCTGGTTATCGGAATCTCCACGTCTGTTGCGTGCCGTGCCGAATGAGAGATGGCGACTGAAAATATTGCAGTACGGGGCATTGGTAGCAGAGCGTGACGCAGAAACGGCGCTGGCCTATTTGCGGCGCGCCCCGGAATTGGTGAGCGTGATCGGCGAGTCTGCCGAGGCCCTGGCTCGCTTCGAGGCCTGGTTTACAGCTGGGATGGAAGTCCTGGCGTACAGTGTCGAAGCAGCCAGAGCCTATTTCGCACTGGAGTCGCAGAAGGCGCTGACCTCGGTGGAGGCGGCTCTGAGCGGCGTGCCACTCAGGAAGGTCGCCCGTACCGTGAAGCTTTTCGTGCAAGGGCTCTGTGGAACGGATCTGACGATACAAGCGCTCCCCGACTCGCTGAGCCAGGAGACGTCTGCGCGGGCTATGGTGAGCCAGGACGGGCGCATCATCTCGCTGCCAGCGCTCCTTCGGTGCTATCCCACTGCCGAGGAGAATACGCGTTTGTATTTGGTGATGGCGGCTCACGAAGCGGGACACGTGGAGTTCGGGACATACCGGCTGATCCTTGAGCCGCTTGCGGATTTGGTTCTGACCGTTCGGCAGAAGTACGGCTTGGTGAAACAGGCTGCACCGGACACCTTGGCAGCGCTGTTTCGTCTGTATCCCCATCCGGGACTGGTCCAGGACTTGTGGATGTTGGTAGAGGATGCACGGGTGGAGTTTTTGTTGCAGCGGGAGTATCCGGGACTTCAGCGGGACCTACAGCAATTCGCGCGGGAGGCCATCACGACGCGGTCGCTGACGCACGGGCTGACCGCCAAAGAACTCGTCGTCGATCAGCTGCTCCAGTTGTCGACCGCCGCGGCGCAGTCTGTCGCGATTCACGAAGCCATCAAGGACGAGATCGCCATCCTCTGGCCGATGTGTCAGACCGTTCTGTCTCCAACGGCGACGGCGGAAGAGGCTGTACGTGTGGCCCATGCGCTCTACGTGCGAATCGAAGAGCTGTTGGCGCCAAAGGGGGCGATGATTCAGGCCGAGCAGGCCGATGACCCGTCAGAGGAGCTGGGTGTGGGTCCGTCGGCCTCTGAACAGACGAGTGAAGATTATCGCCCCGTCACTAACTGGTTATATCGTGGGGCAATGAATCCTGAGTTCATTCGTCAGCATGACCAGAATGGACGGGCTTCGGACGATCAGAAGCAATCAGAGGACATCGAACGAATGGCGAGTGCCGCTGGCGGAGCACAGGAGTCGTCGGTGCAGGGTCAACGGAATCGAGAGGGAACGCACACGGCGACCGAGAGTGACAGGCTTGCCGGCGGGCGACAGTTGCCCATCCATGTGGAGGAACTCCTGACCTTGAAGGTCGAGCAGCCGGCGCCGGTCGATCATACCGGGCCGAGCGATGGTGCGGTGCGCTATCCGGAATGGGATCAAGGAATCGATGACTATCGTCTCAACTGGTGTCGCGTCGTCGAGCGTGCCGCGGAGGAGGGGAGCGGGGATATTGTGGGTGCCACGTTGAGCGCGCACGGGAGTGAGGTTTCTGCACTTCGACGTTTCTTTGAAAGTCTGCGGCCCCTTGGGTTGCGGCGCGTACCGGGCCAGGCTGACGGCGACGAGCTCGATGTGGATGCGGCGGTTCGTATGTGCGCTGAGCGGGCGGCGGGGGTAGACCTGTCGGACCGGATCTACGTCAGGAGGGAGAGAAAAGAGCGGGATGTCGCGGCCGCGTTTCTGGTCGACGTGAGTGGGTCTACCAGTCGCCAGTTGGATAGCGGACGCCGCGTGATCGATCTGGAGAAAGAGGGGCTGGTGCTCTTGTGTGAAGCGCTCGAGGCGGTCGGTGACCAATATGCGCTCTACGGCTATTCGGGTCAGGGCCGCGGGCAAGTGGATTTTCTTGTGATCAAGGATTTTGACGATCAGTTGGGTGGGAAGGCGGCGCAGCGTTTGGGCGGACTGGCCCCCATGCAGCAAAACCGTGATGGGGCGGCCATTCGCCATGCCACCGCCAAATTGCTGGCGCGAGAGGCGCGGACGAGACTGCTCGTCCTCATCAGCGATGGGCGTCCGCTCGATGACGGTTATAAAGACGAGTATTCGCTGGAAGACACCAAAGCTGCGTTACGAGAGGCGCGGCAGCGGGGGGTGCATCCGTTTTGTATCACGATCGATCGGGAGGCCGATAGCTATCTCCGGAGAATGTACGGGGACGTGCAGTTCGCGGTCATTGATCATATCGAAGCCTTGCCGATGCGATTGCCGAGGATCTATCAACGGCTCACGGCCTAGAAAACGTGAGGGGAAAGGCGTAAGGGGTGAGGAGGGTCAGTGTCGAATTCGATTGAAAGACCGACTGTGCCGCCCTGGCTCCACAAGCTGTTTACGGGGCATCAATATCCCTATGTCCGTCGGTTGGCGAAGTTTGCACAGCCTATCAAGCCGGGGGAGGATCGCCAGGAGCCGACGAAGGACTTGATCGAGGCCAAGTTTTGGGAAGTCTATCCCCGTTGTTGGGCCAAGATTCTTCAAGAAGTCAAAGTGGGGATGATCGTGGTATTCCACGATCTCGGCGAATATCCGGCGGGAGGGTATCAGGAATTGGTCGATGATCCGGACGCCTTTCTGGCAAAGACCTATGGCAAGAAGAAGATCAAAGTCAATTTTTACGACGGGGACAATTTCGTCTGCACGATCAACTTTAAAGTCGCGGGCTGGACGGAACACGAACATACGTGAGGGGTAAGGCGTGAGGCGTAAGGGGGATTTACGCTTTACGTTTCACGATGTACGCCTAACGAGGAGTCGATAATGGGGAGACCGAAGATTACAGTGGTGGGTGCGGGGAACGTCGGCGGCATGATGGCGCAGCGGCTGGCTGAGAAGGACGAGTACGAGGTGGTGCTTGTCGATATTGTCAAGGGCGTCCCGCAAGGCAAGGCCCTCGATATTACACAGGCCGGGCCAGTTTGCGGCTACAGCACCCGCGTGGTGGGCACCAACGGCTATGATGAAACGGCCGGCTCCTCGGTGGCAGTGATCACCTCAGGAATCCCTCGCAAGCCGGGGATGAGCCGTGATGAGCTGTTGACCACAAACGCGAAGATCGTGAAATCGGTCGTCTCCGAGTTGGTGTCGCGATCCCCGAACATCATTCTGATTCTCGTCACCAACCCGCTGGATGCCATGGTCTATGTGGCGCATCGTGTGAGTGGACTGCCGAAGTCGCGGGTCCTGGGTATGGCGGGGGTGCTCGATTCCGCCCGCATGCGTTCCTTTATCGCCGCTGAGTTGAGTGTTTCGGGTCCTGATGTGACCGCGATGGTGTTGGGGGGGCATGGTGACACGATGGTGCCACTGTCGCGGTACACGTTGGTGAAGGGGAAACCAGTTTCAGAACTGATGTCGAAGGACCGGTTGGAGGCGATCGTGAAGCGAACACGCGAGGGGGGCGCCGAAATCGTGAATCTGTTGAAAACGGGCAGCGCGTACTATGCCCCGTCGGCCTCGGCTATCGATATGGTCGAGGCGATCATGAAGGACCAGAAGCGGGTGTTGCCCTGTGCGGTGCTTTGCGAGGGCGAGTATGGATTAATGGATGTCGTCGTTGGTGTGCCGGTCAGGCTGGGGCGAGGTGGGGCGGAACAGGTGGTTGAATATGAGCTGACGGGGGAGGAGCAAGCGGCATTGGCGGCCTCTGCTAACGCGGTACGGGAACTCTGCGTAACAGTTGATCGATTAATGGCCTAACCCGATCATGGGCTGAGGCCCGTTTGACAGGAGAACCGGGCCTACAGTACAGACAGTGACTTAGCAATTACACTGAGTGAGGAGAAACTATGAAATTTCTTGAGAGCCCGATGCAGACAATAGGTGCAGGATTTGTGCTCGCTGCGGCGTTGATCGTGGCGTATCTCGGTATGGCCGGCATTGGGGCCGGTGATGTTGATTGGGTGGGTATGTTGTTTCGCTGGGTCCATTTCTTGGCCGGAATCGTCTGGATCGGGTTGTTGTATTTCTTCAACCTGATCAATGCAGCGTTCTTGAAGAGTTTGGATGGTCCCACCAAGAACATTGTGATTCCCAAGTTGATGCCCGCCGCGCTGAACTGGTTCCGTCACGGCGCGACGGTCACGGTGCTTGCCGGGATTGTGTTGTACCTCTATCTATATCAGAGAGGTGGAACCGGGGCGATTGCGCTGGGAATCGGCGGACTCTTGGGCATCATTATGATGGCCAATGTCCATGCGATCATTTGGCCGAACCAAAAGAAGATTATCGCCGCGGTGACGGCTGCGGCCCAGGGGACCCCGGCGCCGGCGGAAATGGCTCAATGGGGCCGAACTGCGCTCTTGGCTTCACGTGTCAACGTCTTGCTCTCGATCCCTATGCTGTTCTTCATGGGGGCGGGCAGCCACTTCAAGTAATACGGTGTAAGGGCTTGCCGGCGGGAAGGCCCGTCGGCAAGTCCGTTCACCGTTCTTGGCTTCCGGCCTTAGCCTGCATGATTCATGAAGCTTCTGCTGCAAACGCGGATACGCGGTCGTGACGAGCATACTCGACTTTCAGCCATTCGACCCTAATATGGGGACTGGCACCCTACTTTCTGGCGCCTGTCCCCGTCTGAGGAGCAGCGGGACAGGCACCGCCGCAGACGGCGGAGCCAGTCCCCGGCCTCTGAGTGCCCGTCTCGCTTCGCGTCTACACGCTTTGGCGACGAACTTTCATGAATCATGCAGGTTAGCGCGTCTGCGATCTGTTCAGATGGCCCATATGCCTAGTTCCGTATAGGGCGGTGGCCCTAAGTCATTGAGATTCAGGCCTAATATCGGTTCATTGCCTTGACGAATACCAGCCAGGAGCTTTATAGTATCGCTCCATGCGTTGAGGCGAACGGGTGAGGGATGGTGCATGACAACTGCGACTGAACCACGAGTTCTTCAAACGCTTGAAGGCGCTCCCTGGGATATCGAGGCCTACCGGAAGATCGGGGGCTATGAGGCCTGGAAGAAGTGCGTCAAAGAGCTGAGCGCGAACGATATCGTTAACGAACTGAAGAAATCCGGGCTCCGTGGGCGGGGGGGTGCGGGCTTTCCCACCGGCATTAAGTGGGAAAAGGTCCTCAATCATCGGGTGAAAGAACACTATTTCGTCTGCAATGCAGGCGAGCATGAGCCAGGGACGTTTAAAGACCGTTACTTGCTCAAGCAGGCGCCCCACCAGCTTATCGAAGGTTGCCTCATCGCGGCCTACACGGTCCAAGCTAAGGCGGCGTTCATCTACGTGAATCATGAGTATCACGAAGAGCGGGACAATCTAAAAAAGGCGTTGGCGCAGGCGAAGGCTCAAGGGTTTTTGGGCAACAATGTGCTGGGGAGTGGCGTGAATCTCGATCTAGAAGTCTTTGAAGGCCACGGAAGTTACGTGGCCGGTGAAGAAACAGCGATGCTCGAATCCATGCAAGGGCGTCCGGCGATGCCCAGACAGAAGCCGCCTTTCTACCCGACGGATTTCGGCCTCTACGGGAAGCCGACGCTGGTCAATAACGTCGAAACCTTGTGCAACATTCCGCGGATCCTCCTGAAAGGCGTGGCTTGGTTCACGCAGGTCGGCACAGAAAAGTGTCCGGGCACGATGATGTTCTCCCTGAGCGGAGCTGTGAATCGCCCAGGTGTCTATGAGATGCCGATGGGTACTACGATCCGGGAACTCGTGGACAAGTGCGGTGGGGGAGTACCAGGCGGCCGCAAGATCAAAGCGGTATTTCCCGGTGGACCGGCATTTTCGATGGTCACCGCCGAGCAACTCGATCTGACGATGGATTTTGATTCGTTGAAGAAAGCCGGCACGGGGCTTGGGTCGGCCGGCGTGATTGTGGTCGATGATGCGACGTGCATGGTGGCGCTGACGCTCAAGTTCTCTAATTTCTTCAAGGCCGAGAGTTGCGGGCAGTGCCCACCCTGTCGAATGGGGACCATCAATCTCGCCGCGCTCATGACCAAGATTGAGCAGGGAGAGGGGACGGAGAAAGATATGGAGAGTCTTCTCCAGGTCTGTGGATTTGTGAAGGGGACGGGCTATTGCACGCTGGTAACCGGGGCAGCCGTGTTGGTGCAGAGCAGCATCAAACTGTTCCGGCATGAGTTTGAAGAACATATCCGATTGCAGCGCTGTCCCTATCAGCCGGTGGCGATCGGTGCAATGGTGCATTGAGGGGGATTTGCGATGCCGCGGGTGACGTTTCTCCATCCTGAGGGCAAGAGCGGAGAAGTTGAGGTCAATACGTCGTTGTTGGAGGCGTCGAAGCTTCTCGGATTTGTGTTGAATCACGATTGTGGTGGGAACGCCTCCTGCACCACCTGTCGGGTCGAAGTGCAGAGCGCTCCCGAGAACCTGTCGGAGATTGACTTTGATGAGCAAGATCTCCTCGATCGGGAAGCACTCAGTGAGCCGTGGCATCGCCTTGGATGCCAGGCCAAAGTGCTCGGAGACGTGGTTGTTCGGGTGCCAGAGGGCAAGTGGGTTGCGCCCACGATGCCGCAGTCGGAGTCGCAGGGTATTGAAATCCGGTAAAGAGATGTTACACTAAGTCATTCCAGGCAGGTTTTCGAAGGACGGCCTGGTCACACGAGGAGGATCACGATGGTTACGATTACGTCGATTGCAGAGCAGAAGATCAAGGAATTAATGGTGGAAGAGAAAGATATCGTCGGCCTGCGGGTCTATGTCAAGGGCGGCGGGTGTCATGGGTATCAATACGGGATGGCCTTCGAGTCGAAGATGGCCGACGACGACACCGTGATTGAAAAGGGTGACGTTAAGGTCATTATGGATTCGCAGAGCGCTCCGCTTCTTCAGGGAGCCGAAGTCGATTACGTGGACAGTCTTCAAGGGTCCGGGTTCTCGATTAAGAATCCACAAGCGAAGACTACGTGTGGTTGCGGCAGCTCCTTCAGCGCCTAAGGAATTTGCGCTGAAGTGGCGCGATTTGCTCAGTTGAATGAATGACAGGGGAAGCCAGGATTGTCCGAATACCGCGGCCGGTCCTGGCTTCTCTATTTTTGCGCTGGATGTGAGCTGAATCCACGATGGCACAAGCGAGCGTCACGAGGCGATATCGGTTTTGCGCAGCACACCGGCTGCACACGGATCACCTGTCTTCCGAAGAAAACCTGGCTGCCTTTGGGAAGTGCAATAATCCTAATGGGCACGGCCATAACTACGTTGTGTTGGTGACCGTGAAGAGCACGGTTCCGACCGCGACCGGGGGAGGCGTGGATCTTGATCGGCTGGATCGGACTGTGGGGCAACAAGTAATCACGCGATTCGACCATCACGACCTCAATCAAGATCCTGAGTTTGCCGGTCGCACCACGACGGGAGAAAATCTGGTGTTGCTGATCTGGGATCTGTTAGTGAAGTGCCTCCCCGCCGGGCAACTGGAAAAGGTCGGGCTGATTGAAACACGCGACAACTACTTCGAGTATGCGGGGCCGATGCGTCAGGCTCCGATACTCAGATAGGAAGGTCATGGCCAAGCAGGGAGTCAAGCGGCGGGGTGGGCCGCAGGTCGAAAACGTCAGTAAGAGCGGCAGAGCAGCAGATGTGGATGTCCTGCAATCCCTGGTCACAGAGATGTTGCTCGCCCTTGGCGAGCAGCCCGGTCGGAACGGGCTGCTCAAGACTCCGGAGCGAGTGGCCAAGGCCCTCGCCTTCATGACGCAGGGGTATCACCGCGACATCGATCACCTCCTGAACGGCGCGCTCTTCCCGATAGAGTACGACGAGATGGTCATCGTCAAAGACATCGATTTCTTCAGCATGTGCGAGCACCATTTACTGCCATTCTACGGCAGAGTCCATGTGGGCTATTTGCCCAATAAGAAGGTGGTGGGGCTCAGCAAGATTCCGCGTATCGTGGACACCTTTGCGCGGCGGCTGCAAGTCCAAGAGCGACTCACCGTACAGATCGCCGAAACTCTGAAATCGAAGCTGAATGCGCACGGAGTGGGGGTCGTCATTGAAGCGCGACATCTCTGCATGATGATGCGGGGCGTCGAGAAGCAGAACACCGTTGCGGTCAGCAGCTCTATGTTAGGCGCCTTCCGCAGTCAGCCACAAACCAGGCTGGAGTTTCTGAAGTTGATACGCCGGGGCAACGTCGGCGACTCCGATTAGGCAGGGTGTTGAAAAAGTCCCCCAGTCTTAATGGAAGGTTAAGGCTCAGGTTGAGGCTGAGAACAAAAAGTCGGGACTTTGCTCAACCTTATCCTTGACCTCAGCCTATCTCATCTCGCTTGCTGCGGCCGCGCTGGACAGCCGTTTTGAGCATTCTGCGGAATTGTGTGCGGTATTCCCAAGCATGCGAACCGTTGAATGTCGGGCGTGCCACAATAGGTATTCCGCAGTCTCTTAGATGCCTACTTCACGCGATCAGGTTCCCGATTTGTTTGGTGCTCCGGAGGGAGAGAAGTCCGTTGCGGCTCCGTTGGCCGAGCGTCTGCGGCCGCGCGAGTTTGCGGACTTTGTCGGGCAAGAAGAGATCGCTGCGCCGGATCGGCCGTTGCGGCGGGCGATCGAGGCAGATCAACTTTCCTCCGTCATCTTCTGGGGGCCGCCCGGCTCTGGCAAGACCACGCTGGCGCATCTCATCGCGCGTCACACCAAAGCACAGTTCGTACCCTTCTCGGCGGTCACAGGGGGTGTTCCCGAGTTGCGGGCTATCATCAAGACAGCCGAGCAACGTCAGGCGATTAACGGCCAACGGACCATCTTATTTGTCGATGAAATCCATCGGTTCAACAAGGCACAGCAGGATGCCTTTCTCCCTCACGTCGAACGGGGAACGGTCATCCTGGTCGGTGCGACCACGGAAAATCCCTCATTTGAAGTGATCGCACCGCTCCTGTCTCGTTCCTTGGTCATTGTGCTCAAGCCCCTTTCTGATGAGGCGCTGGGGCATATTCTGGACCGGGCCCTCGCTGATGCTGCGATTGGGCTGGGGAAGTGGAGTGCCCGCCTGTCATCCGATGCCAGGCAACGACTGATTGCCTATGGTAACGGCGATGCGAGGGCGCTCCTGACGGCCTTGGATTTTATGGTCACACAGCAACCGGCTGGGTCTGACGGCACGCGCTTGATCGATGGAGTAGCGCTGGAAGCCGC
>JAQBES010000238.1:0-3659 GCA_032123755.1 Nitrospirota bacterium
CAATTGTGCGCTTGTACTTGTCCTTGCCGTGAGTCTGCGGCGTGACTTCTTTCCCAAAGTCGAGAGCTGAGGCCGTCTGCCTTGTTTATCTCAAAGCGCGCGACGCGTCACTCGCCAAGCGACTAGTACAGCCACCGGGGGGCCTCTCATTGCCGCTTTCGAAGGAGGGCATAGAATGCCGGCACCTTCGCCACGTCACCCGTCGGGAGAGTATGCACGGTGTGAATAGCACTCTGGCCGGTACGAATCAGCGTAAAGCGATCCGATGGAAACAGCACGCCTAAGTCCTTCTCGTGCAACATGCCTGGGGTAATGCCATGCTGAAAAATCCGCTCCAGGCCACGAGGCATTCCATACTGTGCAATCAGTTGGGCGAAGTAGGGTTCCGCGGCTGAGGACAGTTCTATCATATACAAAATGCCGGTTGCCCCAAGGAGCCGCTCGATACTTTGAATCGCGGTCGCATGATCCGTGGACGACAGTTGATGCAACACCCCTCGCATGTAGATATTGGCATCTCCAAGTTGTTCGTGGAGGGCTTGGGCATCATCGGGACGAAGCACATCAAGAACACGATAGGAGATGTTGGGAGCCGCATTCTGTGTACCGGCTATCTCAACGGCGATGGGCGAGATTTCGGTGCCCACCACCCGTGCAAAATGATCCGCCAGAAAGCGCGTTTGAGTGCCGTTGCCACACCCCAGGTCGATCAACGGAAGCTGTGGGTCGACTTGGTCTTTAAATAGCGGCAGATCTTGTTGGGCCGCATGGGCAGGATTGGCATCCCAAAATATTTCATCAGAAGCTCCGGTCACCGTCCCCCAAAACCCCTCCCAGGATGTCAAGTATCGATTGGCTGTTGTCATGGGTTTCTCCTTTGTTGGATCGATGAATCAGCATCAGAATGACAGGCCCACACCGTATGTAGATTTTCTATCCTGGTTCATCCGCTGCGAGAATCGTTACACACATGTCTTCCCTCCCGTTGTCGCTCGCCCCCTCCCGGTGACGGCCGAGTCTGCTTGAAGAAAGCGCATCACCCCCCCTGAGTGCCTTAATGAGCTTCAGGTCGTTCCTAGTTTTGGCCATCAGCATGGTGAGGAATGGACCACTTTGCATGTCACGGAAGAAAACATAGGGAGGCGGCGGTAGGGGCTAATCGAGCAGGGCATGGGGGCCTCGCAGGGAGGCGTATTGTAGGAGGGCATGAGGCACGGCGCAAGTGCCGGTTGGGAAAGTTGTGGCATTGCCAGGAATTGGCTGACCCCTAAACAAAGAACGTCGAGGAGCTACAGGAGAGTCGCCCACACCAGCTTCTAACGACTATGACCCGACAACGGCGGCTCAACTGGTCCGGCCCATTCACCGGCTAAGTCATTAAGTGGTACATCATCTGATGTTGCGAGGTAGGGCCCAGCTCCGTCGTCATCGATGAAATGTAGAACTTTCTCGGTGTGCCCATCGCACTTACCACGATACCAATACCACCCCGGCTTTGTCGGTTTCTTCGTCGTCCAGTTCAGGTTACTCATCGCGGTCGCTCTATCGGTCCAGCCCATCGATGACCGTTGAGATCGAACAAATGAAAGTTTTCGCCACTCGCCATCAGCGGTCTGTTCTCATCAAGCCCCTCATGAAACACATTCACGATCCGCTCATCGCTCCCGTCGAGTTCACTAAACCAGTACCAGCCCCCATGGGTCGGGGCCTGTGTCGTCCAGATCATTCATCGAACTCCCTCGCCTGTGATCAAGCAGCGGCTTCTGCACCAGGTTTTTCAGGCCCAGCGCCCGTCCCTGGTTATTTGCTCTTCGGCAGCAGCCCCTTCCGCTCTAACTCCTGAGCGAAAGCGACTCTGCGCCAGGCTAGGCCGACCGTGAGGAGGTGTCAAGGAAGAGGGAGCCGGTCTGAGGAACTACTTGCGTTGCTCCGCCACTCCCACTGCGGCACGGGCTGCGGATCAGCCCACAATCCTATCAAGATTGTATGACACCTCACCGAACCCTGGAGCGAACAGAAAAACTCGCCTGAATGATCGTCATGTCCCCAGAACGAAACGGGCAGGGTCGTCCCTGCCCGTTCAAAAATAATCTCTGCCAGAAGACTTACTTCACTTCGGACAAATGAGTGGCCGCGCCTTCGGCATGTTCGGTGGCCACATCGGCATGAGGGGCCAGCCCATGGGCCTCGTCTTCCTTGGCATGTTCCAAGGCTTCAGCCGCATGCTTGTCACCCATCATGGCCGTGTCGCTCATCATGCCCTTGTCGCAAGGCATGTCTTTGTCGCTCATCATGTCTTTTTCGCTCATCATGCCTTTGTCGCCACCCATTATTTTCCCATCCAGCATCACCATCTGCCCCTCCGTCATCTGCATTTCTTTCCCGTCCTTCGTCACGATCTTACCTTTCAACGTGACCTTCGTGCCGTTGGACATGGTCATCTCACGATGCATCCGGCCAATCTCTGCCCCTTCCGTCATCCTCACTATCTTGCCATCCTTCATCGTGACGCCATCCTTCTCGGCGGCCACAACGGGGGAGGCAATGAATGACACGGACAAGAAAAGCCCAACTATTGCGAGTGTAACGATTCTGCACATCTTCATGGCGTATCAACCCTCCAATTATTAATGCGTGGTGTGAATGAACTGTCTCGGACAACACGGGAATTAGAGCGGCAGGGTGGGCCGCGCCCGGCTTGGATCGACGTGAGACCGGCCTCGTTGCCCAATGGCCACCGTTCAACAGGGTCGAGGTCGCGTCGTCTTCGTGGTAGCCGCGTACGGGGATTCTTGCGGCGGAATTCGGTGATGATGCCGTAGCGGTCTTGCTTTGTGCTTAGGCCCTTCCGTTCGAGCACTTCCACAATCGCGGCAATCTCCCACATGTTGGAGACCGTGGCTTCTTCGAGGGACATGGTTTCACGTTTGGGGCGGTTGTCGCTCATAGCTTAACCTTGTCTAGGTCGAAGGTTGTACGCGACTGCGCGCTCACTCCTTGCCGCACGCCACTTTCCACAGTGCTTGATTAATACTATCTGGTTCAACTGGTAGCCAGTTGTCTTTGTCTACGTATCCATCATTCCGTATACCGGTGCCCATACAGCGCGAGAACTCTGTGAACGCCAGCAACCGAAGGCGCTTTGCCGCGCAGTCGAATTGCTTGTGGGTCTCCGTCGACAAGAATCGGTGGGGCCCAAATCCGAGGCGTCCTATCCCCGCATTCCCTTGCATCCACGTAAAATCAATTAATTGCCACAGCGTCACCAGATTCCCTTCTCTGAGAATGGTGTCTGGATCGACGTACACAGTCCGCAATCCTGGCGATAGATAGTTTTTCTCAAGCGCCACCCACTCCGCATACGCTGGTCCACTACTCAGCACCAGGAGTGTGATCAGTGAGCAGAAACCCGAACAGTAGGCCAGCGGAAAGCGTCGGTAGGAACGAAGTGTGAAAGGCATGAGAGCCTCGCAGAGAGGCGTATTGTAGGAGGGGGACGATCAAACCGCAAGTCGAGGAGTTGAGAGTTGGTGGTATTGATCGGCAGGCGGGGGCCTGCTTAGGGAACCCCACGCCTCGTCTTGAACACCCTGTGTAGCGGTTCGGTGCAGAACAGGCTGGGGAATCAGGCGCTCCACCAACTGCCCCACCTGATGACG
>JAQBES010000239.1:0-4088 GCA_032123755.1 Nitrospirota bacterium
ACTATGCCCGGAAACTCTACTACGGCGCGAAAGTGGCCATGACGCAGGAACGCGAACAAGAACTCCGCAACTACTTCGCGCTGCACCGTCTTCCGTACTATACGCATCTGGGAGCAGTCTGGTTGCCGCTGGGAGAATTGAATCTCCCTTACATCGCCTTTCCATTACCTTCCCCCAATGTGCATTTCATTCAGGGACTCATGTGCCGATCCTTGCGGGATGTGCCCGTGGACCGACGACGACTATTCCGAGGAATCGGCTCTCCTTGGATTCTCAAACGCAACCACGCGCCTATGTTAGTGACTGAAAGCATTATTGATTGTCTGGCAGGCGATCAACTCTTTGGACCTTCCTTTACCCTCTGTGCCCTCAATGGTTTAGGACAAGCCCAGAAACTGCTGTCCTACGTGCAGCGACTACACACCAAGATCGTCTACCTGGCCCTGGACAATGACCCAGAGGAAGACAAGGGTCCTCGAGTCCAAAAGGAGCTGGTGGAATCCCTCACCCTACACGGCGTCCATACCATCGAAGTGCAAGTTCACCATCACGCCAAGAAAAAGGATCTTCACAGACTTCTATTGGCCAAACCCGAACGCATTTCGCTCTTTGATCTCGCCAAAACCGGCATCCACCACGCCGCACTCCCTCCCCTGATTTCATAGACACCTCCATAAGTGGGAGAATCATGAAATTGGAGGTCAGCATGCCAGACACAACGCGACGTCAGTTTACCGACGCATTCAAATCCGAGGCGGTCCGGCTTACGCAGGAATCGGGCCGGCCGGTGGCCCAGGTGGCGCGGGAACTCGGGATTGCGGACAATGTGCTGTATCGTTGGAGGAGTGAGCAGCAGCAGGTCGAATCCCAGGGCCGCACGCGTCAGGCGGTGCGCGCAGGGCAGGAAGAACTGATACGGCTCAAACGGGAAAACGAGATGTTCCGGAAGGAGCGGGATTTTTTAACACGTGCGGCGACGTTCTTCGCGAGGGAATCCCCATGAGATACCGCGCGATCCAGGAGCACGACCGTCGCGATCCGATCCGGCTGATGTGCCGCGCCCTCGCCGTCTCGGCGGCGGTCTATGACGCATGGCGCACACGGCCTGAGAGTATCCGGTCAGTGAACACGCGTACCCTGCTCTCGGCCATTCGAGTGATCCACCAGGAATCCCGTGAGACCTACGGCAGTCCCAGCATCTGGGACGCCTTGATCAAGCAGGGGCACGGCGTCGGCGAGCATCGCGTTGCCCGGTTGAAGCGTCAGGAGGGTATCCGGGCCAAGACCGTCAAGAAGTGGCGCGCCACCACCCAGTCGAATCATCGGCTCCCCATGGCCACCCACACCCTTGATCGTCAGTTCACGGTGACACATCCTAACCGGGTGTGGGCCGGGGACCTCAGCCTACGTGTGGACCACGGAGGGCTGGCTCTATCTGGCCGTGATCCTCGACCTGTATTCGCGCCGCGTGATCGGTTGGGCGATGGGCCATCGGCTGACCGTGGAGCTGGCCGAGCAAGCCCTCACGATGGCGCTGGCCATCCGAATCCCACGGGCCGGGCTCCTGCACCATTCGGATCGCGGCAGCCAATCTGCTGCCACGAGTTACCAACGTCTGCTTGGCGAGCACGGCATCACCACGAGCATGAGCCGTCAAGGGAACTGCTGGGACAATGCCTGTGTTAAAAGTTTTTTCGGCACACTCACGCGCGAGCTCGTGTACCATCGGCATTACGCAACCCGTGAAGACGCGACGCAAGACATCTTCGAGTACATTGAGGTGTTCTATAATCGGAAGCGCCGTCACTCGACCCTTGGCTATGTCTCCCCGGCCGAGTACGAAGCGAGGACGGCGGTGGCTTAACCCAGTGTCCACGGAATTGGGGGAAGGTGACCGCTATCCGGGAGAATCTTCACAAGAACAAGGAATGCCAATCCTAAAGGGATGGATGGAACGCTACCAAACAGATCCGATGTTCGCACTCGCAACCCAAAACTGGTATGGGAAAGTCACCAAAGCTCTCTTCTTATCATTGAGGATCAAATAACCCCGATCAAAAGCTCAGATGCTCCTCGCATTATGACAAGCACCGTGTATCCATCCATCAATCTGAAACTCTATCTCTGTGACCACACTCAAAGAACGAGCCAAGTGTGGAATGCCTCTGCCAAAGCCAGGGTGCCCATCCCGGATGGCCGAATGATCCGCGATTTGAGTCAGCGAAGCACTGATCTAGCCCCTTCGAAACAGGCCATTATCTCGATGCACATCATCATCTAACCTGTTGGCACTATTCAGGAAAGTTCTGTCTCGTATGATTTCTATGGCAGGTCATGTTAGGCCGTGACCGCGACGCATTATTTTTTCGAAGGAGTCCGCCCATGAAACACCACAAGAGTCTCGAGCCGCAGCCCAGTGTCAAATTTCTCACCGTGAATCAACTGGCCGTCCGATGGCAAGTCACTCCAGATTTTCTTTACCGAGACATTGTCAACGCGCCCGATGGAATTCCAGCGATGAAGCTGAACAGGGGCCGCCGCAGTCGCTGGCGGATCCGCGTAGCCGATGTCGAACAGTATGAGACGCGGCGTTCAGGAGTGCATGCGTGAAGGGGAAAATAACCCGCTTGGCCGATAAGCGGTATCGCGTAGATTTTCATCCTGGTCGCCGCGCACCGCGGATTCGGCGAATTGTGTTCGGAACGAGGGAACAGGCGGAACACATCCTTGACGAGTTGATTCAGCGCGCCTACACAGGCGTGTTTGGATGGCCCACAGTCCAGCAGACGACGATTGCCGAGCTTGTCGATTTGGTAGTGGATGACTACAAGCTCAATGCACAGAAATCGCTACACAGCGCGAACCAACTGGCCGAATTCTGGAAGCAGTTGGCTGGCTCGATGCTGGCTGAGAGTGTGTCAATCACGACACTTCGCGATTGGGCCAAAGTGTGGATGGAAAAACACCAGATTTCAGCTGGACGTGTGAACCGCCGAATAAGTTTTCTCCTTCGAGCCTTCACGCTTGGTCTCGAACTGCAGGTAGTCACGCAACGCCCTAAATGGACCAGGCTGAAGGAAGCCCCTCCCCGGTCAGGCTATTTCACCTGGGATCAGTTCAGGCAACTGTGCGCGGAACTCCCTCCGCATGCACGGCCCCCAGTTACCATTGATTATTGGAGCGGAATGCGGTGGGGAGAGATTACGTCCCTCCAATGGAAGCAGGTGCATTTAGACCATCGGCGAAAGACCGTCACCATCACGCTTGCCGGAGGGGATACCAAGACCTCGGAACCCCGAATGCTGATCATGGGTGGCGAGTTGTTTGAGGTGTTACGGGAGTGGCATCTCGCCACACAGCACACCTACCCCGATTGCCCGTGGGTCTGTCACTACCAGGGGAAACGGCTCAAGTCCATTCGCACCGCCTGGCAGACAGCCTGCGTGAAGCTGGGACTTGGAACATGGACGAATCCGACGGCGGAGATCGCTGGCCAACGCGGGTACACCGGAGCGCTGATTCACGACTTCCGTCGAACGGCCGTCAAGAATTTCAGTGACGCGGGCGTGCCAGAAAAAGTCGCCATGTCGATTTCTGGTCACAAGACCCGCTCGGTGTTCGATCGATACAACATTGTGTCCGCCGCCAGATTAGAGGAAGCTGGCGCCCTCGTTGTCGCTCGCCATCAAGCACTCCTGAACCGTTCAGACCCCGAGACGTAAACACCTGCGTGCCTGCCCGCTCAATCCCGGCTGGAATTTGTAGGACGTTCCTCCGTCGTGCTATAGTTTTGTACTATTTGTCTGACCATGTCTGGACAGGGGGAGTGATCGATGCGGTACATCGCGACAGCAGGACGACTGCACGACTCGATCACGATTCCGTTGTGGGATTTCGGTGGGCATATGGTGGACACTTTGGTGGATTGCGGACTCTCAGCGTGTCTGAATTCTCCTGATAATTCAATTCGATAGCTGGCGTAGCTCAATGGCAGAGCAGCGGTTTTGTAAACCGCAGGTTGGAGGTTCAATTCCTCTCGCCAGCTCCACACCCTGCATGCCAAGACCGGCGGCTCTTCATCGGTTTAT
>JAQBES010000240.1:0-4340 GCA_032123755.1 Nitrospirota bacterium
ACGGCCAAATTCTGCGGCAAAGGCAAAGTTCCAATCGGGGTGCCGGAACTTGGCATCGCCATCGAGCAGCGTCACCGCATCCAATGCGATCAGTTCACTGTCTTGCTCGCGCAGGACAACGGGATTCACTTCCAAATACTGCGCATCTTCACTGTCAAAACAGGTAAACATCTTGCCCGCGAAATCAGCCATCTTCTTGGCTAAAGGTCCGGTGAAACCTGCATCCTTGGCCAGCTTCTCGAGCGCATCCATGGAGGGCTGCTGTCCGACCTCCAAGGCCAGGCGCTTTACGCGATCCCAATTCGATTCGACCTCAATGCCGCCGCAGTTGGCGACCAGAATGTCCGTCCCTTCACGGGTGGATTTCACCGCACAATAATACTCTTCCTTGTGCGGGATCATTTCAGACACGATCACTTGTGAAACAGTGACGCTGCCGACCTGGCGGCCGATCATTTCCTTCGTCGCCCCTTCTGCCCCTTTGAGATCCAGATCGACCTTCACCAAGCCGAGCTTGAACCGAGAGCCGAGCGCTTCATGGGCCTTGACCACCAACTTAGACTTCTTAAGCCATTCATTGGCTTGGCCGAGCTTCGTCAATTCGTCAACCGAGGTGACGACGACATAGTTGGGGACCGTGATTCCCCATTTCTTCATCAGCCCCATCCCGGGACCTTCGAGCACCTTCGCCATGACGTGACTCCTTGAGAATGGTGAGAAACAATATAAAGGATGAGGATTCTAACGAAATCAGCTGGGGGACTCAATACGTCAGAGGGACTAAACGAAGAAGGCCCAAAAGGCCTAGCGGCGAGGACGGCAGGGGCATTACGATCTAAGCGCTTGAAACTGTGTGGCAATCGCCATCTTTCATTACAGATCCTCTCACGTCCTCTCACGTCCTCTCACGCGCGTGAGGCAAGAATTATCCTGGAAGGCGGTTGGATTGGCAGGCGGGGCAATAGAACGAGCTGCGTTCACTCTGGAGACGGCGAATCATTCGTCCGCAGCCGTTGGGACAGGGTTGACCTTCTTTGCCATAGACGAGATGGCGACGCTTGTACCGGCCTTCCGTGCCATCCGGCGCATAGAAATCCTTGACACTTGATCCGCCACAGGAAATTGCCTCTTGAAGCACCGTTTGCATGGTGGCATAGAGGGTGGCAATCGTGGCCCCGCGCAGCCGACTCACCTCACGGTTCGGATGGAGCCTGCCGCGAAAGAGAATTTCGTTCGCGTAAATATTCCCAATCCCTGCGATCACTTGCTGATGCATCAATAGCGGCTTGAGACGACCACGCCTGTCTTGCATGAGACGGACGAACTCATCGTACGGCACCGTGAGGGGATCGACCCCAAAGCGGCGAGCACGGTAGCGGTCGAGTCCTGCCCGATCGAGCAAGGAAAGCCGTCCGAACCGCCGAGGATTCCAGTAACGCAGTTCCGATTCACGCCCGCCCGTGAACGACATGCGGACATGCACGTGCTGCGGGTGTTTCGTTTGCGTCGTGCGAAAGAGAAGGAGGCCTGTCATACCAAGCTCCGCAACGACATATCTGATCTCGTCCTCTTTCTTAAACCCCAGTGCGACGCTCTTACCGTATCGCTCCACACCTTCCAACACCGCGCCGTGATACCACGAGAGCGTGGGCAACCCTTCCCGAACAATATCCGCTCGTTCAACCCGACACTCATTAAGCTGCGCGCCGAGGAGATGAACCCGTAGTTGCCGGGTAACGACTTCGGCTTCTGGCAATTCCGGCATCGAGAGAGGTCCTCAGTGAAATGGTCGAATCAGAACAATTTGATTGTTGATTAGGCCACGGGCGGCACAAGAAAGGCAATGTGTGTGAAGAGTCACTGCGGGAAGGCGCGCTTTTTATACTGTGGTTATACGCCAGAGGCGAGGTGTGAGGCGAGGTTCTTCTTGTCCGCCGCACGAGCCTCGCGAAGAAGGCGAACCTGCGTGATGGCTTCTTCAAGATTTGGAAGGGGTGTGGCACCGGGTCGGCGCCTCATGACCAACTTCAGAACCTCGGCATACGTCATCCCTTGAACACAACAGAGATAGGCCATGACAACCGACACGGACCGGCCCATGCCGGCGCGGCAACAGACCATGACCCGATTTTCTGAATGATGCTGTTCAACCCAGCTCACGGCTCGATCCAACAAGAGCGGCTCGGCTTCGGCATATTCCGAAAATGGAATCCTGCCAGAGAGCAGCCAGCCGGGGGACTCCAACGTATACTCAGCGGCAACAAGGAGCAGCGCGCCGATCTTTACTTGCGGTTCCCTTGCATCGTTGATATTTCCGACCAATAAAGTCTCGGTAATAAGATGCATGGTGGCTTCAGTATAAACGGCGCGCGCGCCAGGTCAAGGAGAAATCTTGATCCTGTCCGGTTGCGGTCGCTTCCATGTGAACGCTATACTGGGCGCTCGAGGTCGTCGACTTCTGCACAAGGAGCCTCCCCGATGCCCAACCCAACCGTTGAGGAAGTTGAAACCAGACTTAAGACCATTCAGTGCGCCATTTGCAAGGGATCAAGCTTCGGAATCGATCAACGATTCATGCAAGCCGACGGTGAATGGCGTGGCGTCTGTAAAAAATGCTACTACAGCTTTCCCATCTACACGGATATGGAGTTCTACCTGCGCACACAACCAGATATCCCCTATCGCCTCAAAGAGATGTCCTGTCCGACCTGCAAACACCGAGGCGTGAACCTCAACTTTCGTGCCACCATGTCCGTCCGAGAATCCATCTATTTCCTGACCTGTACCGCTTGCCAGAAGACGTTCCCGGAGCGTTCCTCCCTGGAAGCCTTTGAATAACTCCCCTTTTCACCCTCATTCTAGTGTATACTTTTCTTCGTATGAGTGAGACACCAAAGAGTCCGGCCAAAGATCCCGAAACTCCCGTTCCAGAGCCCGTGGCCAAGAAGAGAAAAGAAATCCCGCTTATTGCCATTCAAGACGATGGTGACATGATCGCCGAGGAAATGGCCGAGATGTTCGACGAAGACAGAGTCTCGCATCGGCACGGGAGTTCGGAACCGGAAGCAGATTAGCCAAACTTAGGCTGGCCGAATCATCTCAACCGTCCCCTCTGCTGCTATCCTTCCTAACGTTGATCCTTCCTTCCGCTTCAGGCCATCGAGCCGAATGATCGACCCTCGTTGACAAGCCTCCCATACTACATTTGTCGTAGACTCTGCCCGATCGAGTCGCCCAACCTCCGACCGGCCCAGCTCGTTGCACAGCCAGGCCCGCGTGTCCCCCTTCAGTTCCCGCAACTCACTGACGACCCGAAAGGTCTGCGGGCTCCGCGTTACAATAGTGCGACCGTCGGTGCGCAACAGCAGATAGGAAAACTTCAACGCGTCTTTAATGAATCCCACATCCCGATCGATCGCGGCAATCGCAGGAGGCGTCTGCCACGGTCGCTCCTCATGACACCAATCGTCTGGATGGTCTAAGGCCGGACAGGCCCCCTCATGGAGGCAAGGACTATACACAGTACAAAGACTCTGCTTGAGCAGATGATTACGCATGTGATGCAGCGCTCGAGCCGTCTGCCGCAGTGCCGGCTCGACAATCATGATGGTGCCATGCGGTGCAAGAAACGGCAGGAGCTGCGCGACAACCGCAGCACGCTCTACTGGGGGATCGACTGATGCAGAAAACAGCTCATTGAGACAGTTCGCCATGATAATAAGCTCATACGGCCCGCACCGCACAATCTGCTTACCAAGATCGCCTTTGAGCGGATGTTCCAGATTGCCCTCGACACACCGGAGACCGTTACTGGATATTCCAACCTCCTGGCAATAGGCCTCCCACAGACTCTCCGTGTCCCGCAATGGTGCATGGGAAGCATCGGCAGCCAGGACCGACAGAGACCTTGCGCGCTCCGGGCTGCGATGCCAAAGCCAATCTAGCAAGGCTAAGGCCCCAGTCCCTGGGCCACAGCCAAGGTCAAGTACGGTCATTGGATGGCCAGGCGTTTCAGTACCGCTGTCCTCTGGAAGTTCATCTAGCAGAGCTTGAACTTTGGAGAGGTTCACGGGCAGAAAGTAGGCCCGATAGGCGGCAGCGTGGGCGGGATCATCTAGGTAATGCAGTGGCAATGTTGCGCGTGCTGTCGTGAAAAGACGCGAAAGGTTCACGACCGCCTGTGCCAAGCCACCACCCAGATGTTCCCGTTCAGGCGACACCTTTGCCAGCACCTTTATGATTCAAAAGCATGATCCAAATCTATCAACACTCCGGAAACGATAAACATAAGCGCCGAGAATAAATTTCCAAACAGGCTATAGATAACTCCCGCTCCTACC
>JAQBES010000241.1:0-5693 GCA_032123755.1 Nitrospirota bacterium
CCTGCCCTGGCCGGATTGGTTCATGCCGTCACAGTCCATAAAGGTCAAGGTAAGTGCGCGCCGCTGTCCACTCATCAGTCTGGACTTCATCACCCTCCGCATCAAAGACGCGGTCTGCGATAAGTTCGTGTCGGTTCGTCATCGACGACCGAACGTAGATACGCATAACCCGAACCTCCGGCTCGACGCGTTTCTCGATGAATCAATGGTAACCTTCTATCTAGACACCTCCGGTGAGCCGCTCTTCAAGCGGGGACATCGTGTCGTGTCCGTCGAGGCGCCGTTGCGCGAAAACCTGGCGGCAGGCTTGCTACGGCTCGCTGGATGGACGCCCAACGACGTGCTGCTCGACCCCATGTGCGGTGGCGGAACGATCCCACTCGAAGCAGCGCTAATGGCACGCCGGATCGCGCCGGGGCAGTCTCGGTCATTCGCCTTTGAGCGTTTGCTTGTCCACGATGCCAAACGCTGGGGCCATCTGCACGAAGCCTCTCGGCTGAAACAACTGGCAGAGGTGCCGGCTGCCATCTATGCGTCCGACCAGGACCCTGCCGCGGTGAAGATCGCGCAGCGGACATTTCAGGGGGCGGGAGTCGCGATCGATATTCGCCTGCGGCAGAGCGACGTGCTCGCCCTTGAGGCTCCGGCAGAACAGGGTGTGCTGATGATCAATCCCCCCTACGGAGTCCGACTCAGCCGGCCAGAAGAACTCGATACGTTCTATCCCCAGTTGGGCGACTGGTTGAAACAACAATTCAGCGGATGGCGGGCCTATATCTTTACCGGCGATTTGCGAGTCCCGAAACTTATCGGCCTTGCGCCATCGAAACGCATTCCTCTCTTCAATGGTCCTCTGGAATGTCGCTTGTATGAATTTCAGATTGTGTCGGGATCGATGCGCAAGGCGACTGCCACGCCCAAAAGCAAAGGGTAACGGACAGTTCTCTGTCCACGGTCGCGGAGGTGCCTTTGTTGCCTGGTGGGGAACGCAACCTGATAGAGTGTTGTAAGGACGGTGATTGTCAATCGACTGCTGCGTCAACGCTATCTCTACGGAGGAGGCTTTTCATGGCACAGAACATTAATATAGGGCCGATCGTGAAGATTGTGAAAACCGACGACGAATGGAAGAAGCTCTTGGCGCCGGAGGCCTACCGGGTTCTACGGCATGAGAATACCGAGCGCCCCTTTACCGACAACATGCACGATAGCAAGAAAGCCGGTATCTACTTCTGCGCGGGATGTGACTTGCCCCTCTTTTCATCGGAACACAAGTTCGACAGCGGCACCGGCTGGCCCAGCTTCTGGCAACCAATCGATCCAAAGGTGGTCGTATCCAGAACCGATTACAAACTGATCTTCCCAAGAACCGAAGTCCACTGCGCACGCTGCGAGGGACACCAAGGACATATCTTTAAGGACGGCCCAAGACCGACGGGGTTACGGTACTGCATCAACGGTGTTGCCCTAAAATTCGTCCCTTCGTAACGACACCTGTGCCACGCGGCTGCAATCGTCAAAAATCACCGCTTCCAAACAGGAATGCGAGCGAGAGAATCTGCCCTATCTCCATGCCGAATGGCACATCCGAAATCTGGATAAAAAGATCGGAATGGCTGAAAAAATAACTTGCAAAGAATGAGCATGATGGTTACGATTCGCGCCATGAAAACTTACCCATCGGCTCAAAGTCTCGGATGCTTCATTACAGCGTGGATTACTCCGGGAACGACTGCCAACCAATCAACGAAAAAAGATCACACGTCATGAAATTTCAAACGAAAGGAGCCGCGATGAATCCAGCCACAATGGAAACAAAACTGTCACCGTCGACCCCACCAAGAAAATCAGCTTTTGGAGCCTCCCTTCCTCTGCACAAGAGCTTCCCCGGAGTCCTGGCCATTTGCGCAGTGACAATTCTATCCACCTGGATCGCGGCACCGGCAGCGAATGCCCAGTCGGAGACCGAGTACAAACTCAAGATTCCTTTCGGCCTAGAAGAAACCGCAGTAGTAATTCCTGCCAATAATCCTTTGACAAAAGAGAAGATCGAGTTAGGTCGGATATTGTTCTTTGATAAGCGACTGTCGGCGGACAATACCATCGCGTGCGCGAATTGCCACATGGCGAAATTCGCTTTTACGGATGGCATGCCGGTCTCCGCTGGCATCCGAGGCCAGAAGGGTGGCCGAAGCGCGCCGGTTTCCTTCAACCGGGTTTTCAGTAGCGCTCAATTTTGGGACGGCAGAGCCGCAACATTAGAAGACCAATCGATCGGTCCGTTTACCAATCCAATCGAGCACGGCTTTTCCAAGCATGACATGATGATTTTGAAGATGAAGAGGATCCCCGGCTACAAGAAACTCTTCATGGAAGCCTTCAGCGATGATATCACGATCGTCAATGTGGGCAAGGCCATCGCCAGCTTCCAGCGCACCGTCCTCTCCGGCAACAGCCCGGCAGACCGGTTCGATCAGGGGCAGGAAGAGGGAGCAATCTCAGCAGAGGCTCAACGCGGTCTCCTTCTGTTCCGCGATAAAGCACGTTGCACGAAGTGCCATTCAGGGTTCAACTTCACCGACGAAAAGTTTCACAACCTCGGTATTGGCTGGGACGACAACAAAGTTGATCTCGGGCGTTATATGGAGACCAAGAATCCGGAAGACGTCGGCGCATTTAAAACCCCGACCTTGCGGGAGATCGCCCGAAGCGCACCCTATGCGCATGACGGGCGCTTCAAAACACTCGAAGAAGTGGTGAATTTCTACAACAAGGGTGGGGTGAAGAATCCACATCAGGACCCACTGATTCTTCCGCTCGAACTGACGGACCAAGAGAAGAATGATCTTGTGCAATTTCTCCACACACTGAATGGCGAAGGGTGGCAGCACGTCAAAGAGCCGGAATCATTTCCTAAATAGAACAGGGGCGCACACGTGCAACCTCTGGCGGATCATCAGCTCCGCTGATGCCCTGCCCCTCTCTCTCTGAACAAGGCATGAGACTTGAGCTCTGCATTCCGACCGTTGTGGTCGGGACGCAGAGCTCGTAGCGCTCAACCGCATCCACCAAAAAACATGAGCCGAATGTATTGGGTTGCCATTAGCCCGATTTACTCATGACGGTTCGTCACGAAATCGCTCGAAAGCACGTTCCTCGTGAAGCGAATTTCGTATCTCGCATGCGATGATACAGGCACACTCTTCCGTCCTGCGCTTCACGCACACGAGCAGCGCATCGGCGCTTGCAGCAGAAACGCTCATGAATAATGCGGGTTAGGCTCTGCAGGCAGAAAGACGACCAATGACCTTATTCAGAAAATGTCCCTGAATGCCTTCAGGAAAATGAAGAGGGGGTCAGGTTGAGCTGACCCCCTCTTATTCTGCAAAAACTCCCGACACCTTATGACGACTCCATTCCGAAAGTACCTAATCATCACGCAAGCCAATTACCGGGATTACTCAGTCACTTTCACCAACCATCCGCCGGTGACTTCGCATTGATTGGCGCCCCTGGCCTCAATGTTAATTTTTGCGAAGGTTCCTTTTATTGTGTTAGGAAGTTTGCCGGTTGCCTCAAACCCATTTCTTTTAGGTGCCACTGTGACCGGTACCGACTCACCTTTTATCGTAACCTTTATGGTATTCGGAAAGGTTGCACCGGAGGCGAAGAACGAAAAAGCAGATTGTGGGGCCACTTCTGCAGTATTAGCTGGCTTGAATTCTGAAAAAGTCATTTGCTTACAAAATCCTGCGCCACCGCTACCGCCGTCACCATAGGCCCAGACGTTGCCGGGGATAATCAATACAATTGCCACCCACAAAATATTCTGCAATTTCATCGTTACGCCTCTTGTGTTGTAATTGAGTGATTTGACAAATTTATTATGATCGATGAACAAGTGTCATTTTGGGTTATTTTTTCATAGAAAACAACCCCCCACTCGATTGAGACGATCAAGACGATTCGTATCGGTTATTCCCCATAACAACCTAAGAAGGATGTGCGATTGACCGCCAAGAGAGTTGCTGACCCAGCTTTTTCGGTACCTGCCCTCTCCCGACTGGTCGCCTGTGCTTATCGTTGCCATTGTTCTGTGTCTCACCACGACAGAAATCACTTGGGCCGAGGGAGTCCGGGATGACGAGACTGCCGACTCGTTGACGCTCCGCACGGCGAACTATCCCAATTCCAATTGGGATACTACCAAGGATGTTGGCCTTGGTTCAGGAAGCGATTTCCCGCTAGCCCATATTATTCATGAAGGTTCGTCGCGAAAGCGTGCAGACGCGGAGCGAGACGGGCACTCGGAGCCGTGATGCCCTGAGGCATACTCATGCAGTTTGTTGAATGGCTGAACGGCAAGACTACCCGTCGCAGCCGCCTACTCCGCACTTATAGCAGATGCTTCGAGAATAATGCGGGCTAGGAACCCGTCCGACATTGCCGTTCGTGACGAGGCAAAGGAAGTGCGGTCAGTTGCGAGGCCGCAGGCCCGGAAAAGCCGGAGGTGTATTCACTGGAATACATTGAGGATTTTTTCGGGCCGAGAACGACGCAGATGGCCGCAGATCGTTCGCCGCAGTAGAAGGTCTATGTCGGACAGGATCCTAGGATCAACGAAGGGTTCTGATGCCTGCCCCCAAGCCAGCGATTCTTAGCGACATTCCATCCGCCAAGGACAGGGAGCCCTCTATCGACACAGCATCTCAGCCTCTTCGTCGGCTTTCACCTCCGCCTGAGCATCTTGACAAGAACCGGGGAAAGAGCTAATCACACACAACTGTGGGGGGCTTCTTGAGGCGCCCCCCTCAAAAGCAAAGTCCTATCACCCGGAAGAGGACGGTCATGCGAAAAACCTTCGAGCAACTCTTCGAACAATTAAGCGAGCATGCGCGAGATGTTTCTTTTCAGGTGCAGTTTTGGGATGGGGTCAAAAGATCGTTCGGTGCCGGTGAGCCGCAGTTTATTCTCACCTTTACGACGAAGCAGGCAGCAGAGCATGTGCTCGAAAGCGGGTCGCTGGGCTTCGGCGAAGAGTATATGTCAGGAGATATTCAAGTGGAAGGAGATTTTAAGCAACTCCTTCGCTTCGGGTCAGACGCCGCGTTCCTCAATCTGCCTCTCGGGCTGAAAACGAAGCTCGCAATTCGGCACCTACGCCAGACATCCCTCAACACGCTCTCGCGTTCTCAAAAACACGTTGCCCACCATTACGATCGCGGGAACGACTTTTATAAGCTGTGGCTTGACGAGAGCATGGCATACTCCTGCGCGTACTTCCACCATGAGAGCGACACGCTTGAGCAAGCACAGCAGCAGAAGTACGAACACATTTGCCGGAAACTTCAGTTGAAGGCCGGAGAAACACTGGTGGACATCGGTTGCGGCTGGGGCGGGATGCTCATCTATGCCGCGAAACACTACGGTGTGCGCGGCGTCGGCTGCTCACTGTCGAAACAACAAGTCGAGTATGCGGTTGATTTGGTAAAGCGGGAAGGTCTTTCGGAGAAGATTTCGATCGTCTTCGAGGATTATCGGAACATTCAGGGCGAGTTCGACAAATTCGTGTCCGTAGGAATGTTTGAACATGTCGGGAAGCAATTCATCCCGACGTTTATGGAGAAGACGCAGTCGCTCTTGAAGCGAGGAGGCCTAGGGCTGCTCCACACCATCGGACAAGAGCGGCCAAT
>JAQBES010000242.1:0-11688 GCA_032123755.1 Nitrospirota bacterium
ACCAGCTCCTTGCCGGTTCCGCTCTCTCCAATAATCAGCGTCGTCGAATCTGTTCCTGCCACCAGCTTGATCTTCTCGAGTACGGCTCTCATTTGGTTGTTCGCTCCGAGAATACCCCCGAAGCTAAACTTGTCCTCCAACGCTTCCTTGAGGTCCTGGTTCTCGCGCCGCAAGGTCACGACGCGGCCCATCCGTTCAACGATCAACAACAATTCTTCCATCTGAAACGGTTTCGTGATGTAATCGAACGCCCCGAGCTTCATCGCGTCGACCGCCGTTTCCACCGATCCGTGGGCGGTAATCACCACGACCTCGGCGTGGAGTGACTGCTCTTTGGTCGCTTTGAGCACCGTGAGCCCATCCGCGCCGGGCAGCCGTAGATCGGTGATCACCAGATCGAAGGGCCGTCGACGGATGGCTTCGATCCCTTCCGTCCCGGATGCGGCCGCTTCGACGTCATAGCCGACCGTCTCCAACGCATCGACCATCGAAAGCCGCATCAGCGGCTCGTCATCGACGAGCAGAATCCTGAGCCCCTTCATGATGACACCCGCTCCATCAACGAACGTTCCCTGGAAACTGGAAGACAGAGGGTAAAGGTCGTCCCCTTCCCGACCTCGCTGTCCACCAAGATCTTTCCTCCATGGCGTTCGACGATACCCAGACTGACCGACAGGCCGAGTCCGGTTCCTTCGCCTTCACTCTTGGTCGTAAAAAATGGATCGAAGATCCTCGGTAGGACTGCCGGCGGAATGCCCGATCCCGTATCGCACACCTCAATCATGCAGATCCCTTCGACCACGGATGTTCGGATCGTCAGCACCCCTCCGTCTTTCATCGCTTGCACCGCATTCAGTAGCAGGTTCATCAACACCTGCTCAATCATGTGCCGATCGACCATAACATTCGGCAACCCCTGACCGAATCTTGTTTCCAGCACGATTCGGTTCGGGGCAAAAAGATGCGTCGTCAAGACCAACACCCGATCAACGACGTGATTGATGTCTGTCAGCGCAAACTCCGGCTCATGCTGCTGGGCGAAATCGAGGAGCTGCCGAACAATCTTCTGGACGCGCCGCACACCGTCCTCCATCGACACCCGATACTCTTCTTGCCGGCCCGGCGACAGCGTCCCTTTCCGCAAGTTGTAGAGACAGTTGAGGATGCCCCCAAGGGGATTGTTGATTTCGTGGGCCACCCCTGCGGCGAGCCTTCCGACCGAGGCCAGTTTCTCAGAATTCCTGATCTGCTGCTCCAGTTTCTTGGTCTCGGTCATGTCACGAGCGATGCCCAGCACGCCCAGGATCGCTCCCTCGACCGCATGCAGCGGGGAGACACTGACCATCACAGCCCTCGGCTCTCCCGTGCGAGTCACCACTTCGACCTCATAGACCTGCTTCGCACCGATATCCAAAGTACTCTTGAGGCGCCTCCCTCGATGTCGCTTGGAGAGAAGGGCCAGGTACGGGCGCCCGAGCAGATCGTCTTTCCGGTAGCCCCATGCTTCGATCTTGCTGTTGACATAGGTGAACCGTTGTTCGGTATCGAGGGTGTAAATGACATCATTGGCATTCTCTAGCAGATTTTCAAGATACTGCTTGGTCTCTTCAATTTCCCTGGTACGCTCTTTTACGTTATGTTCCAACTCTTCTCGATACGTCTCCAGTTGCCGTTCCAGCCGCTTCCGGTCGGTAATATCTCGCAACTGCACCATCACCAACAGTTGGTCGGCCTCTCCGACTCGGATCAAATCCATTTCGGCCGGAATGTCCAGTCCGTCGGCATGGCGCACCATGATCTCCTGGGTGGACACTTTCCGCTGACCTGAGATGATGTCGCTCAGCCATCCGCGCAACGCGTCGTGATAGCCGGAGAGGACGACTTCGAGCAGACAGCGGCCGACGACGTACGTTTCTGCATATCCCAGAGCTTGCTCCTCACGTTTGTTGACAGCTACGATCATACCACTCGGATTCACCATAAACACCGAGTCCGCCACCAAGTCGAACAACGCCTTGTACCGCGACTGCGAGGCCGCGAGCTGTTGCGTCCGCTCTGACACGGCCTGTTCAAGCTTCGTCGTGTATTCTTGCAGTTGTTGCTCAAGCCGGTGGCGTTCGGTCACGTCGTGGACAAACGCGCGCGAGTGAACCAGCCCGCCCCGCTCTTGATCCATCAGCGCCGTGGCGTGAATCTCCACGGCGATCGGGTGACCGTCTTTGGCCAAAAACACCGTCTCCATCGAACTGCGCCCTTGTGCCACCAATCGTTCAAGAAATTGCAATACGAGTGCCTCCTGGCCACGCGGCACGAGGTCCCAGAGCCGCATCGACAGCATCTCATCGAGGGTGTATTTCAGCTTCTCGAGCCCCGTCTTGTTCACATGGACGAAGCGGCCACTCCGGTTCAATTGATAGATCATCTCCGGAGAATGCTCGATCAAATCGCGGTATTTTTCTTCCAGACGGTGCACATCCACCACGCGTTGTTCGATCTGCGCAAACGATCGTTGGAGATTCTCCGCCATCTGGTTGAACGCATCGGCGAGCCCTTCAATTTCATCGCCGGTCTGCAGCTCCAGTCTGCGGTCCAATCGTCCGCTTCCAATTTCACGCACCCCGTCGTGCAACAACTGAATGGGACGGGCAATCCGCCGTGCGACGACCAGCCCTGTTCCCCACAGTACGGCGAGCACGAGCAGCCCATAGAGCAGCACTTTCGCCACGAGTTCGGCGAGCGGCGCATAGGTCTCCTGGGGATCCTGCCGCACCACGGTGATCCACTGATTTCCTCCGAGGCTCCCCGGGGCCAAGCTCTCGCCAAGTCGAACTGGAGCGAATCCGATCAGGGCGTTCCGGCTCCCATGCGAATCGTCTGCGGCAACGGTCCAACCAGCCTTGAGCCCACCGAGGGCACTGATCAACTCGGGCCTTACTGTGTGCTCTTCCGGGGCCAGGACCGGACAGATCACAGGAACACCATCGGAGCTGAACAACATCGCATGGCCGGTCGCCCCGATGGTGACCTCGGCAATGGCATGAAAGATCGTGTCTCGACGTAACAGAATTGTGACCGCCCCAATCACCGTCCCCTTTGTATCGTCCAGAATTGGCTCCGCCACCACGACCACGTGAGTCCCGAAACCTGGATCAAAGGCGATCTCGCTCACATAGCCCCTGAGACTTCCCCCTTTCACCACCGCTTGCCACCACGGCGTCTTCCCGTAAAAGTACTCCACTTGTGGAATGGAACTGACCACCAGCGCCCCCTGCTGGTCGGTCACCAGGATCCCGACATAGTCCGATTTACGGATATCGTGCCACCGGATGAGGTAGTTCGTGACGATGCGATTGATGAAGAGGGGAAACTCGCTTTGCTTATCACGCTGATGCCACCGCTGCTGCCAATCCTTGATCATGCCCTGGATGCTTCGGGCATCCCTTCCCTCATACGTGCGGTTGGCTTCGGTGACGGCGGTGCGGAGAAAGGGGGTCGTGGCGAGCTGCTGGGCCTCGTTCATCCCGCGACTGACTTGCATTTCGATGCGGCGAGCGGCTTCCACGGCAACTTCTTTGAAGTTGGCGCCGGTCATTTCGCGCAGCGCGCGCCGCTCCTCGACGTAGGTGAGCGCAAGCAGAACGGTCAGGGGCAGAAGTCCGACCAGCACGATCGCCGTGATGATCTTGCGCTGGAGACTGTGAGACCGACTCCAGAGTGTCATGGGTTGCCCTTGATGGGCACGTTACTTCCTAGGCCTGATCCCAGGAGTCTTGCCTGGCCGAGTTACATGAACATGAGGCAATTCAGGAATCTGTTGATCTGATGCATGTTCTAAATTTTCGACAACTCAACAGATCATTAGATCAACAGATGCGCTCTATGAGCGCTGCAACAGCCGCCCGGACGCTCCCGGCCAGAGCAACAGTAACGGACTCGCGACAAAGATTGACGAATAGGTCCCGAAGATCACGCCCCATAACAGGGCGAGAGAGAAGTCGTGCAAGACATCTCCACCAGCCAGCGCCAACGGAACCAGCACCAGTACAACGGTCAAACTAGTGACAATCGTGCGGCTCAAGACCTGGTTGACCGCATTGTTGATGATCGTTTCTTCGCTATCCCGCCGTCGCATCCGGAGATTTTCCCTGATACGATCGAACACGATGACCGTATCAGTCATCGAATAGCCGGCTAACGTCAGCAATGCCGTCACGACAAGCAAGGTAATTTCCTTGTCCAGGATGTAAAAGGCACCCAACACTGCCAACACGTCATGGAAGGTCGCCAGAGCCGCGGCGATGCCGAAGCGAAGTTCAAACCGCGCCGCCACATAGAGAATGATCCCGGCAAAGGAAACGAGGATCGCAATGAGGGCATCCTGTTGAAGCTTCTGCCCGATGGTCGGTCCGATTTCCGTGCTGGAATCGACCACGAAATGGTTCGAGGAAAACTCCTTCGTAAAGACCGCCACGACCCGTTCGGCGACCTTCTCCTCGATGGTAGTCGAGGCCTTCAGGCGGATCAGGAGTTTGTTCTCCTGACCGAACTCTTGCAGTTCGGCGTTGCCCAGACCGTTGGCCTCCAAGGCTTTCCTCGCTTCGTCGATCCGGATCGCTTGGTCGAACTTCAGCTGCACCGCGGTCCCGCCCGCGAAATCAATGCCGAGATTCGCCGCCCCCCTGGCAATCTGAACAACCGCCACAATTCCCAGCACCACCATGATGCTGGAAAAAATAAAGGCCCAGCGGCGCTTCCCCATGAAATCGATAGTGGTTTTCCCGAGGATCTCTAACATGCCGGCTCCTTCGACTAAATGCTTAACTGTTCCACTTTCTGTCGTTGATTCAAGAGGTCGAAGATGACCTTGGTGCCGATCAAGGCCGTAAACAGATTGATCCCGATTCCGAGACACAAGGTCACGGCAAATCCTTTGATCGGCCCCGTGCCGAAGAGGAACAGCGCCACCCCTGTGATCAAGGTCGTCACGTGAGAGTCGACAATTGTGAGCAGCGCCTTGTCATATCCTCCGTCCACCGCCAGCCGAACCGCTTTCCCCAGTCGCAGCTCTTCACGAATACGCTCGAAGATCAGGACGTTCGAGTCGACGCCCATCCCGATCGTGAGCACGATTCCGGCGATCCCCGGCAAGGTCAGGGTTGCGTTCAGCGCAGACAGGGCTCCGATTAAACACAATAGATTGAGCATCACTGCAAAGTCCGCAATCACCCCGGACATCCTGTAATACACGATCATGAACAGCACCACGATGGCACCGGCAAACAGCGTGGCCTGCACACCTTTCTCGATGGAGTCCTTCCCCAGCGACGGTCCGACTGTGAGGTCTTGAATGATCTTGAGCGGAGCCGGTAAGGCGCCGGCCCGAAGCACGATGGCCAAGTCGTTCGCCTCTTGCATTGAAAAAGTCCCGGTGATTTGCGCGCGCCCCCCGGTAATACGGTCCTGAATCACCGGCGCCGAGTAAATCGTGTTGTCGAGCACGACGGCCATTCGTTTCTTGACGTTGTCGCCCGTAATCCGTTCGAATTCCCGACCACCCTTGGCGTCAAATGAGATCGACACGTAGGGGTCGTTGAATTGACCAATCGAGACTCGTGCATCGCTCAACACATCGCCGGTCAACATGACCCGCTTTTTCACAAGATAGGGAATCCGGTATTCGCGGCCGCTGTCTTTATCGACTCCCCGTTCGAAGAGGATCTGATCGCCTTCGGGCAGCTTAGCCTCGGCCTGTTTCAGAATCTCCGCCTCTTTGTCTTTCGGAATACGGGCGGGCAGATCGAGCTTCAGCTGGTTGTCCTCGTCGAGCATCTTAAATTCGAGCAACGCCGTTTCTTTGATCAGATCCCTGGCGCGCTTGGGCTCTTTGACACCGGGCAACTGCACGACGATCTGCTTCAACCCTTGCCGCTGCACCATCGGCTCTGCCACGCCAAACTGGTCAATGCGGTTCCGGATCGTTTCCAGTGCCTGGTTGATTGCGGAGTCCTTGATTCGCTTGACCTCGATCTCCCGCAATTCCCACACCAGCCGGTTGGCCGATCCAGCAGACTCCGTCTCGCTGAAGGTCGGATAGTCATCGATCATCTTCTGGATCTGCGCCTTGAGTTCGGCGTTTTGGAACTGGATCGTGACCTGGGTCGGTCCCGTCCGCATGACAGACTCGACGGGAATTTTCTTATCGACCAACAAATCCTGAAGCGACACGACCGATCGATCGACGGCGATTTCGACCGCACGATCTTCATCCACCTCCATGACGAGATGAATCCCGCCTTGGAGATCCAATCCCAGCGTAATGCCTTTGTTCGGCATCACCATCTTCAGCCAGCCAGGCAACGCCTGATAGAACGGCTGATAGGACGGGATAAAGAAGATCACCGACAACACCACCACCAACACCAACAATGTTAACCGCCCACCCACTTTTTTCATGTGGTCTGTAACCCCTTTGTCATTCGCGGACTACGAGCAGGATGCTGAAAAAGTCCGCCCAGCTTCGTTCTCGCCTCGTTCAGAAACTCGACGTACGACACAAAGTTCGACTCGCCTCTTCGCTCGCTGCGGCCTTGCTGGACGGATTTTTTGAGCATCCTGCGGGATATTCATCTGTTGTCCATGACCTGTGGGCCATTGGGTTTCCTGCATGCCGCAATAGTATTCCGCAACCTATGAGTCCTTATCCTTGTCCTCTTCGTCGCCGCCGCGTAATCGAGCAACCTGGTCCCGTTGCATCCGAATCTTCGTACTATCGGCGATCTGCAGCGTCACCGTCTCCTTCCCGAGATTCGTCACGGTGCCCCAGATACCCGACGCCGTGACCACCTTATCGCCCTTCTTCAGGGCCTCCAGCAACGCCTTCTGCTGTTTCGTGCGTTTTTGTTGCGGCAAAATAACCAAGAAATAGAAAATGACAAAGATCAGCGCGAACGGAATGAGGGATAGGAACGTACTGGAACCAGAGCCCCCTCCACCGAACATTTGAGCCATTACGACCGATTGCATGACCATATCCACTCCTTTTCGACAGGGTTAGCAGGATGCTGAAAAAGACCGCCAGCATCGTTCTCGCATCGCTCAGAAGCTCAACCTACCGAAGCGTACGCCTCGCCTCTTCGCTCGCTGCGGCCTTGCTGGACGGCCTTTTTTCAGCATCCTGAAGCTATTCTGGCAGCAGCACCAGATCTAAAATTTCACCAGTGTATTGTGTGTAAACCAAGTTTTCCCACATCCTGCTAGTCCCATCCGGCATGCCGGTACGCATCGACCTCAGCCATGTCAGCAGCTGAGACGTCCGCTGCAGCCCGCTCGCGGGATCGGTAAAACTCGTCCCGGAACGACCGTAACGTCCCCTGTGCGATCGCTGACCGCACCTGGTCCATCAGATCGGCAAAGTACCAGAGATTGTGAATCGTATTCAGTCTCGACGACAGCATCTCTTTCACCTGAAAGAGGTGATGCAGGTAGGCACGCGAGTAGCGCGCGCAGACCGGACAGCCACAGGCCTGATCGATCGGCCGTTCATCGCGAAGATACCGTGCTTGCTTGATCACCACTCGCCCGAAACTCGTAAAGAGCGAGCCGGTCCGCCCATGGCGCGAGGGCACCACGCAATCGAACAGGTCGACCCCGCGCACCGCACCTTCGATCAAATCCTCCGGCATCCCCACACCCATCAAATACCGCGGCTTCGAAGCCGGCAGCTCCGGTATGGTTACATCCAACATGGCATACATCTCTGCCTTCGATTCTCCCACCGAGAGCCCACCGACCGCGTAGCCCTCGAAGCCAAGCCCGACGAGGTCACGCGCCGAGGTCACGCGGAGATCTACATCCAAGCCGCCTTGTACGATCCCAAAGAGGGCTTGATCCGTACGGCGCCGGCTAGCCTGACAACGTTGTGCCCAGAGGGTGGTCCGTCGCACGGCATCACGCACGACCTCCCTCTCAGCCGGCAAGGCCACACAGTGATCGAACGCCATCATGATATCGGCCCCCAACGCTTCTTCGATCTCGATGGCGGTCTCCGGCGTGATGAAATGCGTTGACCCATCGAGATGCGACTGAAAGCTCACACCTTCGTCCGTCACCTTGCACAATTTGGCGAGACTGAAAATCTGAAACCCACCGCTGTCCGTCAAGATGGCTCCCGGCCACCCGGTGAACCGATGCAATCCACCCATCTCGGCCACGACCTTATGCCCAGGCCGCAGATAGAGGTGGTAGGCATTGTTCAGCATGAGACGAAAGCCGAGCTGCTCTAGGTCGGCTGGATCAATCCCTTTCACCGGCCCCATCGTGCCGACCGGCATGAAGGCCGGCGTGTCGATCATGCCATGGGCGGTGCTGAGTCTGCCCAACCGCGCATTCGTCTCACAATCAGCCTGTTGCACTGAAAAGTCCACAGCACCCCTTACTGGCTACATCTGGTCCGGTGCAGAAATCCCGAGCACACCGAGTCCATTCTTCAAAACTTGCTGGATTCCTCGCATCAGCGCCAATCTCGCCGCAGTCCGTTCGGGGGTCAGCCCCTCTTTCTGCAGCCCCTCTCCTGAGATCAATCCCTCCGGCGTGACCGCCAATAGATCCCGGTCCGCAGCGGGAGGGAGAATTCGGTGCTTGTTATAAAACGTATGCAGTAGCCCGGCCAATTGCTGGAGGTAATAGGTCATCCGGTGAGGCTCGTAGGCCATCGCACTGCCCTGCAGGACCGAGGGATAGGCAGAGAGCTTTCGAATCAGCCCCAATTCATCCGGGTCGGTCAGTACCGTTAAATCCGACTCGCTCGGCAGGGGACAGGTGATGCCTCGCGCGGCCGCGACGCGCCAGAGGCTGGCGATCCTGGCATGGGCATACTGCACGTAGTACACGGGATTATCGGCTGAACGCTGTTTGGCCAGTTCCAAATCAAAGTCGAGATGCGAGTTGGAATCGCGCATTAAGAAAAAGAACTTGGCCGCATCGGCCCCGACTTCATCGATGACTTCGCGCATCGTAATGAACTCGCCAGCCCGCTTCGACATTTCCACTTTTTTTCCGCCGCGCAACAAATTTACCATCTGGACCAGCACGACCTGGAGGCGATCTTTCGGATACCCATAAGCCTGCACGACCGCTTGCATGCGAGGAATGTAGCCATGATGATCCGCGCCCCACACGTCGATGAGGAGATCGTATCCGCGCCGCAGCTTATCCTGGTGGTAGGCGATATCGGATGCCAGATAGGTGTACTCGCCGTCCTGTTTCCGCACGACACGATCTTTCTCGTCACCGAATGCCGAGGATCTGAACCACCAGGCACCTTCCTGTTCAAATAGGAACTGTTGTGACTTCAATTCATCCAGGACTCGTTGGACGGCCCCTGAGTTCACGAGAGCGGCCTCGCTGAACCACGACTCGAACTCGATTCCGAAGGATTTCAGATCCTCGCGAATCAGGCCCAGCAGTTCCTGATAGGCGAACGTTCGACAACGCTCCTCGACTTCTGTGGCCGCACGTCCGGTCAGCTCGGGCCCGAACTGTTGCTTTACTCGCTCGGCCACGGCGGTAATATAGGCCCCGTGATACCCCTCTGACGGGAAGTCTACCGGCCGGTTCGACAACTCCTCATACCGTGCATAGACGGAGGTCCCTAACAATTTCATCTGCCGGCCGGCGTCGTTGATATAGTATTCACTCACGACGTCATACCCGACCGCCTTGAGCATGTTCGCCACTGCCTGCCCGACCGCGGCGCCACGCCCATGGCCCACATGCAACGGACCGGTCGGATTCGCGCTCACATACTCCACCAGGACGCGACGTCGCTGCCCCATCTCGGCTCGCCCGTAGGCTGATCCTTGCATCTCGATTTCTCTAAGCACTTCCTGCCAGATGGCGGGCTTGACCGTGAGGTTGAGGAACCCTGGCCTGACGATCTCGACTCGGTCGAAGAGCTGCTCGCGCTGGGCAAGATTGTCGATGATAATTTGGGCAATGTCGTGGGGTGCTCGTTGCTCGGACACCGCGAGAGACATGGCGACCGTCGAAGCTAAGTCTCCCCATTCAGGACGTTTGGGAGCATCCAGACTCAGCTGAGGCCATGATTCCGTCTTCAGTTGACCTTTCTTTTTGGCCCCATTGAGCGCTCCAAGGAGCGCGCTGGTGACCTTTTCCTGAACGACCCCGCTGGACAAGAAAAGAGCTCCTAAGTCCTTAGCAATGAAAGAGAAAACGAACTGGTCACTCTAGCATACGGGATAGTCAGTGACAAGGCAGCCGGATGGAATTCTCTGTCGATCCGCAGCCTCCTTGAGGGGTGCAAGACAGAGTGCCATGAGATACTCCTGAGACATCTCGAGACAAGGTTTTTTCTCGCACCGGCTGATGTCGCCCCAGGATTGGCAGAGGCAAGGAGTGGCTTGCATCACGGTAACATGGGTACCACGGGGAGCCCAGCGAGCAGGATGAGTCGGCCCAAACAGAGCAACCGTACGCACCCCCATCAGCCCCGCCATATGTGTGACTCCCGAGTCCTGCCCGACAAAGAGCCGTGCCTGAGCAAGCACCCCGGCAACGGTAAGAACATCGAGGCCCTTCAGGACGATCGGTGGGGTCACGCATGACTGGAGAACACGCTCAACCGGCTCTCGGTCAGCCGGCCCTTCGAGAATCACCGGTGTCGCCCCGGAAATCTGAAGCGCGCCAACTACATTCGCGAGTAGCTCCGGTGCCACACACTTATGGGCACTCCCACTCCCCGGATGGATGACGACAAGAGACTCTCCAATTGACAGGCCTGCCGCTTCAAGACAGGCTCGTCCGAGACGGTGGAGCAATTCTGTCGTCGCCAACAGGACGTCTTCTGCATCGTCAAACGGTGCCTCATTGATCGCTTCAAGAAATCGGTCGCGTTGATGTGTCGCTCGAATTGAAGTCGAGAACGGAGACTTTACGATAACCTCTCGGACGCCGACTGCCTTCAGGGTCTCACTCAACTTGCCATCAAGATCCTGCATCCAGCCAATGGCAAGATCGCAGCCTTCCAACCATGTCTGAACCTGACCCGTGACCTGGTCCGCGCCGGCGAACAAGCCCGCGCAGGCGCGCCCCTGCACGGAGGTCCAGGCATCAATGATGCGGCACGCGAGGAGCAACCTCGCGATCTGGTCCTCTGCACAGAGCACCAGCCGATGGTTGGGAAAGCGGGTCCGCAATCGAGCCATGGCCGGGACCGCCAAAAGCACATCGCCAAGGCCGCCGGGATGGATCATCACGATCGTCCTTCTCACGGTGGGCATTACGATTGTCCTGAGGGAGGTACCCGAGCCACCAGGGACCGCGCCAACACAAGATCCGCCGGTGTATTCACGTTATGAAAGGAACGCCCGGAGGGATCGAGGGTGAGCAGATCCGCCTCGGTGACATAGTGCACACGAAGAGACGTCTGCGACACCATGTCTTGGATCTTGAGCTGTTGTGCCCGAATCATTTGTTCCACGACCGGTAGGCATCGTTGGCCATACAACGCATGCATCGGATGTAACCGGCCCGCAAGTTTCGCCATCACAATGTCTGCGGTGGCTCTTCGACTCGTGAACTGAGCAATGACCGCCGGATCGAGAAACGGCATGTCGCATGCGACCACGAATATGTAGGGCGTTGATGCCTCGGTAAGTCCGCTGTGCAACC
>JAQBES010000243.1:0-2919 GCA_032123755.1 Nitrospirota bacterium
CTTGTAGACGACGCCCATCCCGCCGCGGGCAATCTCTTCCAGTAACTCGTAGTCACCAAAGTACCGCACGATCGTACCGGGACGAGGAGCGACGGTGACGGAGGCGGAAGATTCAAGAGTTGGAACATCCAGACGAGTGACGCTATCCGGCGGCAGCGTCGGGGCGTCGATCGACCCCTTCCCGACCGCGTCGCCCGCAAGCTTATCGATCTGACTCTTGTCAGCGAAGAACTCCCGCAACTCGTCCGCGTACTCCGGATGCGTTTGAATTATCTGTTCTCGATCGATCGGGTCACCTGACTCCGCCGCCTGCAGATACTTCGCCAGTATTTCGTTCAGTCGCGGATCGTCGCGGGAAACGTCGTCGAGATTGGAAGACATCGCATTACTCCCATCAGAAGTCAGGTACCTGTAGGGAGTAGAGCCCGAACTACGCTCTGCAGGGCGCGCTGCGGAAAGGATTCTCGCATTGGGCGGTTGGTGAAGCAATCAGCGGGGCGGGACCAGTGATTGGCTCGTAGTGACGCGGATTCGCAGCTCGCAATTCGTTCAGCAGGTCACCGGCCAGGAACGAGGCGCGCAAGGCGCGCCCCATTCTGCAGGAGGACAGGCTCTTAGTTTCTTGACGAAGTGTTCTGGAACCCCGGAAAGTCGTCACATCGCGGCCCACCGGCTCGAAACCAACTCAGAGGACACAATCATGGCCATTCACCTCCAATGCGCCGGGTGCGGTACCAAATTCCAAGCCCACGAGAAGCTCGATGGCAAACGGGTGAAGTGCCCCAAGTGCTCCGCCGCTATCCTGGTAAGCGAGCGCCAGACTCCCAACGCGAAACCGATCAGCGCAACGAGTAACGTGATCCATCCGACGCGACGGCCTTGTGAATGCTGATTCTTCGGAACGGGTTTTGACGTCATCAGCGAGATCCCCCGCGAATCGGAGCAGTGAATTTCACAATGTGACTGCGATCAACTCAGGTTTCATTCAACGTCGCGGCCGTCGCGCGAGCCTTTCCTTCGTCGCATCCAACCCGCACTCGCACCGCACACGGCACCAATTCCCGCCGTGACCGGCGCCACGATGACCAGTCCAGGAAAGAACATTCCCAAGTGAAACACCTTCAACCCGGTTGCGCCGGAAAACGGCTGTCCAAACAGCGCCGACCAGAGACCGCCGGAAAGCACGCCCAGCAGCAATCCAATCACTGTTCCACAGAGCGTCGTTTTCAAAATGTGAGTCGTGTTCACAATTGCCGCTCCTCAGCCAGCAGCCAGCGGCCATCGATCGTTCGCCAGGTTTCCTGAGCCCGGACCTCGCCCGAGCGTGGCCTCAAAAAACAAGCCAGCCAGATCATCGCCACAAAAGTCGCAACCGAAGCCACAGCCCCCCACAGCCCTTGTGGCTGCGCTACGACCTGCCCGGCGGCGCTCCATCCGGTCACACCGACGGCTATTCCGGCGACGACGCCTCTCCAGTGCGTGATGGCATGACCGGGTCGTCCCTCAGTCCGCCGCACCACCAGTTTCGCGTTGTCGCCCGAGACCTCGATGGACTCTACTTCGACTGCCGAAACGAAATCCTTGGGCAGACTCTCCACGAGCCGCATCATCGCTGGATAGTCCATGGACGCACCGAGCTTCCCCTTGCCGACGTAACTCGGATGCACGACCGACTTCATGGTTTCCAGATCCCGCTTGTTAATGGCGGCGTTTAGCGCCTGACGTTGTTCGCGGAGAAGTTCTTCGTGTGTCATGATCTCACTTCCTTCCGTTTGGCATGTTTCCTGGCTGGGTGAATTGAAGGTTTCAAAGTGTCAGGAACCGGAAAGCACGCTTCGACGCTGCGCACCTTTGATTCATCAGGGCTGTTATTGGCCGAATTGGGTTCCTACACCTTTCGCTTGTCCCAACTAACCGTAGCTAACCGCTGACGGTTCTCCTTGCTTGAGATTATCACCTCAATCCGGTCTAGAACGGCGCCCCACGTTGGGCACTTTCGGCGAGAAACAGAACAAGGAGTGTAAACGCCGCCAGAGCAATAAAGAGCAGACCACCAAGAACCGCCATAATCTTGCCAAGCGATTGTTGCCAACGGGTGATTCCAAACACAACGCTCGCTGCCAGCACGATCGGTATGACGATGACCACGGGAATAAACATGAGAGTATCTCCTTGCCTAGTTGTCGACTTGACGAGCGAAAATGAAATACGCGTGCAAGCCGAGTTCATAAATGATTCCCTTTAACTCCCAGCCTTCAGCGCCGTGCGGTAGCCGCTCGCGTCAGCCGCCAGCAGCCAGACTCCAAATACGACCAGCGCCATCGTCAGAAGGAACAAGGCGATTGACTCGCGACGGCGATGGCGGTGTCCCCAGGCAAACAGCGCCAGCACCAGATAGGGGCTCAAGAGGAACACCGCGAACACGGCTTCACCTTCGCCATCCAACGACAGGTATTCGTCGGGCAGAGTCAATGCCAGGATCGCGATGGGAGCCAACAGGCAGACCGTCAACGACAAGCCGGGAAGGAGTAGGCCTCTGCTCCCTGCCATAGGCTGCTCGCGCTTCATCTCAGTGCTTCCCAGGTTCATCGCTGCGTCCTTAAGAACCAATCGCCCGATCGGTTGCATTCTCTATTTCGCCTCACCGGTTTCGATTCCAGTTACTTGAGTGTGGGCCAAGCGAAGGCTAAGGAATACATTCGTGACCGCAGCAGTTCGAGCCAATTGCCGTTTGGCCTCGTCCGGTTCGTGAGGGAAATCCGATAACCCGTCCATTTCACCTTCAGCTTTCAGGTTAAAGGTGACGATGGTGGCCGGTTCGGTCGCCAGTAGGCGCATCAATCCGTTGCCATCGTATTCGTATCGTACCTTCATGATTCGTCCTGTAGGTTCCGAAGGACTGAGTGAGTGGATGTCGAG
>JAQBES010000244.1:0-2938 GCA_032123755.1 Nitrospirota bacterium
CGAGCATACAGTTCTTCAAACCGCATCTGTCTCACCTCCTGTAGGATCCTCGCCCGTGTCATAGTGGCCCTCCTTGAGGGCGCACCCTAAACCGGACAGATCACGTGCTACAAAAAGCGGACAGATGATGTGCTATCTACAGTACCGAATATTACGACTTGAATAGAAATGTTCGCTCGGCAATAATTGCTGCTCTTACAATTTCAAGGAGGGACAATCATGCCGAAATATATTGTCGAGCGTGAGCTTCCTGGAGCTGGGCAGTTGAATTCCGCTCAACTCAACTCCATCGCCCAGAAGTCCTGTTCTGTACTGAGAAACATGGGTCCTGAAATCCAGTGGCGCGAAAGCTACATCACAGCAAACAAAATTTACTGTGTGTATATCGCTTCGAATCCTGACCTGATTCGTCAGCACGCCAAAGCCGGACAGTTCCCGATCACCAGCGTGGAGGAAGTGCAATCGGTCATCGATCCAACGACCGCCGAAGCGATCTGACGCTGTGCCAGCCACACAGTGGTTTCCGCTGGGAACTCCGACGATGATCGGGCATTGATTGGGTATTACCTCGCGGAAATTTCCGGCAAGATAAGAAACGGACTTATTTAGGTCCTTCATTGTTTCTTTCCGTTCTCACTATCCAAGTCTGCTACCGCGCCGCTACCAGGACAGGACAAATCGTCCCCATCTACCCCCATGTCAGGCGTATCCTGTTGTGTGGTTTCTTGTGGGGTTAGATTGTCGGAGGTGGGACTATTTGAAATTCGTAAACCGCAGGTCTGCTGTCCACAAAACATCCAAGAATTCCAGTTCTCAAACTCTTGAAACCTTAGACTCTCTAAGCTGCCCTTTCATTGTCTTTACTGATCAGTTCACTAAATAGTGCGTAGTATGTTATAATGTGGTATGCACAGACAAGACGATGCCAGGACCCTGGCTCCAGCGGCACAGGCGCACGTACGGCGGCTGGCCATCAAAGCCGTGCGCGCAGGTCTCAGACAGACCGCAGCGGCAAAGACTTACGGGGTGAGCCTGCGTGCGGTGAACAAGTGGGTGGCGATCGACAAGGTGGGCGGGCTGCGCGCCTTAAAGCCGAAGCGCCGGGGCCGCCGGCTTGGAGAGGGGGGACGGTTGCGCGTCGCGCACGCGCAGCGCATCCGGAGCCTGATCGTGGGCAAGCTGCCCGATCAGCTGAAGCTGCCGTTCTATCTCTGGACGCGCGCGGCGGTCGCGAGCCTGATTGCGCGAGAGTATGGGATCGCGGTGTCGCTGGTCACCGTGGGGCGTTACTTGCGGGCTTGGGGCTTGAGCCCGCAGAAGCCGGTGCGGCGCGCCTACGAGAGGAACGATGTGGCCATCGCACGGTGGCTGAAACAGGAATACCCAGCGATTGCCCGGCAGGCCAGACGGGACAAGGCGGCGATCTATTGGGGTGACGAGATGGGCCTGCGTAGCGACCATGTCACGGGTACGAGCTATGCCCCGGTGGGACATACCCCCGAGATACGGGCCACCGGCCAGCGCTTCGGGTGCAACATGATCTCGGCCATCACGAACAAAGGGGCACTGGCCTTCATGGTGTTTCAGGGGAAGTTCAAGGCGCCTGTGTTTGTGGTGTTTCTGCAGCGGCTGCTCAAACAGATCGCCGGCAAGATCTATCTGATCGTGGACGGGCATCCGGTGCACAAATCTGGGAAAGTCACGCGCTTTGCCGCCACGCACGCGTCCCGGCTCCGGCTGATTCGGATGCCGGGCTACTGCCCAGAGCTGAACCCCGATGAATTGCTGAATCAAGACGTCAAGACCAACGGGCTCGGCAAGAGCCGACCGACCAATCGGATCGAGCTCATGGCCATTGTGCGTAGCCATTTGTATCGACGCCAGAAGCAACCGCAGATGATCACCAACCTGTTTCGCGAGAAACATGTCCGCTATGCCGCTCGATGAACTACGCACTATTTGGTGGTCGGCTCAGTAACTTGCTATCTACACTCCTTGTCAACAGGATATCTCGTTTTCCGCTACCCCCTTCGCGCTGAGCCAGTCCAGCAGACCCCGGCTCTTCTTGACAACAGCATTGCTCTGACGCCTGAGGTTGCAGCGCAAAAGAGTGGTGTGCTAAATGAAGAGCTTCGCGGGAGCACACCATGGCGCACGACGACGAACACGGACAGCACGAGCGAATATTTACATTGTCCGAGGCCAATCACCTCATCCCCCAGCTCAATTCCAAATTGACATCGATTCAGCAAGCCAAGGCCGTGTTGGCCCGCACGAAAGAAGAGATTAAAAAAGCCAGCGCCCAGGCCGAATATGGCGGGGGCAGTACCGTTGGACATCTCTACATCTCAGGCCTTCAACAAGTCAGTACGAATCTTCAGGCGATTCAGGAACTCGGCATCCTGGTGAAGGACCTGGACCTCGGCCTCTGTGACTTTCCCCATCTTCGTGACGGCCGAGTAGTCTACCTCTGCTGGAAGCTCGGAGAACAAGAAGTTCGCTGGTGGCATGAAACGACCACCGGCTATAAAGATCGTTGCCCGCTAGAGGACCTAGCCTGATGTCAGAATTTTAAGCCTCAACCCTCAACACATTTATGAAATTTGTCATTCTCGGATTTGACGGTCCCGACGGAGAGGCCAAGCGAAAAATCTATCGCTCGGCACATCTCGCCAATATGGAACCCCTCGATTCGCAAGGCCGGGTCGTGCTAGCAGGTCCGCTCACGGATAAAACAGGAAGTCTTATCGTCATCGAAGCGGACTCGCTGGAAGACGCGCAACGTTTCGCTCGCGAAGACCCCTATACCGTCCACGGTATCTTTGAACGAGTCGAAGTGCACCCATTTACTCAAGTTTTTCCGAAAGAACTGTAGCCGAAGGCCTGTCGCTCACTCTTAGCCCGCATTACTCATGAACACTTCTGCTGCAATCGCCGA
>JAQBES010000245.1:0-13168 GCA_032123755.1 Nitrospirota bacterium
CTCGTCGTACGTATCTTGCGAGATACGCTTCACGAATGACGTTTCACGTTTCAGGCTCCTGGAGTCGCTCCAGCGCGATTCGTTTTAAACTTCGCAGATCCATTTTCCCAGTGCCCATCAGTGGCAGGGTGTCGACTTTGATGAAATTCGTGCGTGTTGGAATATACAGGTTCGGTAGGCCGTTTGCTGTGAGCTTGGCCACGATGCCGGGAATCTGGGACTCCTCCAGGGTGTGAAGGACGGCGAGTTGCTCGCCCTTGCGTTCGTCCGGAATGCTGGTGACGGCAAAGACTTGTATGTCGGAGCCGGCGGCCTGCTGCAATGCCTCTTCCACGCGGCCATGTGGGACCATTTCACCACCGATCTTCGAGAAGCGCGAGAGCCGATCGGTGATCGTCAAGAACCCATCTTCGTCCAATTTCGCGATGTCGCCTGTAATGTACCAGCCGTCTCGTATGGCGCTGGCCGTCAGATCCTCACGGCCCAGATATCCCTTCATGACGTTGGGACCTTTGACCAGCAACATTCCCGGTGTTTCGGGGGGCAATGAGGCGAAGCTATCGGGATCGACAATCTGCACAGACACGCCGGGCAGCGGTTGACCGACTGTTCCCCGCCTAGAGGCCGGTTGGAAGTATCCGGCGGCCCGGAAGTCTGGACAATTGACGGCGACGACGGGAGCACATTCGGTGACGCCGTAGCCCTCAATCGGTCTGAGGCCGAACCGATCTTCAAATGCCTGCGCCAATCGTGCCGGTAGTTTCTCGGCGCCGGTCAAGACCACGCGCAGCGAGCTGAATTGCTCCGGAGTACAACGGCGGAGATACAGCTGGAGAAATGTCGGCGTGGTCACGAGGAACGTGATGCGGTAGCGGCTCACGAGTTCGCCGATGGCGACGACGTCGAGCGGGGAGGGGTGAAAGACGATGCCCGCGTTATTGAACATGACGAGCCAAAAAACGAGATAGCCGAACGAATGGAAGAAAGGGAGAATGCCAAGCACTTGCTCATGTTGATAGAGATGAAGGACCTGGCTGGCTCCCTGCTCATTGGCATCGATATTGAAATGAGAGAGCATCACGCCCTTCGGCTCTCCTGTGCTGCCGCTGCTGAAAATGATGGTGGCCAGATCGTCCATTGTCAGCGGGATGTTCTGTCCACAGGCCTGTTCGATCAGTCGCGCAGGGGCGCAGAGGGCGAGGAGGGTCGCGACGAGTTTCTGCCCGGTGCCGATGGTGCGGGCGACATCCTCCAACCACACGACCGACGGCCCATCCGGTAACTCCAACTTGGCCTTCTCGACGAAGACTCGGCTGGTGACGATTGTGCGCAGGCCGGCGAGTCGTACGGCTGCTTCGAGGCCGGTTTTGCCGACCGTGTAGTTCAGATTCACACTGGTTTTTCCGCAGAGAGGAGCGGCCACGTTGACGAGTGCACCGGCCACGGTCGGAGGGAGCAGAATGCCGACATTGCGCTGACCGTCCCAATGTTGTCGGAGAACTCTGGCAAGTACGATAGATCCGATCAGGGATTGGATCGACGACACGTGCGGACGGTTTTGATCTGCCATCGTGAAGCGAAAGGGATGGCGCCTCATGGCATGGATGAATTCGCGATGCAGCGTACGACGACCGGATTTGCGCAGGCGCCAAGCTTCCTCTCCGAGTGTGCGAACCGCATCGCGGAGTGTGTGCGACGGCGTATCCGATGGCAAAGGCATGCCGAAAGACACTGTCAAAGGATACGGAATGCGCTCCGGCCATTTCTTGAGGAAGCGACCGCCTTCAAAGCTGAAGATGCTGCCCCACAGGCGATCCAAATGCACGGGAATGACCGGCACCTGCCGTCCCTTCACAATCCGTTCGAAGCCGCGACGGAATGGCAGCAGCGTGCCGGTTCGGGTGATCTGCCCTTCAGGGAAGATGCAGACGATCTCTCCGTCGTCGAGCGCCTGCCCCGCGCTGCGCAGCGCCCGGAGGATCATGCGGGTATCGCCCTCAGAAGTAATCGGAATGACCTTCATGGCGGTCATCAGCCATTTGAACAGCGGGTGCGTGGCATAGGTGGCATCCACCACGAACCGTATGGGCCGATCGACGCTAGCCATGAGGATGAAGCCATCGACGAACGACATATGGTTCGGGATGAGCAGCGCTCCGCCTGATTGGGGAACATGCTGCTGGCCGACAATGCGGAGGCGATAGAACGTGTTCGTTAAGATGACGAGCACGAGCCGGAGAAAGATATCCGGCATTAGCCAGAGGGCCCACAGCGTGCCGCCTATGGTCACTCCTGCGGTGATAAGGAAAATGCTGCTTGTCGAGTAACCGACATTGGCGAGTGAGCCCCCGGCCAGCGAGCCCAATAGGATTCCGGTGAAGACGCAGGTGTTGGAAAACGAGATGACGGCGCCACGCCGATCGGGCGGTGATCTCCATTGGAGAATAGCATTCAGCGGCACGAAGATGAAGGAGCAGGAGATTCCGAGGAATCCCAATATCAGAAACGTGCCGAATAATTGTGGGGTGAGTGCCCCGAGCAAAGATAGGGAGATGGACGCGCCCGTGGCTCCCAGAGGGATCAATCCATACTCAATCCGGCTTTGAGAGAGCCGACCGACCAGCATCGCGCCGACGCCGATGCCAATAGACAACAACGTGAGTGGGAGGCCCGACATCGCATCCGAGAGATGCAGAACAGCTTTGGCATAGACGAGGATGTTTTGGGCAAAAAGGCTTGCGATCGTCCAGAAAAATATTTCACCTGGAATGGCAAGGCGCAACAGACGCTCTGTCCGAATGGCCGCCCAGGCGCCGCGGATTGTCGAGCCGACGCCGCCGGTCGCGCGGGCGGGCGAAACGTGGGGAACGGCAAAAGCTGCAACCAGGCCGACCACCGACAATGCGGCCAAGGTGAGGGGCGCCATCCAGAGCTGGTTACCGGCGGTCTGCAAGAGAAAGCCTCCGGCTGCCGTGCCAGTCAGGATGGCGGCAAAGGTCCACATCTCCAGCAGGCCGTTGCCGGCGGCGAGCCGTTCATGCGGAATCAGCTCGGGGAGAATGCCGTATTTCGACGGGCCGAAGAGCGCGCTGTGCACGCCCATCCCGCCTAGGACGATTAACGGCAGAATGCCGCCGGCTGGGTTCAACCAAAGCGCCACGGCACCGGCGCTCATGAGAAACACCTCGACGATTTTGATCGCGATGATGACCGTGCGTTTACTCAGGCGATCGGCCAAGGTGCCGCCGACCAACGACAGCAACACCAGCGGCAAGGTGAATATGATAAAGGTGAGCGCGGTTTGCGTCTGTGCCGCAGTTTCCAGCTCAGGGCCAGGCAGCATCTGTGCGGTGGCCTGCCGGATGGCCAGCAACGCGACCATGAGTTTCCAGGCGTTATCGTTGAACGCGCCGAAGAATTGCGCGATCAGCAGGCCGCGAAGGGGGTGCAAAATAGGGCTGACATCTGAAGGTTTGTGTTGGGAACTGTCCACCAGGAAAGGCCTCGTATGCTCCGCAGTGTGCCAGTGTTTAGAGTCGGAGGCAAATGTTTCCTTCCCCCCCCTCAATCTGTATGAGTCGCACAACGACGTATTGTCACAGAGAAGGTGACGACGCCATGATGGATCTTGTCACCGACTAGCAGCTACAAGAATGAAAACTTCCTGTCGTAGGTTTCGCGCGTATATGTGTAAAAGTCTGTGCCAATCCACAGATGCTCGCCCTGGGGCGGCTTGCTTCGCTCACTGGCCGAAGGGGTGGCCTTTTCCAGGGCAGCCGATGCGCTTGAGCACGAGCACCGTACATGGTTTCTCGACAGGCTGACGCTCTTATTTGTTCACAGCATTCCAGAATGCCTTCCATTGCTCTTTTTGCGTCTGCGGATTATCGTCATTCACAGTGTGTGCTTGTATAGACTGGTAGTCTCGTACCTCAAGGACATGGTCGTCGGGTCCATACACAATTCCCACGTCTCCGTTTCTATGCTCGCTCCTCAGTTCATATATGCTTCCCGGCAACTCCCAGATACCAAGCGTGACCAAATCAAGAAGGAGGTGAACCGTTGATCGTGCGTAATTCGGCTGTTTTGTCAGTTCAACGCGATAGGTAGAGAGTCGCTTGCCCGCGCCCAACGGTTCACTACTAGAAGGAGTTCCGATCTCGTGTTCAACATGTTGCTCCGAGGTTCCGACTCCAAGGGCATCAAGATTTGTTCCTGGGCGTCCCTTTCCTGCCAGATACACGGCGCAGCCTGTACTGGCGGCAAGGACATAAGTTGCTACTAAGGCCGTTACCCAAGTCTTTGCCATCACATTTCCACCCCGTACTGCTCGAGATGTCCGCAACCTATATTGAGGGAGATGGGCTTCCATTATTTGCCTGTCCCAGCGATCGGGCTACCTGCTGCTGCGTGGACTAACTTGGGCTTGAGAAGGTCCAGCTGCTCTTTGAAAGTTGCGGCCAGCATATGGACCGCGTCTTTGAACCCATTTTCACTGTCATCCCTCAAATTCTGGCTTTGATTCATCGGGGTGGAGTAACGGTATACCCCGCTTTGACCTGTGGCGCGCAGAATGGGTTTCCGAGTTGGAATGTGATAGAGCGCCGCATCCATCATCGTGTTGGTATCGTTTTTTTCTCCAGGCACGAAGTACCACCCGATTCCGGTCCAATACAGCAGCGAGACGAGCCCTCTATCGGTGAACTGGACTTGGTCATAGGACACAAGGCCAATGACATCTACTCCCGTCATCGTGTGAATCTGGTCTAAGTTTGCAAAGCTGCCCCCGATCTTCAGATAGGTCGAAGGGATCTCTTCGATTCCTGCAAAGAATGAATACTGGCGAAGCTGCGCGGTCAATTCCCGCATCACTTCCATTTTGAACTTCTCGGTCAATGGCTCGATCTTGGTGTCTCCTCCGCTCGTTATTGTTCTGGACTCAGGCACAAAAGCAATACCGAGTGTGATGGGAACCTGGATATTAGGCAGAGAAGTCTTGGAGATATCCTTGGAGACTTCCACAGGCTGCGTCTCGCCCGGATAGAGATAGGTCAAAATGTTGCTCGTTCGTTGAGTCGTGTAGTGCCCGCAACCGGACAGTGGAACGATTCCCAGGAAGATGGCACCAAGTAATGCAAAACTCTTCATGCCGTTGCTCTTCATGACAAACCTCCTTTTTACTTCTTCCGGTCGTGTAAAAGACAAAATCTATGCCCACATACATGCGTTCAAAGTAGCCTGCCAGAATGACACCGAACCAAATCGAAACAGGTGAGGACTAACACTCCAGCTTGCCTCTTGAGTTTGGCCAGTAACTTTAGAATCTAGAGTGCGCAAGGCGTTGTCTCTGCAGGAAGTTCGTGACGCGAAATATTTGGAATCTGTCTTGACAGATGTGAATAATTCCAAGTTTCGCCAACGTCCGCGCAGGGAGCACCTCCTTGAGAGCGCTCACTTCAGATTCACTCTGTCGCCTTAGCAAGGAACGGGCCGAGGACGGTGCAACTGAGTGGGTGCGTTGAAATGCTTTCCAGGAGAGGCGTTTCGCGATTGGCCGGATCGGAAGGCACCCAGGGGGGAGGGATCATCAAGCCGGGACTATGAACGGCGGTTCAGAGCACCTGAACGGCCGTTCGCAATGGAGACGAGTCGAATTCCAAACCATGGTCACGAACATGCGATGTGGACACAGGATCGTTACCCTCTTGTGCAAGATAGGTTTTCGCTGGGTTTGTCTTGGATAAGAGTGATTTCAGTTGTAGAAACTCAGTGACGTTACGATTTGTCTGCCGGGTTGTGCCCTGGAGATTGTGGCCCGGTCATCTCGCTTTCCAGCTTTCTAAGCCAGCGATAGGTACGTCCGAGAATCTTGGCAGCGCGGCTCTTATTGCCGCCATACTCGGCGACGGCGCGGCGTGTGATGGTCCATTCCAGATGGTTCAAGAGCCCGGTGAGCGAACCTCGCGTCTCTAGGGTTTTGAGCAGCGCACTCCAGTCAACATGGTCTACCAACTCGGCAAGATCGAGCGAGGGGGCAGATTCCGTGGTCGAACGCAGGTTGTTCGGGAGCAGATCGGGAGTGACCCATTTCTTGCCTTCCGGTGCCAACGTCACGGCGCGCTCCATAACATTCTCCAGCTCGCGGATGTTACCCGGCCATTTGTAGGCCAGGCAGAGCTTCAGCGCATCCGGAGTCAAACCTGCGATCGATTTCCCGATCTTCTCGGCGAATCGCTGGACGAAATGCTGGACGAGTTCAGCAATATCCTCCGGACGTTCCCGCAAGGCAGGGACATAGAGCTGAATGACATTCAAACGATAGTACAGGTCTTTTCGGAATTGGTTCTGCTCCATCATCGCCAGGAGATCATGGTTAGTGGCGGCGATCAGCCGGATATTGGCTTTGAGATCGCTCGTACCTCCGACGCGCTGAAACTCTCGTTCTTGAAGGACTCGTAGCAATTTCACCTGAACCGCGGAGGAAATGTCGCCGATCTCGTCGAGGAACAGTGTACCCCCCTCGGCGAGCTCAAATTTCCCTTTCTTCTGAGCTATCGCGCCGGTGAACGACCCTTTCTCGTGACCGAACAGTTCGCTCTCCAAGAGCGTTTCAGGCAGTGCGCCGCAATTCACGGCTACGAAGCGGTGGTCTTTGCGTCGGCTGAGCTGATGTATCAGTCGGGCGGCGAGCTCTTTCCCCGTCCCTGTTTCTCCGGTCAGCAACACGGTTGTGTCCGAGGGAGCAATGGTTCTGATCAGTGAAAGAAGATCTAGAAGCAGAGTGCTCTTGCCGATAATGCCGCCGGTTTCTTGCTGCGCAGACAGCTCCTGCTTAAGTTGGATATTCTCCTGCGCCAGTTCCACATTGCGGAGGAACATGGTGAGCATGTGCCGATGCGTGGCCTGTAGGTTTTTCAAATGGGTAAAGAGTTGGTGTGCGAAGGCGCGCCGGTCCGTCATGAATTGCGAGCGGCCGGCGGCAGCGGCGTTGTTCGCGTCTGGAGGGCGATTCGTCCAATGCAGGCGATAATGTGTATAAGGCGCGTTGTATATCGAGCCGGCCTTGACCGTGGTGCTGAGTGATCCAGCCGAGAGGGTACCGCCGCGTTCGATCCAGATAGCGGTGCAGTGATCGTCCTGCTTGGGGGAATGTGTCTTGGATATTCGGACCGGCTCTTCAGCCGTCCAGACCGAGAGTTGGTCCTGCTGCTCAAGTGCGGCGACAAGGTGTTCGTCGGGACCATGCGGAGCGGGAATAGGATCGGCTTTGATGGGGATCAGCGTATGAACGAGAGGAATTGTTCGTCCTGTGACCACGATTTCGCCCGTCGATCGGCGGGCTACAGTGCATCGATCGTTTTTCGTGGTTAGGATGTAGGCGTCGCCGAACTCATTGACCAGGGTTTCTAAGCGGAGTTGTGAGTAGACCTCTTCGCAGGCGGCGGTTTCGACGGAAGGATCCAGTTTCGCAGTCCCTTCGAGATTGCCTTGCACCAGACGCATATTCCCAAGTACAGGATCGACCGGTGGCAAGTTTCGGGACAGAATGTGCAAGGTCTGTGCTTCATCCGGACAGACAAAGGACTGAAGTTGGAGATAATTCGTATAGGCCGAGGCCCAGTTGCCGACAGAGCGAAAGACTGATTCTACGTCGTTGAGGAGGATCGCAATTGTTTCAATAAGTGTCGGGGTCTGCGTCTTGACGGTTTCGTAGTAGGCCAGAGCGGCCAGATAAGTGAAGTCTTTTTCGCCGGATGCCAGCTCACAGGCCTTGATCAACTCACGAAAGACCGAAACGGGGACCCAATTGCTTGTATCGGTCAGGAACGCACGGGCATCCTGAATTTCCTGGAACGATTCGGCTACCCCCATAACCCGTTGGAAATCGACTTTCGATGCCTGTTCAGGGTAGCGAGCTTCGAGATAGCGGATGAGTATTCCGCTTTGCAGGCAGGTGATCCAAGGTTGGACGGACATGGCGCTCCTCAAGCCGGCGAATGCGCCCGAATCGTGCGCAGAGTCTTAGCACAGCGGGAACGGAATAAAAAGATGGGAAAGGTCAGGTTTGAGGTGGAGGAACCGGCAACCCCTCCAGTTCCATAATCCGCAGCGCATTAGTCGTGGGGCAGGGGCCTGGCCTGAGCTTGTAGTCGAATTGCAGCGCGCCGGCTGCCACTGTTTCCTGAAAGTGGGCGTTTCGCAATCCAGGCACTGTCTTGTCGAGATCGGTCAATTCCAGATCGTGCGTCGTCACCAAGCCGAAGCCATTGCCTTGTGAGAGAGCGGAAATGTAGGAACGGCTCCCGATCAACCGTTCACGATTGTTGGTTCCTTTGAAGATTTCGTCGATCAAGAAGAGCACCGGTGGTTTGCTTCGGTCCGTCGTCGCGTCGAGCAGGCTTTTGAGGCGTTTCACCTCGGCATAGAAAAACGACAGGCCCGCTTCGAGGGAGTCATCCACGCGGATACAGGTGGCGAGGCGCACCCAGGTCCACTCGAAAAGACCAGCGCACACCGGGGCGCCTGCCTGGGCGAGGCAGAGATTGATGCCCAGGGTTCGCAGGAAGGTGCTCTTTCCCGACATGTTGGACCCGGTTACCAAGAGCACGGTTCCCGCGGTTTCAAGGGCGAGATCGTTTGAAACTCGATGCGTCTCAGGAATCAGCGGATGGGCGAGGTCTTTGGCCGAAAGCCTGGTCTGCGCTCCGTTACGCCGCGGATCGGCGGTGAGGGGGTCCGGCCAGCGATATGAAGGATGCAGTGCTGCAAATGTGGCGAGTGCCGAGGCGGCCTCGACCTCGGCCAGTCGATCCATCCAGGTTGACAGGTGGGCGGCCACCTGAGCCTGGATCCGTTGGAGCTGATAGGTGAACCACAAGTCCCAGGGGCAGAACGTATTGGCGGCCAGATGGATGAGCGGATGGGCTTTGACGCTGATTGCATGCAGGGTGCGGGCTGCTTGCCGGACGAGTTGGGGTGGATTCACGCCTGGTGCAAGCAGTGGCGCCCACAAGGCAGCGAGTGCTGTGTGGCGAGGCCGGGCGTGCCGTTCGACAAATTCCAGCACGGCTCCCAGTTTCTCCAGTTCAAAGTGCACGCCCACCGCATGTTCCAATAACTCTTCGCCCTGATCGGTCCAGAAATAGAGCAAGGCATAGGCCGCGAAAGACCACATCCAATAGTTCGGAAGCCAGTCGAGCAGCGCACCCAACCCGAGTCCGATGGTGGTGGCGGCGAGCAGGGTTTGAATTGCTAAGACGGTCGTGAGGTGAGGGAATCCGACAGCATGATTCAGGACGGCTTCCAGTCGTCGGCCGTTGATTTCCTGTTCGCCGATCAGCTGAGCTTCGAGTCCCAGCCGATCGCGAAACAGCGATCGCGGAATGAGTTCCTGCACGAGGCGGCGGCGCAGGAGCCACTGGTCCGGTTCCGGGGGCTGCTCAAGAAGCCACGACTGCAGCCGCGCCTGTCCGTGTGAGGAGACGGTGGTGTCGAGCAGATGGAGGAGCGAGTGGGGACCGACCAGGTCTAAATCTTTGGCATAAGGGTGGTGCTCGGGAACGTTCGATGGACGAGCGGGAACGTGAGGCCAATCCAGCCGGAGACGTGCCAGGTGCACGAGCTTGATCTGCTTCCAGAGACGGAGCCGGTGCAAGCGACTTTCGAGCCTGTTATGATAGACGGCCACAATCAAAAACAGGCCGACAAAGGCGGCGAGCGCCCCATTACCAGCTTGGTACCACCCCATTTTGTAGAGGACTACTGTGCAGATCGCTCCGACGATGAATAGGATGAGACGCCAGCGGGTCAGTGCGGAACTAGAGGCAGTGGCCAGGGCGATCACCCGGTCGAGTTTCGCCACAAGGCGTGTCAGCGAAGGGGCTTTCGTTACAGGCGTTACGGGCTGCTGCTGGAGCATAGCGCCGACCTTACTGGATGGGAAAGAGTGCGTCAACTCTAGCAGAATGCTGAAAAAGTCCGCCAGCTTTGTTCTCGCATCGCTCAGAAGCTCAACGTACCGAAGCGTACGCCTTCGCCTCTTCGCTCGCTGCGGCCGCGCTGGCGGCCATTTTGAGCATCCTGCGTGGTGTATCCTTGTTATCGCAAGCGTGCTGAAAAATGAAACTTCGGCGTGCCTAGAGAGTTTTCCGCAGGCTCTTAGCCCATTATGAAACCAGAGGGATGGATTGATGTACAGATTCGGACCACCGCTGATGTAGCAGAGTTGCTCGGCATGCTGGAGGATCCTGTGATTCAAGGCGGATGGGAGGAGAACGGGGTGGTTCATCTCTATTGGCCGAAAACACAGTGGAGTATGGAGGCATGTGGTCGTCTGAGCGCCACTGTGCAGAGGCTCGATCCGGCTGTCTCGACCGAGAGGGACATTCGTATTGAGGAATTGCCCGATCAGGATTGGAATCGGCAGTGGGCTCAGTCAGTCAGGCCAATCAGGATCGGTCGGCGGATTGTGATCAGGCCGAGTTGGGAGCCGGTGGCGCTGCAGGCTCAGGACATTGAGATTGTGCTCGACCCGAAGCAGGCATTCGGAACCGGGCATCATGCGACGACGCGGATGTTACTTGAATGGCTCGAGGATCTCGTTCACGGCGGCGAGTTCGTGCTGGATGTGGGGGCCGGGAGCGGCATTCTGGCGATGGTCGCGGTGCGGCTTGGGGCTGCCTCGGCCCTGGGAGTGGAATGCGATCCTGTTGCGATGGATTGCGCGCGCGACTATGCAGCAGAGAACGGGTTTGGGGACAATCTCGAATTCCGGTGCGGAACGCTGGAGGAAATTGACCGGCAAGGCGAATTGCGACCAGACCTGGTGGTCGCCAATCTCGATCGCCAAACGCTGTTGCTGTTGTGCGATGAACTGGCGCAGTACGTGAGCCATGGTGCACGGCTCTTGCTGTCCGGGATTTTGCTCGAGCAAGAGCAAGAGATTGTCGAAGCGTTCTCCAAGGCCGGCGTCACGTTGTCTCAACGGCGTGAACAAGAGGGTTGGGTGGCCTTGGAATTGCTGATGGTGGAGTCCTGCGAAGGAGTAGGTGCATGACCGCAACTGGACGACCACCCTATCCGCATGTGTATCAGATTAATTTGTCAGACGGAGGTGTCCCAAAATATCCGGTGCTGGAGGCCGTCATCGCCAAAACCGGAGTCGAGGGCGACCGGCAACAGAACCTCAAGGTACACGGCGGACCGGATCGGGCCCTCTGTCTGTTCTCGCAAGAGCTGATCGAGCGGTTGCAGGACGAGGGCCATTCGATCGAGGCCGGTTCCTCCGGAGAGAACCTGACGCTCGCCGGGCTTGAGTGGGAGAAGCTGAAACCGGGTGATCGAATCCAGGTCGGGCCAGACGTCCAAGTTGAGATCATGAGTTATACGACTCCCTGCGATAAGAATGCCCGGTGGTTTCGGGACGGAGACTACAAGCGCATCTCCCAGAAAGTGAATCCAGGATGGAGTCGGTTCTATGCCCGAGTGCTTATTGAAGGAGTAGTACGACCGGGGGATGCAGTCGAGATTGTAGTAAAGAGCTGATGGCGTGTGGCGAGAGCAATAGACCGGGATCCTGTCCGTTCCGCTCCCGCTATTCGCTATCGGCTATCTGTTCTTAAAGGAGTTTACTCATGATGCCGCGTGTTTTGGAGCCAGAACTGATGGATGATCCTGAGCAGGCGCTCGTGTATGCGCGGGCGGATTTCGAAAAGGAGAATCAGGGATTTATCGATCGCTTCCGCGAATACTTTCCGGAGTTCACCAAGGGTCACATCATCGACCTGGGCTGTGGGCCTGGCGACATTCCTGTCCGGTTCGCGCGCGCGCTGCCAGCTTGTCGTATCACAGGCGTCGATGCGTCGGAACCGATGATGGGACTGGCCGGCGTGGCGGTGAAGCAGGCAGGCCTGGTTGACAGGATTACTTTCCGCTGCGAGCGCTTTCAGGCGGTTTCGCTTGTTGAACCGGCCGATGCTGTAGTCGCCAACAGTCTGTTGCATCATGTACCTAATCCCTTGCAGTTTTGGTATCGTCTGCGGCAATTGGTGAAGCCAGGTTCTCCCGTGCTCGTGATGGATCTGCTCAGACCAGGCTCGCTCGAAGAGGCGCAGGTCATCGTGGATCGCTACGCGGCAAAGGAGCCGGATATTCTGCGACGTGATTTTTACCGTTCCCTGCTGGCGGCGTTTACCGAAGATGAAGTGGCAGCGCAGTTGGCGGAGATGAATCTGAGCCGATTGATTGTCGATGTGGTGGATGATCGGCATTGGGTCGTCAGTGGAATCATCCACTGAAAGTAGGACGCTGAAAAAGGCTCCCAACTTTGTTCTCGGCTCGACAACATCCTCAACGTAGCCCAGAGACTACGCCTCCGGTTTTCTCTCGCCTTCGGCTGCGTTGGATAGCCTTTTTGAGCATCCTTCCGCGTACGCCTCGGTGTTCACACTCCTTGCGGCCTTGTACGGTGAAAGGCGCGTCTAGGTGTGCCGGGGTTGGGTGGGTGAGAATATCGATCGTTTTGACCATCCTTCTCATGTTCAATGACATTGCAAGCGCTCAACTTGATCGGCTCAGGAGGTCAAAGGCTCTGGAGCAGCCGTCCACTGCCGAAACTCCTATGGTCGAGATTCCGGCCGGAGAGTTTGCGATGGGATCAGATGGTGGACAAGCGTTAGAGGATGAACGTCCCATGCACCGGGTTTGGGTCGGTAACTTTTCAATGGATCTTCACGAGGTGACGACGGCACAGTACGCGGCGTTCCTCGCTGCTACAAACCGTCTCGCGCCCTCGCAATGGACCACGATAGATCTGGCGCAGCCTAGCGATCGGCCGGTGATTGGCGTGGACTGGTCGGACGCTGATGCCTTTTGTCGGTGGAAGGGGAAGCGGCTTCCCACTGAAGCGGAATGGGAGAAGTCGGCCAGAGGGACGGATGGACGGTTGTATCCCTGGGGCAATCGGATCCCACACAAGGATCTGGCCAATTTCGCGTTGGGTGCGCGGTTCAGCTATAGCCAAGTCTTAATGCCTGTGCAGTCGTATGAGCAAGGGAAGAGTCCATATGGGCTCTATCAAATGGCTGGGAATGTCTGGGAGTGGGTGCAGGATTGGTGGGAACCGACTTACTTCGGCCAATTCCGGGAGAAACCCGCACTGGACCCACGC
>JAQBES010000246.1:0-13480 GCA_032123755.1 Nitrospirota bacterium
TTCTCGCACTGATTCAGTCGGTCCACGGCCATCTGCCGAAAGGCCGTTGGAAACTTTCCCACGCGTTTCTTCGCCACTTGCCACCCCCTCTCTGTGCCAAGTGTGCCAATTCGCCGTGTCTCAATCTAGGGGGTCAGTCCACGGCTCATTAGGCGGTGGCTGAGGCCGGCGGGCGTCCGTGGTAAGTGGTTGAGAGGAAAGAGAAATGGATGGTTGCGGGGGCAAGATTTGAACTTGCGACCTTTGGGTTATGAGCCCAACGAGCTACCGGGCTGCTCCACCCCGCGCGCGAATGCTAACAAAGCATGGAACGGCAAGTCAAGCCAACGTCCGCGCATCCATGTTGCTTTCGCTCATCTGCAATGCTAAAGCGATAACTATGCGACTCGTGTTCATGGGCACGCCAGATTTTGCGGCAGTTTCTCTTGAGGCCTTGTTGAAGTCGGACGATTCCGTTGTCGGCATTGTCACCCAACCGGATCGTCCGAAAGGGCGCGGGCAAATCCTCACGCCGTCACCGGTGAAACTCCTGGCCCAGCGACAGCAGATTCCTTTGCTACAACCGTTCAAGATGAAGGATCCTGAATTTCTCCACGCTCTGGCTGGGTGGAAACCGGATCTGATTGTGGTTGCGGCATTCGGGCGCATTTTGCCGCCGGTGATCCTCTCTCTTCCCTCGCGCGGCTGTATCAATGTTCACGGGTCCCTCCTTCCTAAGTATCGCGGCGCTGGTCCGATCCAGTGGGCCATCCTCAACGGCGAGACGGAAACAGGAATTACGACCATGCTGATGGATGAGGGGATGGATACCGGCGCCATGTTGCTTCAAGAGGCCATCTCTATAACTCCGGACGATACCTCCGGCACCCTCTCGCCACGCTTGGCTGAGCTCGGAGGCAGACTGCTGGTCGAGACGATTGCTCGACTCAAGGCCGGCACTCTCGTGCCGCGGCCGCAAGATGCTTCACGGGCGACCTTGGCGCCGTTATTGAAAAAAGAAGATGGTGTGATCGATTGGGCCTTATCAGCCAGCGCTCTGGCCAACCGGGTTCGCGGACTCTCTCCCTGGCCCGGGGCCTATACAACCGTGGTGGGAGGTGATCGTTGGACGATCTGGCGAGCGCTGGCGCTCCCGGGACCAGCGACGAAGCCCCCGGGGGTGATCGTTGCAATTACAAACGAGGCGGTTCACGTCGCCACCGGGGAGGGAGTCCTTGCCGTGATGGAGCTGCAGCCGGCTAATAGCCGTCGCATGGCCGTATCTCAATACTTGGCAGGCCATCCTGTTGCTGTGGGATTGCAATTAGGGGGACCGGCTCTTTCCTAGCAGGATGCTGAAAACGCCCTCCAGCGCCACAGACCGTGGCGCGTGAATCGCGAGACGAGCGGGGAAAGGCGGGACGGGTGAAGCGGACTAAGGCCGAAGTGTTCGAAACTTCGAACCCAGAACTTCGAACTTCGTGTCGCGCCTGTCGCGCACGCCTTGCCTGTCTCGCTCATGAATAATGTGGGCTTGACCCCTATGGCTTCTAGCTCTCGATCGTTATTCACGGCCCAGACCGCACCGTCAGCGCGTGCGATCGCCCTCTCGTTGTTGGTGGAGTCCGTCAAGAGCGAAGAAGGGGTTGATGTCTTGTTAGATCGCGCGCTTGCGCAATGCTCGTTCGACAGCAGAGAACGAGCCCTCACGGTAGAGCTTACCTATGGTGTCTTGCGACGTCTTGCGACCATCGACTGGCGGCTTGAGCCGGTCTTGGGAAAGCCGCTTCCTCGCCTTCCATTCGCCGTACAGATGGTGCTCAGGCTTGGTGCCTACCAACTCCTGTTTCTCGATCGCATTCCTCAGTCCGCGGCAGTCAACGAATCAGTCAACCTGGCCAGGGCCTTTACCGGCACCGTCGGTAGAGACTGGAGTGGGTTCGTCAATGCGGTTTTGCGCGCCCTCTTGCGCCATCCGCATCAGCCCTGGCCCAGCATGAATTCCAATGTCGCGCAAGCGCTCGCCGTGCGGTACTCGGTTCCAGGGTGGCTCAGTCGTCGATGGGTGGAACGCTTAGGAGTGGCTTCTGCGGAAGCGGCTTGCGAGGGGGTCAGCGTCGCGCCTCCGCTGACGATTCGGGTGAACCAGCTGATCACGACCAGGAAAGCACTCCTCGAAAAATTTGCACAGGCGGGTATTGCGGCCAGGCCGACCAGCATAAGTCCATTCGGCATTCTAATTGAAGAAGGAGGCTCTGTGCCCTCGCTCCCGGGGTTTCAAGAGGGCGCTTTTTATGTCGAAGATGAAGCAGCGCAGCTAATTCCTTCCCTGCTCGATCCTCAGCCTGGTGACATCGTACTCGATGCCTGTGCGGCACCGGGAGGAAAGGCGACCCATTTGGCTGATCTGATGCATGATAAGGGGACGATCTATGCCGTCGATCGGAAAGGTGCCCGCCTGGATCTGGTTCGAAGCAATTGTCGTCGACTCGGGGTCCAGATTGTCGTGCCGATCGTCGGCGATATTCGACAGCCCCTTGACTGGGTTCCCATGATCGAAGTAGCAGGGCCTCTTTCTGTAACGAAGGCCAGAGTGGGCGAACTATCAGTTGATCGGATTTTAGTTGATGCGCCCTGCAGTGGGCTCGGCGTGTTACGGCGACATCCGGAAGCGAAGTGGAGAAAAGATGAGCAGGCGTTCCCACGACATCAGGCGCTCCAGTGTCAGATTCTCGAGGCGGTTGCCTCATGCTTGCGGCCTGGAGGAGTCCTGGTCTATAGTACGTGCTCGACGGAACCGGAAGAAAACGAAGACGTTATTGAGCGATTCTATCGTGCCCATGCAGAGTTTCAGCGTGAGTCTGTCGCCCCCTGGCTCCCGTTCGCAGCACAGGGGTTCGTGACTGATCAGGGCGCCCTTTCAACAATGGGTAACCGGTTCTCGATGGACGGATTCTACGCCGCACGACTGAGGAAGGTTTTGTGATGGCACGTCCCATTTTTATTGCGCCCTCGATCTTAGCTGCTGACTTTGCCCGATTGGCTGACGAAGTGGCAGCCGTGGAACGCGCGGGCGCCGACTTCCTGCATATCGATGTCATGGACGGGCATTTCGTGCCGAATTTGACCATCGGTCCGCCGATCGTGGCAGCGCTCAGAAAAGTCACCAAGCTGCCGCTCGACGTCCACCTCATGATGACCAACGCCGACGCCTTTATCGCCGAGTTCGCCGAGGCTGGAGCGGACTATCTCACGGTTCACGTGGAAGCCTGTCCGCATCTCCATCGTACGGTGCAATCGATCAAGGAACGCGGCGTCAAGGCCGGGGTGACCCTGAATCCTGCCACCTCGCTCAGTACGATCGAGGAAATCCTCCCCGAGGTCGATGTGGTCCTGATCATGTCAGTCAATCCGGGTTTCGGCGGGCAACAGTTTATCGCCTCTAGTCTTCAGAAGATTTCTTCGGCTCGTGCCATGATCGATCGGGCAGGAAGTCACGCGTTGCTCGAAGTGGACGGCGGCGTCAAGATCGACAATGCATCTCAGGTGCTGGCTGCAGGTGCTGATGTATTGGTTGCCGGGTCGGCAATTTTTTCTAGTCGGGATTATGCCGCGACGATCGCTGCACTGCGCGCAGCCGGCCAACCTTCTTCCACGACGCCGCAGCGCGTCTCCGCTCACTGATAGGCCTCGCGGGTGGACATTTCTTCCCTCATCGATAGTCTCCATCCCCTCGAAGTCAAGGTCCTGTCGGCCTTTGGGGCGAATCCTTCCGCGGTCCTCCAAACGGAGCAGCTCGCGCAGTCCACCGGGTTAGAGCCCTCGCAGTTAAGTATGGCGGTCGAATGGTTGCTCGCCAAGTCGTTGCTCGTGGTCGATACGGAAACCGTGACGCCGATTGTCTCGCTTACAACAACCGGCGAACTCTATTTTGAAAAGTACTCGCCGATCGAACGGGTGCTGTCTGCTGCTCGCGATGCGGCCAAAACCGGCAAGCGTCTGACCATTCAGGATATTCAATCCCGGGAGGGGCTCGAGCCGTCGGAGGTGAGCGGTGCGATCGGACGGCTCAAGAAGGAAGGCGCGCTCCTCATCATTCAAGGTGGCTGTATCGAATCGACCGGCCGATCGAGCCAGACGGCAGAATCGATGCGGGGATTACTGCAACAGCTCCATGGGGCGCCTCGTGAGTTGCAGGCATTTTCCGAGGCACAACGGCAGGTCATTCAAGACCATGCCGTCAAGCGCGGGAATGCACGGGAACCCTTCCGCATCGATGATCGGGTGGCCAGAGCGCTCAAGCTTTCTGTTACCGGTATTGAGGCTGCCCAGCAACTCTCTCGGCAAGGGACCGCGGATGAGGTCTCCCAACTGACGCCCGAGCTGTTGAAAGACGGGAGCTGGCGGACGAAGCGCTTCCGTAAGTACACGATCAATCTTCGCGCGCCACGGATTGCGGCGGGCAAACGGCATCCATATCGCGAGTTTCTCGATACCGTGAAGACGAAACTCGTGAGTATGGGATTCCAGGAAATGCGGGGTTCGCTTGTGGAGACTGAATTCTGGAACATGGATGCCCTCTTCATGCCGCAGTTCCATCCAGCACGGGACATTCATGACGTCTACTTCGTGAAGAACCCGACGCATGCCTCGTCGATTGCGGAGCCGTTCTTGTCCCGGGTCACGCAAGCACACCAGGACGGCGGTGAAACCGGTTCAACCGGTTGGAGCTATCCCTTCGATACGGAGCGCGCGCGCCGGCTGGTCTTGCGGAGTCAGGGGACGGCCGTCTCGGCCCATATGTTGGCGGCACAACCGGCGGTTCCGGGAAAGTATTTTTCCATCGCCCGTTGTTTCCGCTACGATCAAGTCGATGCCACGCACGCAACTGATTTTTTCCAGGTGGAAGGGATCGTGCTTGGCGAAGACATCAACTTTCGCACGTTGCTCGGCCTGCTGAATCTCTTTGCCCGTGAAGTGGCACAAGCCAAGGAAGTCAAATTTCTCCCGGCCTACTTTCCTTTCACCGAACCGTCGGTTGAGCTGCACGTGCGCCATCCGAAGCTCGGATGGATGGAGCTTGGCGGAGCCGGGCTGTTCCGGCCTGAAGTCACTATCCCGCTCGGCGTGACCGTGCCGGTGATCGCGTGGGGGCTGGGGCTCGATCGCATGGCGATGGTGGCGCTCGGCATTCACGATATTCGTGAGTTGTTCACCGACAATCTTGATCTGATTCGTTCCACCAAGGGGGTTTTCTAGGTTTCACATGCCCACGATTACTATTTTCAAGCAGGATCTCGAGGGATTGCTTGCGGGGCCAGGAGAGGCGCGCCAACCGATCACTATGGAGCAACTCGAAGAGTCGTTGATGCTCGTGAAGGGTGAGTTGAAGGGGCAGAATCCCGACACCGGCGAACTTCGAATTGAGCTGCAAGATAGCAACCGTCCTGATCTCTGGTGCTGCGAAGGGATTGCGCGGCAGATTCGGGTGAAGCGGCAGGGTGCCCTCGCGAGGTACGACTTTCTCACGGCCACATCGAAATCGCCAAAGCGACTGAACGTGGCTCCCGGCCTGGAGAAGGTTAGGCCCTACGTGGCGGCTTGCACCGCGACCGGCTACCGCGTGACTCAGGAGGGCCTCGCCCAGTTGATTCAGACACAAGAAAAACTCGCCGAGATGTTTGGTCGTAAACGCCGGATCGTGTCGATCGGACTCTATCGGCTCGCGGCGATCGAATTTCCCGTCACCTATGACTTGGTGAAACCGGACGAAGTTACCTTTACGCCGTTGGGCATGGATACGGTCATGACGCTGGGGGAGATGCTGCTCGTCCATCCCAAGGGTTTGGAGTTCGGCGGGATTCTCGCGGGCCAGGATCGCCTGCCCTTTCTACGCGATGCGAAACATCAGGCCCTCTCCTTTCCGCCGATCATCAATAGCCGCGAAGTTGGAGAAGTGCGGGTGGGAGACGATGCCGTATTCGTTGAGGTGACTGGCACTGACCTTTCGATGGTCGTCCTAACCCTCAACATTTTTGCAACCAATCTTGCGGATCGTGGTGCTGTTATTGAGCCAATCGAAATACGGTATCCCTATAGGACGGCTTTCGGCAAGACGGTCATGACTCCGCAAGATCTGGGGAAGTCACGGAAGATTCCCGTCAGCACGATCGAACGGGCCCTTGGGCAGGTGCTCGGCACCCACGAAGTAGCGAAGGCCCTAACGGCCTACGGCTATGAGGTGACGACCAGAGGTAACGAGGTGAAGGTGACGCTTCCGCTTTATCGGCAGGATCTGATGCATGCGATGGACGTCGTCGAAGATGTCGCGATCAGCCGGGGGTACAGCGACTTTTTGCCGGTGATGCCCACGCAGTTCACGGTCGGTGGATTGTCGCGCATCGAAGAGGTCTCTGACCGTCTCAGGGCCCTCATGGTCGGCATGGGATTCCAGGAAATTATTTCCAACATTCTTGGTTCACCTAAGGATCTGCGCGATGCGATGCGATTGGAAGGGACCGGGAGGGGGGGGCTCGTCGAAGTGGACAATGTGATGTCCCAGAACTTTTCTGCGCTACGACAATGGATGCTTCCCTCACTGCTTCGCGTGGAAGCCGCATCCAACCGGGCGTTTTATCCCCATCGAACGTTCGAGGCTGGCGAAGTGGCACGTCCCGATCCCACGAAGTCCCTCGGGTCGTGCACTGTGATGGTGCTCGGCGGGATGATCGCCCATGCCGATGCGCATTTCTCCGAGATCCACTCCTGCCTAGACACGTTGTTCTACTATGTGAACCAAGCGTACAGCCTGGAACCGGTCCAGCATCCTTCATTTCTCGCTGGACGAGTGGGGGCTATCGTGTCTGACGGGAAACAGATCGGTGTGATTGGGGAACTGCACCCGGAAGTTCTCGAACGATGGCAGATCGGTGTTCCGGCTGTTGCGTTCGAAATCGAACTGACGGAACTAGCCGAACGGTCTTGAGGCGTACGCCTGTCGGCGCATTCCTCAAGACTTACGCCCTGTCCCAACCAATTCTTCGAAGGGAATCCTCGGCAGGCAACTGCGCTTACGCCCCGGCAGGGGCGAGGTGCTGTTTGGCAAGACCGACCAGCTGCTCAAATCCCGTGGCATCCTTGATGGCCATATCGGATAAGACCTTCCGGTCCAAGAGAATATTGGCCTTCTTCAGGGCGTTGATAAACCGGCCGTAGGTCAGTCCATGCGCTCGAACTGCCGCGTTGATGCGCGCAATCCACAACACGCGGAAATCCCGTTTCCGATTTTTCCGTCCGGTATAGGCGTACGCCTGACCCTTATCAACTGATTCTGTTGCGGTACGGAACAGCCGGCTCTTTCCCCCATACTGTCCTTTGGCCAGTTTCAGCCGCTTCTTCCGTCGATGTCTTGTTTTGGGGCCACCTTTTGCGCGAGGCATGAGTCAGTACTCCTTTTGGTTAACGCGATTCGTACATTCTAATTTAGCTGTAGGGCAATAAGCGATCCAGTGCCTGAATCTTGGTCTTATCCACAAGAACCGTGCCGCTTAATCGGCGCTTCCGATCCTGCGTCTTGCTGGTGAGGATGTGGCGTTTTCCCGCCTTTCGCCTGACCAATTTCCCAGAGCCGGTTCGGGTAAACCGCTTTTTGGCTCCACTATGCGTTTTCATTTTCCTTTTCATGATCGGTGATTCCTTTTGGTTATAGCGTTCGGGCCGACCGTCTTACTTCGGCGCTACGATCATGATCAAGCTCCGCCCTTCCATGCGTGGAGCGTACTCGATCGTTCCTGTCTCTCCCAACTCTGCGATGACCGTATTCATGAGCGTTCGGCCCATCTCCTGATTTGCCATCTCACGACCGCGGTACGTCAAGAGAACTTTGGTCTTGTTACCATCGGCCAGAAAGCCCTTAATCTGTCGAATCTTGATCTCCAAGTCATGCTTATCTGTCCGGGGGCGCAACTTAATTTCCTTTACCTGCGTCGACTTTTGATGGCGCCGGTTCTGGTGGTCCTTTTTACTCAGCTCGAACTTGTATTTCCCGTAGTCCATAATGCGGCACACGGGAGGCACAGATGTGGGCGCAACCTCGACAAGGTCGTAGCCACCTTCTTGCGCCTGTTTGAAGGCATCCGCCGTGAGGAGAATGCCGAGCTGTTCGCTTTCCGGACCGATCACCCGGACTTCACGCACCCTGATTTCGCGGTTAACTCGTAGTTTGGGGACGATAAGCCACCTCTTATTGTGTCAGTGAATGTTGCTGTTTTGCCGGATTGAGATCCGCACGGAGCAGGTCGAGCGCCCCTGCGACGGTCATACTGCCGAGATTGGCTCCACTCCGGCCCCGTATGGCCAGAGTCCCACTCTGCACTTCTCGGTCTCCAACCACAAACATAAATGGAACCTTCGCCTTCTCCGCTTCTCGAATCTTGAGCCCAATTTTTTCATTCCGAAGGTCTGCCTCAGCACGGAACCCCGCAGCCTTTAGTTGGGTCACCACTTCGGCGACGTAGGGCCGCTGGTTGTCCGTGATGGACATGACCATCGCCTGAACCGGGGCGAGCCAGGTCGGGAAGGCGCCACCGAAATGCTCAATCAGAATGCCAAAGAACCGTTCGATCGATCCCATCAGGGCCCGATGGATCATGATCGGTTGGTGAGATTTGCCATCTTCCCCAATATACCCTAATTCGAACCGTTCTGGATTATTGAAATCGACTTGAATGGTAGAACATTGCCAGGAGCGTCCCAGGGCATCTTTGATTTTAATGTCGATTTTTGGTCCGTAGAAGACGCCTTCGCCCGGATCGATCTCGTAGGCGACTCCTCGCCCCTTCAAGGCAGCTTCGAGTGCGCTCGTGGCTTGGGCCCACCGTTCTTCCGAGCCGACGGACTTTTCCGGCTTGGTCGAGAGGTACACCTCAAACTCGGTGAATCCGAAGGTTCCGAGAATAAAGAACGTGAAGTCTAGGACCTGGCCGACTTCGCTTTCAATCTGATCAGGACGGCAGAACAGGTGCGCGTCGTCCTGTGTGAAGCCGCGAACCCGCAGTAGACCGTGGAGGACACCTGTCCGTTCGTACCGGTAGACAGTCCCCAGTTCGCCATAGCGGATGGGGAGGTCTCGGTAACTGCGCAAATGCGACTTGTAGATCATGATATGGAACGGGCAATTCATTGGCTTGAGCTGGTACTCGCTATTTTCAACCTTCATGGGAGCAAACATGTTGTCGCGGTAATAGTCGACGTGGCCGCTGGTTTTCCAGAGGTCTAACCGGGCGACGTGGGGGGAGTACACCAGTTCGTAGCCGTTTTGAATATGTTGGTCGCGCCAAAAGTTCTCGATCAACAGCCGGATCGTCGCGCCTTTCGGATGCCAGAGCACCAGGCCGGGGCCGATTTCATCCTGGATCGAGATCAAGTCGAGTTCCTTGCCGACCTTTCGGTGGTCTCGCCTCTTAATCTCTTCTAGCCGCGCGAGATGCGCGTCGAGTTCCGCCTGGGTCGGGAAGGAGGTCCCATAGATCCGCTGCAGCATGGGATTGCGTTCGTCGCCGCGCCAGTAGGCTCCGGCGGTGTTCAAGAGCTTGAATGCCCCGACATGACCTGTCGTCGGGAGATGCGGGCCGCGGCAGAGGTCGGTGAACTCTCCCTGGCTGTAAACTGAGATGGTTTGCCCATCCGCCAGCCCTTGAATCAACTCAACCTTGTACGCTTCCCCGCGTTCCTGAAAAAATTTCACCGCGTCGAGCTTCGACAATTCTGCCCGTTTCACAGGAAGGGCACGTTTGATGATCTCTTTGGCTCGCGCTTCAATTTTCTCGAGATCTTCCGGGGTAAATGTGCGCTCAAAGGCAAAGTCATAGAAGAACCCATCCTCGACTGCCGGGCCAATCGTCAGTTGTGCCGTGGGGAAGACCTCTTTGACCGCCTGCGCCATAATATGAGTACTACTATGGCGGTAGACGTCACGGCCTTCTACACTGTCGAATTGAAGTGGGGTCACCTCAGCATCTTCCGTCAAGGTACTCGAGAGATCCACGGTCTGGCCATTCACCTTTGCCGCAAGAATATCCGGGCCAAGCGTCACGCCGAGAGCCGACAGAGCAGACCCCACGGTCTGGCCGACTGGAACTTCCTGACTGCTGCCATTTTTAAGCGTAATTTTCATGACCTGTACGACGTCATCAAGCGCTAGAAATAACAAAGGCACCCCGCCTACGAGAGGCAAGCGGATGCCCTCAGCTGGGTGGTAGGCGCGGACGGTCTTGAACCGTCGACCTCTACCGTGTCAAGGTAGCGCTCTCCCCCTGAGCTACGCGCCTAGCGGTCCAGAGGCGCATGCTAATATAGCCCTGCCCAACGTGTCAAGAAACAGTCTTTCCCAACAACATGAAATGAGCCTGAAGATGGACCATATTTCCAACGAGGAATGACTCTGAACTGCAAAAGTTCTGAATCGGTCATGATGCAAGGCCTGATGCTCGACATGGAAGAAGCATGGCTGCAAACCTTGGCGCAGGTCAAGGCATTTTCGGACGGGACAGCGGAGGTGGCATTCCGGGTACCCAAGGTAGAACGAGCAAGCATCAACCCGACCGAATCAGCGCAGGGTTCAGTTACTCAGATTCACGGACCTTCGTTCGGACCTATTTCTGAGTGGAGAATACTGTCGGCCAGGGGGCGCAGTGACAACACTACGATATCTTGGCATCATCTCTCATCGAACTGCTTCATGAGCCACAGGGACTTCACCTGACAGGGTGTGTATGGCTTCATGTCCGCAACGCTTGCGGCGACTGACTCGTTACACGATCTTCAACGTCTCGAAGTTGACCCCTGCGGGCGCAGGCGGTGTCTTCAGTTTCATATCTTCCAACGCGGCAACGACACGATCGGCTACCACAAGATTCCGATACCATTTTCGATTGGCTGGCACAATATACCAGGGCGCATGATCGGTGCTCGTGGCAGCCATCACGTCCTCGAACGCATCCATGTAGTGCTTCCACAGTTTCCGCTCTTCGAGATCCCCTTCGTTGAATTTCCAGCGTTTCTCCGGGTCGCGAATGCGTTCCTCCAACCGTTCTTTTTGTTCCTCCTTCGAGATGTGCAGAAAGAACTTGAGCAGGGTCGTCCCACTTTCATAGAGCAGCGCCTCGAATTCTTTGATCTGATTGAATCGTTGTGTCACGACCTTGTCCGATACCCATCCGTGAACACGGGTGATGAGCACGTCCTCATAGTGTGAGCGGTTGAAGATGCCGATCTGGCCCTTGGACGGCGCCTTTTGGTGCACGCGCCACAGGAAATCATGACCCCGCTCCTCCGACGACGGCGCTTTGAAGGACACGACAGTACAGCCCTGCGGATTCACACCGGACATCACGCTTCTGATCGTCCCATCCTTGCCGCTGGTATCCATCCCCTGCAATACGATGAGCAGCGCATGTGCGCCGTTGGCATAGAGGCGTTCCTGGAGTTCGCCAAGCCGCACGGTCAATTCTGCTGTCATCGCCTTGGCTTTTTCTTTGCCTTGATCCGTCTTCTTGTAGTTACCGGTGTTGTCAGGGTCACATTTACCCAAGTTGAGTTGTGAGTCCGGCTTGACGCGATACTCTTCCATGCTCGGTGCCTCCTTCGCCCCATCGGGCTCCTGTCTGAGGCGGTATTCTACTCCATTCATTTCATTCCAGCTTGACAGCCGCGAGCAAGTGGCAAAGAATGCGCCGAATTACTCCAGGGGAGGTGCCTCATGGCGGTCAATCCGGACAAGTTGAACGCATTCATGAGCAAGGCGGTCGGTGATATTGGGGCCGCGCTGAGCGCCAACATGGTGCTTCTTGGCGACAAGCTCGGTCTGTACAAGGCCATGGTGAAGGCGGGCCCCGTCACGCCGGCCGAACTCGCAAAAGCAACAAACACGACCGAACGGTACGTCCGTGAGTGGCTGGGCAATCAGGCAGCAGGCGGATACGTGACCTATGAGGCAGGAACGGGTCGGTACACGCTCCCTGAAGAACAGTCGCTGGCACTCGCCGATGAAAGCAGTCCTTGTTTTCTCCCCGGTGCGTTTCAGGTCATCGCAGCTACATTTTCAGCCAACCCCAAGATCGAGCAGCGCTTCAAGACCGGCAAGGGCCTCGGGTGGGATCAGCACGATCACCGATTGTTTGAAGGTACGGAGAGATTCTTCCGTCCGAACTACCTGGGTAACCTCGTGGCGAATTGGATTCCGTCCCTCGACGGCGTGGAGGCAAAGCTCATGAGGGGTGCGAAAGTTGCGGATGTCGGCTGCGGGTTCGGAGCATCCACCATTATCATGGCGAAGGCCTATCCCTCATCCACCTTCATCGGTTTCGATTACCATAAGCCCTCGATCCTGACGGCACGCAAGCGGGCCAAGGAAGCAGGCCTGAAGAATGTGACTTTCGCAACGGCGAAGTCCACAAACTATCCCGGCAAGAAGTACGACTTCGTCGCGCACTTCGATTGTCTGCATGACATGGGCGATCCTATCGGCGCTGCGAAGCATGTGAACAAGACACTCGCACTAGACGGCACTTGGATGATCGTGGAGCCGTTCGCTAATGACCGTGTGGAAGATAATCTGAATCCGGTTGGCAGAGTCTTCTATGCCGCGTCGACGATGATCTGCGTACCTGCTTCTCTGGCATACAATGGCCCGGCCCTCGGGGCCCAAGCAGGGGAGTCACGGCTGCGAGATGTGGTCATGAAAGGCGGGCTCACACGATTCCGACGCGCGACGCAGACCCCGTTCAATCTGGTGTTGGAAGCCAGACCGTGAGCCGAACCACAGCAGGCGGCGGGCCTGGGCGCTGGGCGGCTTGCGCTTTTTCGAGTCCCCGGGCATAGTGCGGGGCAGCACGACCCTTTCCTGGGAGGCGACATGATCAATCGACTGGCAGCCGAAGCGCTCGGCACGTTCTGGTTGGTGTTTGCGGGCTGCGGGAGCGCGCTCCTCAGCGCGGGCATGCCGCAGCTCGGCATTGGGGTCTTCGGGATCGCGTTTGCCTTCGGGCTCGCCGTGGTCACGATGGTCTACGCCATTGGGCATATTTCCGGCGGCCATATCAACCCCGCGGTCACCGTGGGCCTCATGCTCAGCAAGCGGTTCCCGGCGCACGAGGTCCCCGGCTACATTGCCGCCCAAGTGCTCGGCGGGATCCTGGGGGCCGGGGCGCTCTATCTCATCGCCACCGGGCGGGGCGGCTTCGTCCCGGGCGGCTTCGCCTCCAACGGCTACGGGGAGCACTCCCCGGGGGGCTATTCCCTCCTGGCCGGCTTCTGTGCCGAAGTGGTCTTCGCCTTTTTCTTCCTCCTGATCATTCTGGGCGCCACGGACAGCCGGGCGCCACAGGGCTTTGCGCCCCTGACCATCGGGCTGGCCGTGGCCCTGATCAACTGGGCCGGGATCCCGGTGACGAATCTCTCCCTGAACCCGGCGCGCAGCACCGCCACGGCCGTCTTTGCCGAC
>JAQBES010000247.1:0-22660 GCA_032123755.1 Nitrospirota bacterium
ACAAGGCCCTGCACCTGGTCGCGAAATTGATCGAACGTTTGGACAGGTCTGATGAAGTATTGGAGCGATGCGATGCGAAGACGTTCCATATGTGACGCGCCGTGGGAGTGAATAGTCATTCATCTATAGCAGGGGTGAGGCCTCTGCGCAAGAACCCCGTGTGTTCTCCGCCCAGCGCTAGAGGAGCAAGGGAACTATGTCTTTCGCTCGCCCCTGCAGTGACAGAGCAACATCAGATGAGTAGGGAGTAGGGTCGAGGTTGATTTCGATCACGAACGCCCCGCTCGCCTTGGCCGCCGGCATCAGCATCGCAGCCGGATAGACGAGTCCAGATGTTCCCACGATCACCATGACGTCGCACGATTCGACGGCCCGAATACTATCGGTCAGGATCTGTTGGTCGAGCGCTTCTCCGAACCAGACGATGTGAGGCCGTAGCAATCCTCCGCACGTGTGACAGTGGGGGAGCAGTGAGAGGGGGACGTCGCGATTGTCGATTACGAGGCGGCAAGACGTACAGCGGACCTTCCAGATGTCGCCGTGCAGTTCGGAGAGTCGCTGCGAGCCTGCCAGCCGGTGGAGTCCGTCGACGTTTTGCGTGATGAGGCGGAAATCCTCCGTACACGCTTCCATCCGTACCAGGGCATCATGGGCCGCGTTCGGTGTCTTCGTCGCGAGTATCTCCCGCCGCCAGCTATACCATTCCCACACCAGACGGGGGTCCCGCTCAAAGGCCTCCGGCGTGGCCAGATCCTCCGCACGATAGTTGCGCCACAATCCGTCTGCACCACGAAACGTCGGCACGCCGCTGTCGGCGGAAATGCCCGCGCCGGTGAGCACTGCGATACTTCTTGCTGAGGCAAGTTGCGCCCGCGCTGATTGTAGGAGCGCATGGTCACTCATAGGGCAGACATTCTACACAACTTCTGTCGTTCGGGCTCACATGATATAGTAACGATCGATTTGGCAACCAGAGGCACAGTATGAAACAGATTCTGATGGTCGGGGCCGGCTCAGTAGGCGGGTTCTTTGGGGCGCACCTGGCGAAGGCTAATCCCAATGTGTCGTTCTTGCTGCGGCCCAAGACGCTTGCAGCTGTGAAGCAGAATGGCCTCACGATCCGCAGTGCCCAGGGCTCCTTCACCGTCCATCCACCAGCCGCATCCGATCCGCGCGACCTTCCGAAGCCGAACCTGATTATTCTTTCCGTCAAAGCCTACGATCTGGATGAGGTGCTGACCCAAATCGAGCCGGTCCTGACCGATCAGACCGTGATCTTGACCCTACAGAATGGGGTCGAGACGGAAGACCGTATCGTGGCGCGTTTTCAACGGGATTGTGTCGTCGGTGGCATCGCTTTTATCTATTCCAGGATCGCGGCACCAGGCGTCATCGACCATTATAAGAAGGGGTCTGTCGCGATAGGGGAGATGATGGGGCATCAGAGCCCTCGTCTGCTGGCCATCGCGGATTTGTTCAAGCAGGCGGGGATTCCTTGTCAGCTGACCGATGATGTCCGGCGCAGTAAGTGGGAGAAGATGTGTTGGAATTGTGTCTTTAATCCCTTGACCGTGATGATCGACGACAAAGTGGCTAAGGCACTCGATCATCCCGAGATGCTGCGCGTGATTCATCAGATCGTGGGTGAAGTCGTGGCGGTAGCGGCCACCGTGAAGGTACCGCTAGCCCCGGATATGGCGGACAAGGTGGTCCGTTGGACGAGCGAGATACGGGATATCCATACCTCGATGTACGACGATTGGAAGGCCGGTCGGCCGACTGAGATTGACTTCCTGAACGGGTATGTGGCGAAGGTCGGGCGGGAATTCGGCATTCCGACGCCCCTGAACGACCTGCTCACGGCGGTGATCAAGACCATCACCGAGCGGGATCGAACCGGTCTCGGAGTCGTGCGGATCGACGGGGCTGTGGTGCAGCCTGTCTCGTTTGATCGTGCCGCGATCGCTTCGTTGCCGGCGGAACATCAGCTCGATATTTCGACGGTGATGCCCAGCATGAAGGGTACAGGGATTCGTATAAAAGGCTTGCTGGATGTGCCGGCTCTGGGCATCCAGGCTGATCATGTGACGGTGCATTCGGGAGACGGCAAATATTCAGCCTGTCTCACGCTTGATCAAGCCAAGGCATTCGGAGTGTTGTTGTACGAGCTTAATGGAGAGCCGTTGCCGGAATCAAAAGGCGGGCCGTTTCGATTAGTCACTCCCGGGCTGGGAGATTTGTGCGCGAACGTGAAGGGGGTCGCGAGGATCGAGGTGACCATTGGAATGGGAACAGACACGCGCCCATCGGTGAAGACGAATTGCTAGCCGCCCGTCTCGCTCGGCTGCTCCCTACGTTAGCGAAAGATCTGAATCGCTTTCCACCGTTCCGAACGGTAGCGCCACAATAGCAAGACCATTCGGACCGTCCAATCCGCGATCATTGCACTCCACACGAAGAGCACATCAAGTGTGAGCCAGGGACCTGCGATGACCGCGAGGGGTACGCGGACTCCCCACATGCCGATTGTCGTTGCCAACATGATGAACCGGGTGTCGCCGGCTCCACGTAACGATCCGGCCAGGACCATGGTGAGGGCGAGCGGAATTTGGAGGATGGCGACGATGCGCAGAAACACCGTTCCGAGTTCGACGACCGCCTCGTCATTGGTAAAGATACGGAGCAGCGCGTAGGGAAAGAAAAAGAACAGCACGCCCATCGACGCCATCGCGACAGTCGCCAGGCGATTCGCTTCCCAGTTTTCCAATTTGGCCCGTACATATTTTCCCGCGCCGATACTCTGTCCCACCATGGTGGCTGCCGCAATCGCGAAGCCATAGCCCGGTAGGAAGGACAGGGATTCGATTGACAAGCCGACTTGATGCGCGGCGTAGGTCACCGTTCCGTACAGCAGGACGATCTTGGTGTAGAGGAGTACCCCCGCCTGTTGAAACATCCGCTCGCCGGAGACCGGTGCGCCGATCTGCCAGGTGGAGCGCAAGAGATCACGTCGTACGTTGAGGGATTTCCTGAAGAGCTTTCGGCAGGCCCAGAGAAGGTAGGCCACACCCGTTCCTTCTGCGAAACCCGTAGCAACGGCTGCTCCGGTAATACCCCAGGCAGGGAAGCCCCAGTGTCCGTAGATTAGTGGGTAGGCGATCGTCAGATACAATAGATTCACTGCGATCAAGGCGTACATTGGAGTTTTGGTGTCTCCGGTGCCTTGCATAATCGATGAGAGGACCTGCAAGAAGATTGTGCAGGGAATGACCAGGAAGATGAAGTTCGAGTAGGGCAGGGCCAGTGCGATGACGTCGTGCTCCGCGCCCAACAACTCCATCGTGATACGATTCAGGGACAATCCGAGTGCCACCAGCGAGCAGGACACGAGGGCTGCCAATCCGAGGAGATGCGTGGCGGCTTCTCCCACGTCTTTGGTGCGGCGAGCGCCCCACAGTTGGGCGATGAGGACGTTTGCACCCACCGATAGTCCGGAGATGAGCGTGGTGGCCATGAAGGCCAGCAACTGGCCAAGTCCCACGGCCGCGATGGATGTGGCGCCGAGACCACCCACGAGGAAGACTGCGGCGATGCCCTCGGTGCGTTGGAGCAGGCTGCTGACCGTGACTGGTAAGGCAAGGGTCAGGACGGACTTTCTGATCTGTGCAATGCGGGATGCCATGGCGGGCCATCCTAGCAGGATGTTGAAGATGTCGCTCGTCGCACCTGCCAGATCCTGGCGCGCGCGACGAGCGGGAAAGGCGGGACTGGCGAGACGGGGGAATGTTCGAGGTTCGATGTTCGAGGTTCCCGGAACTTCGTTTCGCGCTTTTCGCGCCAGTCCCGCGTGTCTCGCACGGTTGTTCTGCGGGCTGGACAAAGATGTGTCTGTCCTATTAGGGTCGTTGTACCATGACTGAACTCAGCGATCTCTTCCCAGTTCCTCTTCCGAGGGCCCCACGCCTGTCGAAGTCAAAATTCCTGTCCGGTCTTCAATGTCACAAGCGCTTGTACCTCGAAGTCCATCATCCCTCACTCGCGACCAAGCCGGATGCAGCGACCCAGGCGATGTTTGAGATGGGGACAGAAGTCGGAGCGTTGGCCCGGAGTCGCTTTCCCGGCGGCGTCTTGGTGACAGCAGGGTATCGCCAGACAGAAGCCGCTCTTGCGCAGACCGCCGCACTGATCCAGGGCGTTACCGTGCCGGCGATTTTCGAAGCGGCGTTTTTGCACGGTGGGGTGCTGATTCGCGCGGATGTGTTGGAGCGTGTCCAGACCGCGGAGGGCCAGCCCTGGGGCTGGCGATTGATCGAGGTCAAGTCTTCAACGAAGGTCAAGGACGTGCATCTCGAAGATCTCGCCGTGCAAAGCGAAGTGATACTGGGTGCAGGGCTGAAGCTCGTCTCCGTCTGTCTCATGCATATTAATACTGGATATCTGTATCGAAATGGAGCAATCGATCTGACCGAATTGTTTGCGATTCAGGATCTCTCCGAGGTTGTAGCCCAACGACGGGCTGCGGTGCCCGAACGGTTGGCCGAGATGAGCCGCATGCTGCTCCAGACGCAACCGCCTGCTATTGAGCCGGACCGGCATTGTCATACACCCTACGATTGCCCCTTCTGGGATCATTGCACCAAAGACAAACCGGCGCGATGGATTCATTATTTGCCGGGATCGAAACACGTCGTTGGCCAGTTGACCCAACAGGGGGTGACGACAATCGATGAGATTCCGGCTGGTACAAAGCTGTCGCCGGTTCAGCGCCGTGTGAAAGAGAATGTGGAGTGGGTGTCCGCAAAGCTCGGCCCTCTGTTGAAGGCGGTGCAGTATCCGGTGCATCACCTCGATTTCGAAACGATCATGTTGGCGGTGCCTCGGTTCTCCGAGACGAGACCCTATCAAGCCTTGCCTGTTCAGTGGTCGAACCATATCGAGCAGGCACCCGGTGAACTGCGCCACGAGGAGTTTCTGCACAAGGATGTGAGCGATCCTCGGAAAGTTCTTGCCGAATCCTTGCTGGAATCTCTGGGAGAGCGCGGGAGTATCTGTGTCTATTCGCCCTATGAAAAGTCTGTGATCGAGCAGTTGGCTGAGGCTCTTCCTTCGTTGCGAACCGCTCTTCAGGCATTAGTAAAGCGTATCTGGGATCTGCATCCGATCGTGCGCGATTACTACTATCATCCACACTTTGATGGCTCCTACTCACTGAAGGAAGTCCTTCCTGCTCTCGTCCCATCGTTGGGATATGCCGACCTGGCGATCAAAGAGGGAGGGTATGCCGCCAGTCAGTATTACCGTATGGTCTTCATCGAAACGGATTGGGTCGAGCGGGCGTCGATTGAGGAGGCCCTGCTGCGATACTGCGAGCGAGACACTTTGGCGATGGTTGAGCTTAGGCGAGCACTGAAGGAAAAGGCGCAGGTGCAAGGCGAATGAGGTATTGATCTGTTGGCTTACTCGTGCTGCCTTCTCTAACCATTTCAGCACCGGATCCTGCGGCGCATAGGTTCGATGCCACCAGCAAAATCCTTCCCGAAGCAGCGCTCGATTGAGCATGTGTCCGTCAGAAAGCGCCACATCTTCCAGTAGCCGATGGTACTTGTTCAATGCTAGGATCCACCAGTCACCCGAGGCGTTGAACCGGCGCAAGGGAACAGGTCACAGGCGAATTTCGGTTGGCCGTCGACTATTTCAACGGTGTGGAGATATTATGGATCGGCGTCAAAAGGTGACCGAATGAAAACGTTTCAGGTGCGGCAAAGCATTCACTATGATCTGATGCTAACCGCAGGCACAGAACAGGAAGCGATTCTGAAGGCTGGGGGTATCCCATTGACCCAGTGGGAGACCGAGAGTACCGAGATCACGGCCGAGTTGATCGATGAAACGGAAGAATTGGACGAATACTGATGCCCAAGGCCTTTCCGACGTTCACGGTAGGGGTCATCCTCTTATTGGCCCTGGTCTCCTATGCGCCCGACTCACCTGAGAGACCCGCTGTTCTATCTCAATAATCCGCCCAAACGTTCGAACTTTGCGCGATCTTTTCTTGTCGCACGCACGGTCCCACGCCACAAAACCAGAAATGTAGGCCTGCGGCAGCGTGAGGAATGGTCCTACGTTGTACGTGAAGAAGCGGTTTGCTAGGGGGCGGCGGTAGGGAAAAAACAAGAAGGGCCCGGGGGCCTTGCAGGGAGGCTTAGTGTAGAAGGGGAACGCTCAAACCGCAAAGCGGCGTGGTAGTGAACGGCGGGAAGATGGGGGAAGTCAATTCCCGTTGTCGAATGGCACGGCTGGACTCGTCTCAGCGGCGTGGTGATCAGGGGCCAGCCAGTAGGGCACGGACGTTTTGAGATTGCGGATAATCGGTTTCCCGCACGCATTGCAGGTATAACGTTCCATCGAACGCTTGAGGTCAATCCCTTTCAATGTCAGGTACCGCCCCTTCAATGTCAGGTCCCGATGGGCACAGGCTGGCTGGTTCACTTTGATACGTATCTTCATCGGTATCCCTTCATTTTTACAATCTAACAAATCCCCTGCTTCTCTTCAACCGTAACCGTCCACCCCTTGAGCTAAACAAATGGAGCAACTGAAGGGGCGTGGTAGAGGAGCCTCGCAGGGAGGCAGTTCCAGGAAGGTTTCAGCCTAGGCGCGCGAGCCGAGTTTGAAGGAAGGGTTGTATTGAGCGGTGGGAGGTATGAGGGCTAGGCCGTCCGTGGAACGGTGTTAAGCCAGGCGGGGCAATTACCTGTCCAAATTTTCAGTGGGGTAGTACAATTGCAGCAGTTAGTAAGCACGGTTGTACGATCAAGAAAGGAGACAGCATGGCTGAGTTTGTCTTGCGGGGTGGTCAACGGCTCAAGACATTCGCGCCGATGCGGTATCGTGGGAACGGGATTGCCGGTGAAGGAATCATCAAAGATCTTTCGCTAAGCGGGAGCTACATTATCGGGAACACACCGGTCTCCGTTGGGATGGCGCTCGTCCTGGAAATTTTTGTGCCGGGAGACCCGGAGCAATTGCTGATAGATCGTGCCACCGTGAAATGGGCCAAGGGGTCTAAGTTCGGGGTGGTCTTCGACGCTCCCCCACCGATGGTAGCCGAGCGAATCACAAAGCTCATCTCCACGCTGGTCGAAACACAACATGGCTCATCTAGCAGTGGTAACACTCCCGGTGACACTTGAGGAGGAACCGGGCCGGTATGACTCGGACCCGGATGCACAGCCTCGTGAAAAATGGCGGAGAGGGTGGGGATCGAACCCACGGTCCCGTTGCCAGGACAGCAGTTTTCGAGACTGCCCGATTCGGCCACTCTCGCACCTCTCCGCGTAGTAGAACTCGCCTCACGTTTGGGTAGGGTTGGAACGGATGTATTCGTCGCCACGATCGGCTGTGGGGGGAAGCTTACCTTGGGGAGTGTGATTATTCAATCGGTTTTCTTTCTGCTCGGAGGGCCAGTACGATAGTCGATCCGAGGGTGTGGGGGGCTGAGACCGCATTATTTGCGCGAGATTCACGAGCGTTGCGCGAAAAGCGGGACGGGCTAGACGGGCGAGTGTTCGAGGTTCGAAGTTCGAGGTTTTCGGAACTTCGAACCCAGAACTTCGAACTTCGAGTCGCGCTATTTCCGCCTGTCTCGCCCGTTTCGCTCGAGCAGGCATCGATGATTACAGTAGAAGCTTTCGTGCATGATGCGGGGTAGGAGGGTGTTGGTGAATCCGGGTATAGGTGAGCCGGTCATGGCTTTTCCATCCATTGAGTTGATCGCGACGGCGGGCTGGTCGACGCCGATTGCGATGGAGGAGCGGACCATTCATGTCTGGGGTTTTTCGCTCGATGGAAGCCTGTCATTCTTGGAACAGTGCCGTTCCTGGTTGAGCGAAGATGAACGCGGGAGGGCGGCCCGGTTCATCCGCCAGCAGGATCGAGTTCGATTCGTGCTGGCGCACGGAGGTCTCAGAGCGGTGCTCGGCCGGTATCTTGGGATCGGGCCCGATGTGGTAGAGCTGTATCGTAGTGAGGCGGGTAAGCCCTCCTTGACGAGAGAGGTGCGAGGTGATCCCGGGATCACCTTCAATATGTCCCATGCGCATGGCCGTGCGCTCATAGCAGTTTCAAAGGGGCAAGAGGTGGGAGTTGATCTCGAACAAGTTCGTTCTGACGTAGAGGTTGTGGAACTGTCCAAGCGTTACTTTGCTCCCTCCGAACACGCGATGATCATGCAGTTGGCTCAGGAGCAGCGTGCATCGAGATTCTTCCGCTACTGGGTTTCCAAAGAGGCGGTGCTTAAGGCGCAAGGTGTCGGACTCCGGGCATTGAGTCAGTGCGAGGTCCGCTTGGGAGCGGACGGAGTCGGCGCAGAGGTTCTGGTCCCGGCTTGGTCTCCGCTTCAAGACTCTTGGAGGATTCGTCTTCTTACTTGTGGCGAGGGATGGCAAGCGGCGGTGGTTGCTCAGGGGGTAGACCGGGTCGTGCCGGGCGGTCTAGCAGGATGCTGAAGCAGGCGCGTGAAGCGCGAGACATGCGAGAAAGGCGCGACATGGACAGATTGGCTCCCCTTGCTCCGCCCATCTCACTCATCACGCCAGTCGCGCGTTTCCCGCTTTTCTCGCTTGCCTACCGTTATTGAGTTGAACGCGGATTTGTCGCAGGTGATGCCTCGCGGAGCTGCTTGAAAAACTTTCGAATGAGGGCCTGACTCTCCTGTTCGAGGACCCCCCCTGTCACGGAGACCCGGTGGTTCAGTTTCGGCTCTGCTGGAAGGTCGAACAGCGATCCGCAGGCGCCGGCTTTCTGGTCCCATGCCCCAAAGACGACCCGGGGAATCCTCGCTAAGATAATCGCACCGATACACATCGAGCAGGGCTCGACGGTCACGTAGAGTGTCGTCTCGGTCAAGCGCCATGTGCCCAGGGTGGTCGCTGCGGCGCGGATTGCAATAACCTCCGCATGGGCCGTGGGATCCTGCCAGAGTTCGCGGTAATTGTGTGCCTGGGCAAGAATCTGGTCTCCACGCACCATCACTGCTCCAATCGGCACCTCACCGATCGCTGGTGCGCGCGCGGCTTCCTCCAGCGCAACTCGCATGAAGGCCACATCCTGATGGTGTTCATCTATCGGCACGATACCCATCCTCTGGAAAGACTGTGATACGGCAATGTTCGTTAGCCAGAGACATCGTAGCATGGCCGATCAATCGGGAGAAGGGGCGGTCACAGCGAAACCGGGGTTGCTTACGAAGGCACCGATGAGGAGCTAGCCTAGGATCGGCTCAGGAGATACATCGGTCCGGTTGGTTGCGGGCGGCCGCCTGAGGGCTCGAGGCTGACGGCAAAGGTCTTTGCATCCGCGAAGCTCGGCACCTTCTTGACCAGGAGGTGAGTGGTTACTCCGCGATCCATCTGAAAGGTTCCGATGCTCATGGGTTTGTCGTGAATGGCCCACAGCTGGTAGGTCGTGCCAGCGCGACATTCCGGCAGGTTCACGGAGTAGAGCCAGACGTTTTTGGTCTGAGAATCGTACAGCAGGAATCCTGCGGCTCGTTTCGCCATGTCCGACCCGGTGAGGGCCACGGCCTTGACATTGGGAATTCGAAGGAGTGTGGCCAATTCGTCTTGCGGGGTTCTGACGGTGCGAACCAGGCCCTGCCGACTTAATTGAACACGAGTCTCTTCCAGCTCAGCCTCACGCTGGGTCACCTGTGCTTTGGCTTCCGCGGCTTCGTTCATTCGCTGCTGCATTTCGTTGCGTAATTCGGCGAGGGCATTGGCTTGTTCGCCGACCTCACGATGCAAGCCGGCAAGCATCGTTGACTTTTCCTGAAGCGATGCTTCGAGCTGCTGAATTTTCGATGTGTCGGCGGCACGTTGTGCCGTAACCTTCCACGCGAGATAGCCCCCGACTCCCACGATGAGAAGCGTGGCCAAGCCAAGAGCCCAGGGGAGTGACAACGATCGGGCAGGGGCGACGGGAGGAAAGAGGTGGTCCATCCATTCGCCCGGTTCCAGACTCGGTCTGGCCGGTTCGTTCGATGCCGCTTCAGCTGGAATCGGTACGGGGTTTCGTCCGGCCATGACGGTGGCTTTGAGGGAGCGTGGAGGGCTGGTCGGACTGAGACCGAGGGGGAGGAGAGCGGCGACGGATTGATAGTTCTTCAGCGCACTGTGACAGGAGGCGCAGCCGGAGAGTAAGTGGGCTTCCAGCGTCTGACGCTCGGTTCGGTCCAGCGCGCCTGCGGCATACAAGGAAACCGATTCTTCCAGTTCTTCATGTGTCATTGGAACTCACCATGGCTCCACCACTCTCGAAGTCCATCTCGGAGTTTGGACATCCCAAGTTTGATCCTGGTCTTGACGGTCCCGAGCGGCTGGTTTAGCCGCGTCGCGATCTCGGTATGGGAGAGTCCTTCGTAGTACGCGAGTTGAATCGCTTGTTGCTGCGCCTGTGGCAATCCAGCCACAGCGGCCCCGACCGCAGTACGCAGTTCTTGATCGGCCTGCGTCTCTAACGGGCTCGGACCCGGGTCCGCCACCTGTGCAGCGGTTCCGTCTTCCAGCGAATTCGTGGCCCGATAGCCTCGCGCGGCCCTGGCCCGCAGCCGGTCGATGGCCCGGCTTTTGGTGAGGGTGATCAGCCATGCGACCGGGGTCCCACGCCCGACGTCATAGCGGGAGACCTTCCGCCAGACTTCCAAATAGACATCCTGCAAGAGCTCCGCTGCTTCTTCGTGATTCCCCAAGATCCTGACTGCCAACGTGAACAAGAGCGTGCTCGAATGGTCATAGAGCTGGCTGAATGCCTGCTGATCGCCTTTGACCACGCGGTCCAGCAAGGCTGGTTCAATCATTGAGGTGGCGTGTCGTGAGGGTTTATCCATAACGCGAGCGAGTTGTGAGGGAAAGCCGGGATCGCCTCATGTCCGCCACGACTATAGCATCCTACGGAAGCCACGGGCAAAAGGATGTGTGTTTCAGGTCGTGGGAGCAATCATAGATATCGGCTACGTCAGATTGGCGAGAAAAGGCGGAGTCTGGCAGGGAGCTGGTACGGCTCAGTGGCTCATTCTGAGGTTGTTTGAGGCTCACCGATGATTTTCCGAATGAACGACTCCAGACCGGCGTCTTGGAGAGATTGGCGGAGCAGGAGCGATTCTGTAGCCTGGTCGTATTGCGCCAAGCGCCAGGGTCCCAACCGGACGACATAACGTGTCGGTTTCTGCCCATTGGAAGCAGCGGGGAGTCCAGCATTGTGTGGAGGCATTCGTATTGTGAACGAGGCCACTTTGGAGTGGGAGGGGAGGGACTGGAGTGGTGCAGGAGTAAAGACATCGATCCTGGCTGTCCACCGGAGCAGTGTGGTCAGCATATGTTGGAAAAGTGAGAATCTCGCAAGAGCACGGATACACTTGGTGACTGATCGGACAACGATAGTCCGAACAGGACTCGTGAGCCTGGTCGGTTGTGCCGAGGCTGCTGTCATGTGTGGGCTTTGCCCGAGAGACAGGTGCGTGCCCTCGCGCAGCACTCCCGTGACCACTCCGATCACAGAACCTGGCTGAACGACCTCGCAGGCACCCTGTGTGGCGTCGCCTCTCGTCGAGAGCGTCCCTTGTGCATCAATGGAAGTAATGCGATGGCAGACGAGCATGCTGTTATTGCGGAATACCACGATCGCGCCTACGGTAAGAGAGGTCGGAGGACTGAGTTCAAGACTGTCGCCTTGATGAATCGTCGGCGTCATGCTCGATGACACGATACGAGGCACGACCATGCTGTTCAGGAGAGGCAGCTGCAGCGCGTCCGGTAAATCCTGCGCAGCAAAACGACCATCCAAGGTGAGAGAAGGTACGAGGTGAATCACGAGGTCGTCCTTGCTGTGTGGTCAATGATGAGGCGGATCAGCATGCGGGAGATCAAGATGTTTCCCGCTCTTGCCAGTTGCCACCATCTGGTGATGGTGGTCTGCCAGGGCCGCTTCACACTCGCATCCCCATACCGATAAGCCAGAAAAATCGATGGAGGGAAGAGGGTGCGACGAAGCCAGGCCAGCCTACGCCCTGGCGGTTGTGTGATCCACAATAAAAAGTGTCCGAGTTCCGGGAGGGGCTGGGCCGTCACCAATCGTCGGAAAAGAAACTCCAGTGTCTGCTCAGCTAGGGTCGTTGGCGCCAGCTGCTGGATCACAGTAGAAGGAATTCCTATTGTTGAGTTCGACAATGCCAGCTGGCGTAGTCCGTGGTAGAGAGGAATTTTGAGGTGACGCCGGCTCGACTCCTCGACTAGCGTGGGCCAGTGGAGCGGTTCCTTCTCGATTAGTAACCGGAGATCGGTACAAAAGGAAGGGGAGAGGTGTCCCCGGTGGACGACTGCATAGGCGGTCAAGTAGAGCAACAGGTCGTCGGAGCCCAATTGCTTGACCGTCAGCTGACCGAGCGGTCGAGTTCGTGCCCGCGCCCACAGAGCTGCAAGTCCTTCTTCGTCGAGATACCAGAGGTCCGGGATCAGATCCAGAGAGAGTGTGGAGTGGGTCGAACGATAGGCCGGGTTGCCATCGATCTGTTGTTTAAATCCGGTCTCGATCAGCAGTTGATGAATGGCTGGAAGGTCTGGTGCATGGACTAACAGATCCACATCGGAGAGGGGTCTCGTCCCGCGCATTCCGTAGAGGCGGGAGAGTAGATCAGCCCCTTTCAGGAGGATACAGTCAATGCCCTGCCGCTGAAATGCCTGGCCGACGATCTCATACTCATCGAGCAGGCGCTTGTTGATCAGGCTGACCTGGCTGTAGGCGTCAGCGAGGTCGTCGAGGGTCGAGGAGGGCATGGGTGTGATACTCCAATTGCGCCCACTCCTTATAGTGCGGGAGGCACGAACTCATGTCCCCGGTTTCGAGCCACGCATCGCTTCGGCCCAGGCGGCAGTGAGGCCGCACCTCACAGGTCGGACATTCGTACCGCTGGCTCGGCTGCGCCTGGTCGACGGTCTGCTTCAGCATTGCCCAGCCTTCTTTTACCGTACCGGTGCGGAGATCATAGCGCGGGATAGGGAAGGCGGTGCAGAGGTTCATCTCGCCATAGGGAGTTATCGCAAATCGGCTCTGGCCGCAGGCGCATTCGATGAAGGACTGGTTGCCTGAACAGGATTCTTCGGGCGCGGACGTCCATCGATGAGGGAGCAGCTCCTGATCGATCCTGAATTTTTCCTCAGGGGCGAGGCGATATTGTAATGGTGTTGGATCGCCGGTGATGGTGGTCATGATCTCCAGACAATATTGGAACTTCATATGCAGGGATTCCACCAGTTGCCGACAGGCCCGGATCTCCTCACAATTGATGGTGGTCACCGGCATCCGGATGACAACTGGTAGCGCGGCAGCGGCAAGATGGAGCAGCCCCTGTCGAAATTGCCGATAGGATCCAGGGACCGCGGTCATCCGCTCATAAACCGCCTCTGTCGCGCCATAGATCGAGACATTGATCTGACCGACTGCGACTTCACGGAGGAGGTCGGCGAATGTCGTGGTGATGCGCGTGGCGTTGGTCATGAGGTGAATCATCAATCCCTGCCGGCGCGCGTAGTGAAGAATCTCACCGATGTCCGGGCGCACACTCGGCTCGCCGCCGGTGAAGGTGACGGTGAGCACACCAAGATCGGCGATCTGGTTCAAGAGCGAGAAAATTTCGGAGGTCGAGAGTTCATGGGGCAGGGCACGGTGGGTGGGGTTGTAGCAATGGACGCAGCGCAGGTTGCAGCCGTAGGTCAGCTCAAAAGTCACGCTTTCAGGCCGGCGTGCGGCAGCCGCTTTGGTGGAGAGCTGTCCCAGGAAGGTATCAACATCCAGCTTCAGCATGAAGCCACCAGTGTTGTTCTGCTCAACTGGCTCTGAATGTAATCAACGACGTCCGGTTGTTTTGCAAATGTGAGTCGTTGGCAGGGAACATGAGCGATCAGGTCGCTTAAGAATGCCATCGTGGACTCCATGGCGGCGCGATCCCAATGTGGAAGAAAACTTTGGGGGAGGATCAGTGCCAGCACCGCACCGGGAGACAGGCCCTCAATCTGATGCTGTGTTCCATGACGGATACAGAACAGTTCCGTCAGGGGTCCCGACTCGTTCTTGGCGTAGACGCCGCTGCCCACCCATGGCGTCCCGTGCATGACAAAGATATCTCCGTTCTTGCGGAGGATCATGCGCTCATCGCTCAGAACAGATGCGCCATGCATATTGAAGAATCCAGACAGAGTGGATTTGCCGGCGCCTGACTGCCCTGTGAAGATGTATCCGCCTGTGGGTGAAAGTATCCCTGCTGAGTGAAGGAGCAGCCCACCCTCTCTTGCGAGTCTAGTCAGCAGACAGACTTCGACAAGAGGATTGAGGATTTTCATCGGAGCCCAGCCCAGCACCGAACCGACCTCTTCCCCGTTTGTCCACACATCTACATGGGAAAAGGCGTTGTTGATGAGCGCGCGAGTGCGAGGCTGATGGGTCTTGGTATCGAGAGACTCCAAGAGCACTCCTGGCTCAGCCTCATACAGGCGCCAGAGGCCCTGGCAGGCATCGAATAGGAGTGGTCCCTGCAAAAAGTTCGGGAGTTCCTCAACTACGGTAATGGTGATCTCGATGTCAGGGTGGTGGTCGGAATGGTTGAGGAAGGAACCAAATGGATGCATCGGCCAGCTGATGGATGGATAGTCCTGTCCTTCCGTCAGCCTGATTCTATAGCCGGCAATCTGAAGATGGATTCTCATCGTCTGTTCATAATCTTAGGAAGGGCGTGGGCCGGAATCCCCGCTCCCGGAGTTATGGCTCTTGCATCCGCCAGCCTGTGTTCTGCACGAGGTACCTCCACCGTTCGACACGTTGGTTGTCGCCAGACTGCAGGCGCTTAAGATGGCCTGCTCCTGGTTGAGCTCGACGCGGAAGATCTCCGGGGGGTTGTAGGGTTTTTTCTCAGTCATAATGAGCCTCCATCTCCTTGTGGGTTCTGTGTAGTGGATGAATCAGCGACTGGTGCAATGTCGATTGTGCCCGAACATGAGCGACGTCACAATCATAAGGGATAGGAGCGTCGGCTGCGCCACATTCCCATCGCGCATCCGAGGGCTTCTTGTCACAAAACGTATGGATCTCGCAGGTGCGGCAGGGGGATTCCCCCTGGTATTGCAATCCTCGAATCTTCTGGAATAGTAACTCGATCGCGTCGGCAAGTGAATGGGCGCGAAGTGAGACGCGTCGTTCGTATTGCAGGGTACAGGTGCCGAGTTCGCCCCAGGCATTGATATGGATCGTGTCGGTTCCACAGCCGCAGCGATAGAGCCGGTCCGTGGTGGGAGTCAGCAAGGCGGTGGATATGCCGCAGCCTTCCTCATCCCCATCAGCTGGCGGTTGATCCCCACGCAGGGCAACCACATCGTCCGGAGCCACCCGATAGGTGAGTGACGATAGATCGCCGTTGAGACGGGGAGAGAGGGAGGTGGTGAAGCCGAACTCCTGCCCGAATGATTCCACGAATTGCCTGATGGCCGGCATCTCGTCTCTATTCCAGTTCATGGCTTTTGTCTTTAGCGAGAACGGCAGGCGGCTGGCTTTTAACAGCTCCAGTCCACGAATGAAAGAGCGGAACGATCCTGGGATCTGAGTGAACCAGTCGAAGGATTCTTCCGTCACGGAATGGCAAGAGATATCGATGGTGAATGGCGGCATCTGTTGAAGCCGTTCAATCGTGGCCTTCGTGAAGAGCGTGCCGTTGGTGTAGAGCTGGAGCAGGAAGCCTTTGCGATAGGCCGCTTCGTAGATTTCGAAGAACTGCGGATGCATGAAAATATCGCCACCCGTCAGATTGAGCCAGACAATGCCCAGCTGCTGCATCTCATCGAGCAGACGATGGATTTCCTCGAGAGTCAGTTCGCGCGAAAGGAATTCCTTGCTGTTGTAGGGATCGGTGTAGCAATGGCGACAATGGAGGTTGCAGCGATAGGTGAGTTCGAGCTGCGCCTTGATCACGTGCTGGTGGGCGGCGGCCTGTTCGTGGACTCGCTGGCTGAACGTCACATACTGCATGGTAGGAATGGTTTTCTCGTTATGCATGGTGCATTGTGAGTTGGATGAGGGATGATTCCTGGGGCGTTTTCCAGTCGCAGGCGAAGGTCGGCAGGGCTTCGAAAAAACCTGTGTGGAATGAGCCGGTTCGCAGATCGTAACTCTGCCGGCGATTACCGGAGCACAGTTGCAATTGCCCATAGGCATCGATGTGGAACCTCTGCATGCCGCTGCGGCAAGGAGGGGGTTCCGTCGAATCGCGTCGGCAGGCGTCTCTCCATAGATCGGGATCACGCTGGTTCAGATCGGCAAGGCCCTGCTTAGACAGCTCATACTGGAACGGCCCCGCGTCGCCGTCGAGTTCCGGTCTTATTTCCTCGCCGAGCTTGTATCGCACCGTACCTAGAGACTCGACGTACCGTTTGATATCGAGGATCTCTTGCTGATTCAGCGTCAGCGCGGTGCTTTTGAGCACCAGAGGGATCTGCCGATCGAGGAGGAAGCCGATCGCCTGAAGACAGCGGTCGTAGGAGCCCTGTCCCAGGGTAATACGTTCGAAGGTCTCGCGGGTCATCCCGTGCAGGCTGATTTCAATGCAATGGGGCTTCAGTGCGGCAAAGCGATCCGCCTGCGCTTCCGTGATCAGGGTCCCGTTTGAAAAGACTGTGACCAGAAAGCCGGAGTGGATCGCATGTTCATACAGTCGGAAAAAGTCTGGACGGGCGAGCGGTTCGCCTCCGGTGAAGCAGAGTTCCAAGGTTCCGGCCTCGGCCAGATCATCCATGATGCGAAGGATCTCAGCGGTGGTGAGTTCCTGACGGATGGCAGCGGGACGATTAAAGCAATCTGTGTAGCACATTACACAGTGCAGGTTGCAACGGCAGGTGATCTCCCATTGGCAGGAGTAGGGGAAGCGCTCGGGAAGGTGCGTGAGCTTATCCTGGGCAATCATGAGTCATCCGGTCACTTCCTCGACCGCCTGGATGGAGAGGAGATTGTCAAGTAACGACGTGAAGTCCTTCGCCAATTGGTCAGTTGTGACTTCATACTCGCTGCAGAAGTCAGCCATGATGTCCTGTGCCGTGCGTTGGCCGTCGATTCGACTCCAGAGCGCCGCCCCGGTTTCGTTCAAGACATAGATGCTATTGGCTTCGGTTAAGGTCCGTCGGATGGGGACTAGAATGCATTCGCCGGCCACGTCCCGCTGCACATAGTCGGGGTGTTTGTTGTAAATCGCCGTGAGTGTCATTGGTGACGGAAGGATAGCAAATCCTTCTCGGCCCTTCTAGCGCTATTTTCTGGAACGATCGAATCGAGGGCTTGCTCGGAGGGCGGAGTCCATCACGAGGGCCATGAGAGCACGGCAAATCCTTCATGCCAGCGTAATTGGTCGACCGTGGCACCTGTACCACGTAGTTCTGATCTGATCTCTTCTTCATCGACAAAGGCGTGCAAAAAATGATTCTGGAAACAAGTGTCGCCTAATTGATACGATGGATTAGCCCCAGGCAGCGTTGTGAGCCAGCGGTTGAGCCTATGAGTGATCCGGTGCGTCCTTGTCTCCATATCCCGAGCAATAAGGAAGTTGAGCACAACCAGCCCATGTTCGTTCAAGCATGTACGGAGGCTTTGGAGCCACACCTGCCGTTGTCGTCGACCGGGGATGGAGCTGTACATGATGCCGGACATGAATAGGTAGTCAACTCGCGCTGGACCGATCGGCAAAGCCAAAAAATCCGCTTGTGCGAAGAGGGGCCGTATACCCTTGGCTGTAATGTGTTGAGAAGCCACGCTCAAGCTTTCCCGGTTGATGTCCAGGCCCAGGACGAGAAAGCCGCGCTGGGCCAGCGCGATGGACTCGCGACCCACGCCGGCTCCAAGCACCAGAATGGTTCCCGACGTCATCTTGTGGCGTGCGAGCACGTCTTCTTCCCAGCTCTCTAATGTCCAATTGTAGTAGGTTTCTGGGTGGCGGGCCGCCACATCCTGATAGCTGTCATCGTAGTGGTCGCGGATGAGTCTGGTTAACTCCTTTGGCGGCAACAACGCTGAGAGGATTCCGGTGAGGAGTTGCAGAACACGGAACACGATCATTGCGATCTGATTGAAGATTCTGACGAGAATGGTGATAACGTGGGCAATTAGGCGCACCGTCGGACTCCTTACAAGCGAATGTCGTCAATCCGGCCGTTGGTGTACGTCCCGAAGTTTCTGAGTTGCCGCGTGATGAAGGTTGCTGCCTCTGCGGCTCCGGTTGGAGGCGGCGGCAACAAAGGCACCGGGGAGGCCAAGGCTTGCTGTAAGGCTGGCTCCCAGCGGCCTTGCGTGAAGTCGTCGATCGATAGTTCGACGCCGCGTCCGTAGCGATGCAGATAGTCCACCAGCGGCGGTTCATCGGCAAAATTGTATCGGCGGACGTATACGACTGCCTGTTGAAGCGCGACCGCCTCAACGATGGTGCCGTAACCGGGTTTGGTCATGATGACATCGACCGAAGCCAGCAGGGTCTTAAAGGAGAATGGGAGTGTCGGGGTGGAATGAATGCGGGAGTATCCCGGTGGGACTGGGCCGTCGAAGAGGAAGCGATAGCGGTGCAGCTGTTCGATCTGTTCAAGCGGGAGGGACGTCAGAGGAATACCGCCGAATCCGACTAAGACGGTGCGTTCGTCGGGCCTCAAGGCAAGGGCTGAGGCCAGTCGTTTTCGCTCAGGGGCGCTGGGACCGGCGATCGGGCCAATATCGATGATGTGTGAGAAGGCATCAATTTTTGGGGCAGGAGTGATACGCAGAGCCATTGCGGCCTTCGCATAGGATTCACGGATGCACTGAATCAACTGCTGGTGTGAATGGTCCGTGGCGTGGCAGAACTCCTTGAGCACGAGGTCCCAGGTAAAGCTTGCCAAGGCGATGGTCGGTATCTGTGCGCGGAAACCGGCCTCGATGGCGAGGTAGGGTATGTCGGCGACGACCAACGCGGGCGCCGTCGCCTGCATGGCGGCGACTTCGCTAGAGAGGCGTGCCTCCCAGGTTTCGTGGAAGTGCTGGTGCGCCACCCAGGTCGCGTCGATGTCGATCTTGAGAGGGCCGTCTTGGACACAGCCGATGTCCTGTTGCGCTGGACTGAGTTTCCACTGAATCGTCAGACGGTCGCGGAAAAACGAGGCGGGGACTGTGGTGCGGAGGACGGCGGTCAGATCGGGCCTCAGGGTACCCAGTGCATTGAGTACGGGCACCACTTGCGCAGCGTGACCGTAGCCGTGTCCTGAGATGGCACACCAAATTAGCGGCATAGTAGGGTGCTGAAAAAGCTTCTCAACGTCGTGCTTGGCTCATCGAAATCCTCAACGTATCCACTCGGGAAACGAGCTGTCTTGGCAGATCGGGGGCGGGTGGGTGAGAAAGGGTACACCTCCGGTTTCGACTCGCCTGCGGCCTTGTTGAAGAAGCTTGTTGAGCAGCCTGATGAGATGCGTTAGTCCGTATGTTCCTGGCTTAGCTGCTGGAGAATCCCGGTTCTAACGGCGCGATGTTGTATTGTAATTCGAGGTCGAACTCGTCGATTAATTCATTGGCCGTGGCGATGCCGAGGTCGGACTTCACCTCACTGATCACAAGATCGATCGCCACCCCGGCGTGTGCTCCATACTGTGTCATCGCCGATTCGATTCGTTGTCTGGCTTCTTCAATCTTCATGGGGGACTCCTTGCGCGATCACAATCCGCTATCCCAATGTGCGTAACAACGCTTGCATCTCAGGGACTAAGTCCCCGCCTCCGTTGGATCGGCCTGATTGTGAAGCGTCGATGCCGGCTTGCAACACGGGCCTGGCCTCGTCCTTTCGGCCCAGGGAGATCAGGGTGCGTCCTAGGCCCAGGTGCGAGGCAACATGGGTCGGGTCCAACTGCGTGGCAACGGTCAGGTGTTCGACCGCTTCATCGAGATTGCCGCCTTCCTGGATAATCTTATTGCCCAATCCATAACGACCGAGAAATCCCTTTGGATTCTTGGCGACCATTTGCCGAAATGCTTCGATGTCCATCGTGCGGTGCTCCCTCGTGGTGGGGCCACTATAGCATTTCGGGAGCCGGATCGGCCAGAGCGGAGTTGAGGCAGGGGGAGATCCTGTTTACTGTGCCGGTGCGGTTGAGACGGGGACAGTGGAAAGCGAAGCAGGGGAAAGTAGGGGGTTCCGTGTCTTTACGGTCACAGTGAGAACGGGTGAGTCCGGGAGGGGGCTGCTACTCGCCATATAGAAGGTGGTGTCCCGCACGAGCTGATCCATGAGTTCGGTCAGACAGGCTTCTGCGACCTGTCCCTTCAGTTCGCCGATCATAATCGGCGTGGCGCCGAACAGATTATAGTGGGCAGTACCGGCCGCGCTCGTCTCATACCGTTTCACCTGTCCGTCCCACCGTTCGAGTTCGAGGGTGGCCTTCGCGGCATAGTCATAGTTCAGTTCGATTGCCGGCGAGAGGAGGAACATCGACGCTCCGATGAGAAATCCCTTCCAGGCTGTTGCTCCAGAGTGAGGATCGATCGTCTCATCAAAGGAGATCCGGGCGGTCACCACTTTATCGCCGAGGGAAGTAACAGTCCCTCCAAGCGGGACGAGCGTCGAAAATAGGCGGGTCTCCTGCAGTGTGTTCAAGATACGGCGTTCGATTTCAGTCGAAGGATTCTGGGGAGTACCGTTCTGCATCATGCGGAACCCGTCCATCACGAGTGGAACTCGCTCCTCGTTGAGGATCGAACGGGTAATGGGCTCCTGCTGAAGTGCCGAGGAGGGCATCACGTCGATCCATCGGCTACAACCCATTGTCGTGGAGGCTAATCCAACAAGCCCCAGGAGCGCCCAGCGGTAAAGATGATGCGTCATGGTGACCCTCTTCTTAGAAATAGAATGAGAACCCGCCGAACGGCAGGCTCGCGTTCAGCCCCAGATTGGGATATTGCGTGCCGCCGTTCGAGATATGATGAAAGCGATAGCCGACGTTGAGTGCGGTTTGGTCGGTCAGGAAATAGGAGACTCCGAATCCAGCCGTCAAGACGAAGTTGAACCGGCTGGACTCTTCCGGGATCTTCCCTGCGAGATCGGTCCAGAAGGGGCCTCCGGCAAATTCGGCATAGGGTCGGATCCGGTCCAGTGCGACGAAGGTGTATTTGATTTTCGGAGTGAAGCCGAGGCCGTGCGTAAGAAACGGTTCCCGGAACTGGATATAGACCATCTCGGCGCCGAGCGAGACCTGTCCTCGATACCATCGGTCGCCCACCGGATCAGTGACGGTCATCATCCAGGAGGGCATGAAGGCCGGGCCCTGCTGTTTGGTTGTGTGGTCGTTCGTGAGTCGATGAGGAAGCAGATAGCCGGCGGTGAGTCCGACCTCTTGCGTGCCGACGGTGATGGTGGGCGAGCCCTCTGCGGCATATGCGCCGGTAGTCGTCATGAGCGACCAGAAAGCCACTGTTGTGAGAACCCGAGCAAGGAATGGCATGCGACATCCACGTCAATATCCTGTCGGCTATTTCATGGTGAAACATAACGCAACAGGCTGATTGGCCAACGATAGCAGAGGACAGAGTTCTGTCCAGAAAAATGCATAGTTCGGCTTAATGCAAAGTGCAAAAATGCTGGACACATGATCGAGGCTGACCAGGGAGGGAGGAGAGCGAAGAGAAGCTACCTGGATTGTTTTAGTTTCGCGAGACTGGCCGAGTCGGTTTGAAGCTCTGGCAGTGAATATCGCAGGTCGAGAGAGACCACTCGTTCAAGACATCGTCGTGCGGAAACAAGATCCTGACGGGTGTCATACACCGTGGCGAGGAGTCGGAGTACTGAGGCTTCGGCCGGTTCATTGCCGAGCTTGATGTAATGTTCCGAGGCGTTGTTGAGACAGCGCTCGGCTCTGGTCAGGTCGCCCTGGTCGAGAAAGCACTTGCCGAGTTGGCTATAGGTCACTGCGAGTCCTTCTTCATTCCCAACGACCCGGTGATAATCGAGCGCCTGCTTGAACGACGTGACGGCCTGCTCCCACTGCCCTTCGCGAGCCTCCTGGAGTGCGAGGTTGTTGTAGAGGATGCCCAGTGCACGATCGTCGTTCAGTGTGCGGAGGAGATCCAGTGCTTCCAGGTAGTAGGGGCGGGCTTTTTCAGGATGGTCGGCACCGATGTGAAGATTGCCGAGATTCACCAGCGTGTGGGCGATGGCGTGGTGATCCAACTCCGTGCGTTGGATCGTGAGCACTTCCTTGTAGCAGGTTTCCGCATGACTCAGGTCGCCCGATAGGGCGCAGACGTTGCCCAGATTGCCGAGTGAATTAGAGAGGGCGCGGTGGTCGTTGGCGAGTCGATCGTCCGCGATTGCCTGCTCATACGCGGCTTTGGCCTGTGTGAGTTGGCCGCGGTGGAGAAAAATGCGTGCGCGATGTTTGTCGGCGTCGGCCATCTCTTCGTGAAACATTATTTGTGACGCGCGCAGCGGAAGAGAACTGACGATCTGTAGATCTGTCGATCTGATGAAGGGGCCGAATCCTCTGACTCGACAGATCATCAGATTAACAGATTCCGGAATGGCTTCACGAACGACGCTTCATGAGATACGAGTCCCCGTTAGTCT
>JAQBES010000248.1:0-2837 GCA_032123755.1 Nitrospirota bacterium
GTTCCTTATCGGATATCAGGTGCATCTTCTAAAGTCCTGATGAGGATTGTTGCGATCCCTCGATCTGAAGCACATTCCAAGCCGATCCATGAGAATAGGCCCTGTATGAGGTGTCACAGGTCGATCGTGCAGCATTATCGTTCCAGTATCGCTGAGGTGGGGGGGCTGGAAGTGTGCTGTCGGTCTTGAATCTGGACCACCCTTTCGTCGAGGGAGGTCTCTTCCCGGGAGCTCAACGGGTTTCCGTAGACGGAGAAAAGCTCCCCAGTCAATCGAGCGGTGTTGGTTGGGTCTGTCGGACGTTTACGCCGAATGTAGTCGTTGAGTACGCGGCCGTCAGGCGCCTTATGGATATGAGGTTGCTCCAAGTTCATTCGATAGCGTTCGATGGCACTCGCAACGCGGCTGATGAAGATCACGGTTCCGTCCGGCTCCACGCCCTCTACGATGCCGACATGGGTGAGGGGATCGTTTGCCTTCCCGTCGCCATTGAAATCCCATGTGCTATCAAAAAATACGAGGTCACCTGGCCTGACCTCCGGTCCGTGATGCAGGGTGCCATATCGGCGCACATGGTTATAAATGAGTCGGACGCCGTTGGCATTCACATCATGTCTGTCTGAGCGGTAGAGATCGATACCATGTTCAAGGAAGATAGCATGTGCGACTCCGGCACAGTCGTAGGCGATACGCCGTCCTTGGCTGGTAATTGTCCGCGCCCCGATCAATCGTGTTGCGGATTGAACGATAGCCGATCGACTCGGCAACCACGCCGTAAACGGAGCTGGGAGATCCTCCGGGGTCAATGTGGCTTGAGGTTGGGCCGGTAGAGAAGATGATGTGTGGAGGGGCAACCTATCGACGGACATCGATGGCCCACTTACGACTCTCGCAGACTTCTGCATCGGTTTCGTGCAGCCGGCCAGCGGCATCAGGGTAACCACGGCGATGATGCATAAGAATCTCATTAGTGCTTATCGTACGTTCACAAAGCGGCCTTCGGCCGTTTGTCGGAGCGCATCGATGTCTTCGCGTCTGGTGACCGAAAGCGGAACCGTGTGGGTTACTTCTTCGATAAGTAGATCGGTTGTGAGCGGCGTTTTCCGATGAAGTGCCCGGTAAAGCCCTGCCACCACCGCCTGTTCAATTTCAGAACCGCTGAAGCCGTCACTGGCGCTGACGATCTTGCCGAGGTCGAATTGCGTGCTGTCCTGTTTGCGCAGGCCCAGATGGATCTTCCAAATTACTGCACGTTCAGCATCGTCAGGGAGATCCACAAAAAAGATCTCGTCAAACCGCCCTTTTCGCAAGAGCTCAGGTGGTAACGACGACAGGTCATTGGCTGTGGCGATCACGAACACATCCTGTTGTTTTTCCTGGAGCCATGTGAGGAATGCACCGAAGAGTCGGCGGCTTAGGCCAGCATCGGCAGCGCCGCTCCCTCCTCCGGCGACCATGGCCTTCTCAATTTCGTCGATCCAGAGAACAATCGGAGATAAGGATTCTGCCATTTCAATGGCCTTACGGAAATTCTTTTCTGATTCGCCGACGAACTTGTCAAACAATCGACCAGCGTCGAGCTTCAAGAGCGGGAGCTTCCATTCACGTGCGATCGCCTTCGCGGCCAGCGATTTACCACAGCCTGGCACACCCACCAGCATGATGCCGCGCGGCGGGGTGAGGTTGAGTGCTTTGGCTTCCTCTGTAAATCCGACTTGAGCGCGCTCCAGCCATGACTTGAGATTGGTGAATCCCCCCAGTTCAAACCGGTTATCTTCCAAGGGGTAATATTCCAACAATCCGCCATCCTTGATTGCCTGTACCTTGCGCTTGAGGATAGTCTGCACGTCGTCGGCCGAGAGAGGGCCACCTTCCACGAGGCATTGGGCGACGACCTGGCGCGCTTGATGGAGCGTTAAACCCTGCAAGTCACGGAGGATCGCCCCGGCATCTTGACTGGTCGGACCTCTATCTGCTGACTTGGTCTCGTGTATTGAGCGGAGCATGCTTTGTACGACGGTAGTGGAACGTGGGCGAGCGGAGGTGCGAGGCCCCAATGACTGAAGCAGGCCGCGCAGCATGGAGCGAAGCTCTTCTCGATCCGGGAGTTTCAGATCGAGTCGTACCGCAAGTTGTTCAAGGTCCGGGGGTAGGGTAATCGGCTGACCGGTCAGCACACACGTTGCGCGTGAACGGCTGTGCACTGCCGCGACCTCACGTAGCTGCCGGCACACGGCTGGTTCTTGGAGATGGGGGCCAAGATCCTTGAGCCAGAACACCGCCTCTACCGTCAAACCGTGGAGGTGTTGGAGCACTGCCAAGGGGGTAGCAGTCATTTTACTAAGAGTTAGGACATCGTCGGCACGCGTGAGCCCTCTGGTAACCGACCACTCGAAAAGTGGCATCCGTTCCTGGGCCGTGACCGATTGCAGCAAGGCCAGCACCCGCTCTTCTTCCACTGTTTCGATCACGACGAGTGGGTGAGAGGAACGGATCAGAGTGCGAAGATCATGCACGCTGGTCGATAAAGCCATCGCGTGAAAATGCTAGCACGAGGCTTCGATCGGACCAAGAAAAGCAGTGATTGTGACCGTCGCTCGTCGAAGACTTATGTCTTGGCTGGGGTTGCGAGGGCCTTGCTGAGCTCACGAATCAAGCGTTGTTCGATTTCCACTGTTTCTTCGGCGCTCACGCTCAAGACACGTCCGCCCTGCGCAACCCGTTCAAACTCGGCTTTGACAGCGAGTTTCGTTTGATTGTCGGGAAGGGATTCCAGGGACACGAGGTATTGGTTCCGCGAGCCTGTTACTTCGAGCGTGACGGGATTGGAGACCTTG
>JAQBES010000249.1:0-2819 GCA_032123755.1 Nitrospirota bacterium
TCCTAGAAGCAAAGGACTGCGATTCAACGCAGGCATTAAGAACGTGCATACGATTGATGTTGACGAGACGATCACGCTTGATGGGCTAGAAATCACTGGGATCAAAGCGACGCATGGCAATCTCGTCATTAAGCTCGGTCCATTGTCTAAGACTATAAGGCCGGGACCTGCGGAACGTATCGGATGGGGTGCCATCGGCTTCGCCGTGTGTCTAAGTGATCTGCGTTTCGTCAACCTCGGTGACACGTTGCTTCATACGACGGAGTGGCAGTCGATCGTTGAGCCTGATGTCCTGATGATTCCGATCGGGGGCAAGGTCGCTCGCAACACGATGGATGAAGATGAAGCGCTTGAGGCAGTCGGCATCATCAGACCGGCGACGGTCATACCGTGTCACTACAACTGTCCGGGTTTATGGACAAAGAAGTTGAACCCTGGGGATGATCAGTATTTCAAGCGGCAGGCAGAGAAGCTGGGTTCTAGGTGCGTGATTCTGGGGAGCGGAGAATTTGTAGAAATTCAGGGCGGTCAGTCAATCCGTAAGCCAGCCACGATCCGACGATGAACTGGATGACGGGCCCAGTTGTCGCCGATGGTGGTTCACTTGGAGGGGAGTGCTAATGCGGGAAAAGAGCAAGAGTGCAAGTTCAGAGGGCCGCTGGGGGGCCATCGTGATCGGCTCCGGCATGGGCGGCATGTCCGCCGCCGCCGCACTCTCGCGGACCGGGTACAAGGTGTTGCTGCTCGAGCAATACCATACGCTCGGCGGGCTGACGCACAGCTTCTCCAGGAACGGTTTCAGCTGGGACGTCGGTCTTCATTACCTTAGCGGCATTGCTCCCGGCGAGCCAGAGCGCAAGTTGCTCGATTGGCTTTGCGAAACACCGATCGAGCTTGCACCGATGGGGACAATCTACGATGTGCTCCACATCGGCGACGCCGAGCCGTTGCTGCTATCGCGGCCATGCGAGGCGCAGATTCTCGATTTGAAGGAGCGCTTTCCGGATGAGGGCAAGGCCATCGATGCTTGGTTCGACGCCGTCCACAAAGGCAGAGAAGCTGCCATATCCGTGCTGCAGTCGCGGGCTATGCCGCAACCGTTCGGCACACTCTTGGCTTGGTGGAAAAGTGGGGAGTCCAAACGTTGGGTTGGGCGGACGACAGCCGAGGTGGCGGCCGAGATGACGGACAATCCTAAGCTTCAAGCCGTGTTCTTTGCTCAATGGGGCGACCATGGCGGCCGACCCAGCAAGGCGAGCTTTGCCGTCCATGCGCTCGTGTCCTATTCCTATCTCGAACGGGGTGGGTGGTATCCGGTCGGTGGCTCCTCGATCATCGCCGAGCACATGCTGCCCGTCATTAGGCAAGCTGGCGGTGCGGCTCGGGCTGGCGTACGAGTCGATAGCCTGCTCGTCGACGATGGCCGCGTCGTTGGCGTGTGCACCGCCGCTGGCGAGGAGATCCGTGCCGACGTCGTCGTCTCGAACATCGGCGCGCGCGAGACTGTCGACCTGTTGCTGCCCGAGGACTTTGGTCAAGGCGAGTGGATTGACGAGATCCGTTCGTTCCCGCCGAGCATCTGCCACCTTTCGATGTATCTAGGATTCGAGGGAGATATCGAAGCCGCGGGTGCAACCAAAGCAAATCACTGGATTTACCCGGCCGGAGACACGGATGCGGTCTGGCTGGACGCGCCGATCGGTAAACCTCCTGGCATGTTCGTTTCCTTCGCATCCCTCAAGGATCCGGCGCATGATCCGGGTTTGAAGCAGCAGCACTCCGGCGAGATACTCGTCTGGACGGATTGGTCGGTTGTGTCGCGCTGGGCTGATCAACCACCCGGAGAGCGTGGCGAGAGCTATGCGAAGTTCAAGCAAGACGTTGAAGCTCGCATATGCGAGGAGTTCGAAGCATATTTTCCCCAATTGGCGAAGCTCGTCGTTTTTCGGGAGCTCGCCACCCCGCTCTCAACGGTAGCGATCACTGGCCACAGGAAGGGCGCCTCTTACGGTCTCGACGTGACACCCGACCGAATGCTATCGGACGCTCTTCGTATGAAGACACCGATCAAAGGACTGTATTTATCCGGTCAGGATGTCGCGTCACCCGGGATTCCGGGGGCTATGTGGAGTGGGGTCCTTTGTGCTGGGAGCATTGATCCGCGAGTATTCAAGTATATTCGATGACGCAAGCAGCAGCAGCCGGCTCGTGGCGGTGTACGCATTGAAGAAAGTGTGGATCTCGACCGGGATATCCGGATCATGACCAGGGCAACATCGCCATCTCGGTCCGCCTTGAACAGGCGGATTGATTTGTTACCCTGCTCCCCTGGGGCATCCCCGACAGCCTATGCGATTCAGCCTTCTTAGAACAGTGGGATACTTCGCCGGCGGGCTCTGGACAGCCTGGGGAGGACGGAAGCGAATCGAAGCAACACAGCTCCGCAACCTGCGGCGTCTCGTGGAAAAAGCACGACGCGACTCCCCCTTGTTTCGCAGACTTTACGCGGATCTGGGTCCATCAAGCGAGGTCGAACTGCGCGAGTTGCCGGTGACCCGCAAACGCGATCTCATGAGTGAGTTCGACGACTGGCTGACGATTCGTTCTCTTCCCCTCGACAGGGCCCGCGATCATCTCCGGGATATCCGGAAGCTTGGCGTACCTATCGAGAATGTCGCCATTTTCCAAACTTCCGGGACATCAGGGGAACCGGCGGTCGTCGTATTGCCCTCATCCTTCCTGGAGTATTCCTTTGGGATTTCGATGGCGCGCTTCGATCGACACCAGCGGAAGCTCGTCCGGAAGATTCGCAAGCTTGG
>JAQBES010000250.1:0-3741 GCA_032123755.1 Nitrospirota bacterium
GGCCCCCGAGGCATTCATGAAGCAACTAGGAAATCCTACGCCAGCAATGGTGGTCGAAAGATCCGTCACGCTACTACCGTGACAGGCTCATGCTGCGTTCTCGTCATGAGCCGCCCATCCTTCATGGCCCAGACATAATCGGCCGCCTCAGCGGCCTCGGCGCTGTGGGTGACCAACAACACGGTTTGGCGAAAGCGCTGAACAAGCGACCGAAGGAGGACGATGATCTCGGCCCCATGCTGGGAATCCAAATTTCCGGTCGGCTCATCAGCAAGAATAATCTGGGGCTGATGTACGATCGCTCGCGCAATCGCCACACGCTGCTGCTCTCCGCCCGAGAGCTCGCTGGGGCGATGGTGCCTTCGTACAGTCATCGAGACCAACTCAAGAACCTCCTCGACGCGGGCTTGGACCGATGCCCCTCGCTCCCCGCGCAACAACAAGGGAAACGCAACATTCTCCGCTGCTGTCAACCCGGGAATTAAATGGAAAGCTTGAAAGACAATCCCGACTGTTTCCCGCCTGATCTTCGTCCAGTCGTCGCTCGTGAATCGACTGGTCGAGCGCCCTCCGAGGAGGATATCCCCCGAGGTTGGCACATCCAACCCGCCAACCAGGTTGAGCAACGTACTCTTCCCGCATCCGCTAGGACCGATAAACGCACAGAAGTCTCCCTTGCCCACTTCGACCGTGACCCGGTCGAGCCCGGTGATGGTGTCGCCACCCCGCTCATAAATTTTCGACACCTGGTCGAATGTCACCATGTGCTTTGCTCCTCCATCCATGTCCTAACCTGCAAGGTCGCCGCGCGAAACACGCGAGACTGGCGGGAAGGGCGAGACAGACGACGGTTCGAGGTCCGAAGTCCGCGGCATTCAGAACTTTGAATCCTGGACTTCGAACTTTGAATCTCGCCCGTCCTGCTTTTCTCGCGCGTCGCGCCCGTCGCGCATCTCTCGCGCCTCATCCTGCTGCCTTCGTATATCACAACCATTTACAGAGCAACAACCTTGACAGGCGCGACACATTCCCATAGAAGAAGCGCACGCACGCGTTAGTTGGAGCGCTTCCCCTGCGATGTTACGTGAATACACACAGGATCGACTGATCGGATGGTGCCGTCAAGCCCTCCGGTTTGTATTGCCGATGGAGTGCATCGCCTGTGGCCATGCACTCAGCACGGACCCGGTGCCCTTCTTCTGCACCACATGCTGGCAAACCATCCGCCCGCTCCAACAGCCAGTTTGCGCCCGTTGCGATCAGCCGTTTGTCTCGCCAGAGGCTACGACCTATACACCGGACCATCAATGCCAACATTGTCAGGAACGACCGCCTGATTTTCAACGGGCCTGGACCCTCTTCCCCTACCTTCCGCCACTACGGGAAGCCATCTGCTCGTTCAAGTACCGTGGCAAACATACACTGGCACGGCCCCTCGCGTGCCTTATGATCAGCGCCCTACCAAGCGAACTCGACGTCGACGTGATTATCCCTGTGCCCTTGCACCCGACCCGCTTACGCGCGCGTGAATTTAACCAATCTTTGCTCCTGGCCGATCAGCTCAGCCATCACCTGGCCTGCCCGGTTTCGGCCACAAACCTCGTCAGGATCGCCGCCACCGATCCCCAAACCACATTAACGCGGCAGGCACGGTTACAAAATCTACGAAAAGCATTTGGCGTCCGGAAGCCCCAGGACCTCATGGAGAAACGCATTCTCCTCGTGGATGATGTCTTCACCACCGGCACGACGCTGAATGAATGCGCGAAGACCCTACGAAAAGCCGGTACCGGGCCAGTCTATGCCCTGACGTTGGCCAGGACGGTCGATACAACCCTGGTGACAGATCGCCTCTTAGCCGAATGGGCGGAAAAGCGCCTGACGACCATAGGAATATAATCGATGCCGTTGTACGAATATCGCTGCCTCGACTGTAAGAAACGTAGCACAGTCCTGGTATTGAGCCTGGCCAATCAGGCACCGACAGCCTGCTCTCATTGCATGAGCGCACGGGTTGAACGAATCATGTCTCGATTTGCCTCGCCAAAATCCGAAGAGGCTCGCCTTGAAGCCTTGGCGGACCCCAGCAATCTGGCCGGGCTTGATGAAAACGACCCGCAGAGCATGGCTCGATTCATGAAAAACATGGGCGAGGAGATGGGCGAGGACCTCGGTGACGATCTCTCAGAAGCGATGGAGTCAGACGAGACTGGTTCCATAGAATCGGATAACACTGACATGTAGTGACAGGTATTGTCCTGTATTTTCACTTGACAGATCGTTCGAGTTTCCCTACCCTGGCAACAGTATCCGAAGCCTCGTGAGGCGTATGCAGCACTATCGAACCGGGTCCTTCAATGGCCAACGAGCCCAAGAGCGAGCTGATGACAGCGGAGGAGACCTGCCGCTATCTCAAGATCACCCCGCGCACGCTCTATCGTTACCTACGGAGTCGCCAGATTCCCGCCTTCAAGCTTGGAAAAGAATGGCGCTTCGTACGCTCGGATCTGGAACAGTGGATTCGCGATCGCACCAGAGCCACACTGGCGCCGTAAAGGACACGATACATTGATGTTCGCCGGTGAGTACCTGTGCAAAGTGGATGAGAAGGGACGGTTTATCGTCCCCTCGCCCATCCGTGAGCAGGTCGAGTCGGAGGGACAGGCCGTCGTCTTCCTCAAAGGCCCCGAGGAATCGACGCTCATCTACTCCATGAAAGAGTGGGAGAAAGTCCTCGACCGGACGAAAGCCACGCTCGATGAAGACCAGAGTCGACTGTTCATGCACTTCGTCGTGTCGGAAGCCGGCACATCAGAGATCGACAAAGCCGGACGCATCCTGATTCCGAGTCGGCTCAGAAAACTTATTCCGTTGGATGAGGACCAGGAAATCATTCTGGTCGGCTTGTACCATCGCATGGAGATCTGGAATCCGAGCAAATGGCGTCGTTATATCGCCCAATCTGAAGAGCGGTACGAGCAGAACATGTCCAAGATCCTCAATCTCCTGTAAGCTCGCGCGCATGCCTACGTTTCGGCATCCGACCAGGCTTCCCTCCACTACACGGGCCGTTCGCATGACCTCCTACCGGATCCCTGACAAGAAGGTCGGGGTGCCACGTACCACCCCTGGAAGGGCTCGGAGCTCCCGCATACCTGCATCACCACACCCACCGACCGAGAATCATTCGGTAGCCTTGACCCTCCCGGTGCCTCCCAGCGTGAACCACCAATATGCCACAGTGAACGGCCGACGATTGCTTTCTTCGGCCGGTCGTACCTATAAGGCCCAGGTGGGACAACTCGTGTGGTTGAAGTTGGCGCAGTCCGCTCACCGGGCTGCTCTGCTTGCGCAACTCCAGTCTGAGTGGCTCACCCTCTCCATCCGGTTCTATTTTACCTCAGCCCTTCGACGCGACGTTGATGGCGGGCTCAAGATCGCACAGGATGCCCTCTGTGAGGGCCTCGGCATCAACGACAATCGCATCGTCGAAACCCATCTCTACAAACACATCGATAAAGATAACCCTCGTATCGAAGTGCATTTGACGCCTGCGTCCAGACCCTAGCAGAATACTGAAACAGGCCGTCAGCGCCACAGACCGTGGCGCGTGATGCACGAGACATGCGAGAAAAGCGCGACGTGCACAGACTGGGGTTTCCACCTCATTGGGCGCGTCTCGCTCGTCCCGCCTGTCTCGCTCGGCTATCCTGCGGGGGCCTGTCCTGTTGTCCTAGCCAT
>JAQBES010000251.1:0-2506 GCA_032123755.1 Nitrospirota bacterium
TGCGAGACCACCTGGATCCCAAGTTGAGAAACCTGTAGCGCGAAATACTGGATAATAGAAACGCTTCTAAAACGACAAACCAAGAAAAATGTAGCCCGTAAGACCACAACCAACGTAGGAGGAGACCACTCATGAAATGCAAGCTCGCTTCACTATTTACGGGACTGCTGATGGTCGTGGCAGTCATGTTCGGTACGGTTTTGACCCCGGGATCGGTTGAGGCTGCGCAAGTCCAGCGCCTGATTTTTGCCTCGGCCGGGTTCCACGAGAGCAACCGTTTCTGGACCATCGCCCGTCCCGACCACCTGCAGTTCGAACCCTTCTGGGAGACGCTGCTCGGAATCGATCCCAAGACGGGAGAGTACATTCCGGCGCTGGCGACGAGTTGGGAGCACAGTCCCGACTTCAAGGACTGGACCTTCCACCTGCGCAAGGGTGTCCAGTACCACTTCGGCTACGGGGAGTTCACCTCCCAGGACATCAAGCACTCTCACTCACTGCTGGTCCGGAAGGAATCGACGGCCACACTGCGCGCATTGTGGAAAACGGTCGCGGAAGTCCAGACGCCGGACAAGTACACGGTGGTGATCCGCTTCAAGAAACCGATCCTCCCCCCGGCCATGATGTTCGCCGCCTCGCGCTCCGGCGACCTGCGGGCGAGCAGCAAGGTGCAGTGGGACAAGGAGGGCATCGCAGGCCTCGATAAGCGCCCCGCCGGAACCGGCCCATTCATGTACGACGGGCGGCAGACGGGCCTCAACATCACGTTCAAGCGCAATCCCAATCACTGGTCCAGCAACAAGGTAGACTTCGAGGAGTTGGAGTTCCGTATCGCCCGCGAGGAAGCCACGCGTCTCGCCCTCCTGCTCTCCGGCGATGTCCACATCGCCGACCTGCCCCGCGAGCTGCACAAGGACGCGCTCGCCAGGGGTCTGAAGCGTTTCCAGTCCTCGCTGGCGACGGACTGGGTTTCGGTGTACCTGGGCGGCCAGTGGCACATCACGGGGGACAAGGCTTTCGATCCGAAAGCCCCGTTCGTCGACAAGCGGGTGCGCCAGGCTCTTAACATCTCCATCGACCGGAAGGAGCTGATGAACACAGTGTTCGCCGGCCGGGCGGAGCTCGCGTACGTTTCGCTGTGGGTGCCCACCTCCGAGGGCTGGAACCCGAAGTGGGAGAGCCGGTTCAACGAGCTCTATGCCTATAACCCCGAGAAGGCGAAGCAGCTGCTGAAGGAAGCGGGTTACGGTCCCGACAATCCTCTCAAGTTCGAATTCTGGGCGTTCGTTGAGCCGGGTGAGTCTGAAGGACCGGCGATCGCCGACGGGATGGCGATCTACTTCAGGAAGGTCGGGGTCCAGGCCGAGGTTCAGATGCACGACTGGTCCCAGATCCGGAGCACGTATCGGAAGAAAAAGAGCAAGAATTTCATGTGGCCGAACATCATCGGCTGGCGGCCTTCCGACGCCGGCGTCCGCAACTTCTACTACAGCAAGGGCAACAACCATCACTACGAGGACGACGTCATCGAGAAATTGTACAGCCAGGTGCTCGATTCGACGAACGACAAGGAGCGTGACACGCTGATGCGGAAGATCGGCGATCGCATCCAGGATCAGTACGGCGACATTCCGCTCTTCTGGTTCAGGAACGAGGTCTTCGCCAACCCCAACGTCGTTGCCTCAATGCTTTACCCCGGTCCGGCCGCCGGCCGCACGTCGCATTTCGAGCTCGTAGAGCTGGTCAAGTAAGCGCGCGTCACAGCGAGGGGAAGAGGCAACTCTTCCTCTCGCTTCTGTTCTAATACAGACACAATCGCAGGACTTGAAGCAGGGGGGCGCAATGCGTGCGGTTTTCGGCGGGAACAGGGCAGGATAGGCGCATGGCGCGGCGGATCGGCGACGTCATACTGGAAGTGGAGGACCTCCATACCCACATTTTTTCCCGCTTCGGCACGGTAAAGGCGGTGGATGGGGTGAGCTTTTCGTTGCGCCAGGGAGAGGTGCTGGGCATTGTGGGCGAGTCGGGCAGCGGGAAAACCATCACGGCCTTGTCGCTGTTGCAACTGCTCCCCCGGCCTGCGGCCCGCATCGTCAAGGGAGCGATCCGGCTCGAAGGCGAGGACCTGGTCACGAAGTCCGAGCAGGAGATGCGCCAGATCCGCGGCCGCCGTATTTCCATGATCCTGCAGGATCCGCAGACTTCGCTCAATCCGGTGTTCACGGTCGGCAACCAGTTGATCGAGGCGATCGAGAATCAGCACGCTGACGACGACAAGCCGTCGCTGATACGGCGGGCGATCGATGGCCTGAAACAGGTGCGCGTGGCGGCCCCCGAGCGGCGGATCACGGATTACCCGCACCAGATCAGCGGCGGCATGAAGCAGCGCGTGGTCGGTGCCATCGCCATCTCCTGCGAGCCGAAGATCATCATCGCCGATGAGCCGACCACCTCGCTGGATGTCACCATACAGGCGCAGTACCTGCGGCTGCTCCGCGAGATTCAG
>JAQBES010000252.1:0-7158 GCA_032123755.1 Nitrospirota bacterium
GTGAAAGACCCCGCCCACCTCTGACGCCTTTTCTTCTTTCAAAATCGTGATCGTGTCTTCCTGTGCCTCTCTGGTGTGAATGATCACCGGGAGTTTCAGCTCCCGTGCGAGCTGGATCTGTTCGCGGAATCGCTCGCGCTGTTCTTTCGGTGACGAATGATTGTAGTGATAGTCGAGGCCGATCTCGCCATAGGCGACCACCTTTTTGTTCTGTGCGAGTCGACGGATATCGTCATACCAGCTATCGAGGATATGCTTCACTTCATGTGGATGGACGCCGATGGAGGCGTAGACGAACGGGTGTTGCTCTGCCAGTGCGACCGCTGCCTGGCTGGTCGCCAGATCGCAGCCGATGGTGACGAAGGCTGCGACACCGGCTTCCCGGGCGCGAGCAATCATCGCCTCGCGATCCTCATTGTAGCGGGCATCGTCCAGATGGGTATGTGTGTCGATCAACATGCCGCGGCATCGTAGCATGGAGCCGGGCTGTTCAGGAAGCATGTGGCTTCAGGCGAGACGGGCGAGAAAAGCGCAAACGAAGTTCCGGAAACCTCGAACTTCGAACCTCGAACATTCCCCCGCCTCGCCAGTCCCGCTTTTCCCGCTCGTCGCGCATGCTAGATGGGCTTGGTCACGATCATGTCGGCCAGTTCGCAGAGCAGAGCTTCGGTCTCTCCCCAGCCGAGGCAGGCATCGGTGATGGAGACGCCGTGGGTCAGGGAGGTGCCCTGTTTCCATGTCTGCTTGCCGGGATTCAGATTACTTTCGAGCATCAGTCCTGTGATGGATTGGCGGCCCTCGCGGAATTGGCGGAGGACATCGCGCGCGACTACACTCTGGCGCCGATGGTCTTTACTGGAGTTATCATGCGAACAGTCGATCATAATGGGACGAACGATGCCCTCGCTCGCAACCATGGCCTCCGCCCGTGCCACGTGTTCGGCTTCATAGTTGGTTTTCCCGCCGCCACCCCGCAGCACGATATGGCGATCAGGGTTGCCCATGGTCTTGATGATGGAGGTGAGCCCATCGGCGTTAATGCCAAGAAAATGATGAGGCTGCTTCGCGGCGACCATTGCATTCCAGGCCACTTCAAGATTGCCCTCTGTGCCGTTCTTGAATCCAACCGGCATCGACAGCCCGCTGGCCATCTCCCGGTGCGGCTGGCTTTCTGTGGTGCGGGCGCCGATGGCGACCCAACTCCAGAGATCGGCGATGTATTGTGGGGACACCGGGTCCAAGGCTTCAGCTGCGCAGGAGACCCCGCGTTTGTTGATGTTGAGAAGAATCGTTCTCGCGAGTTCCATCCCGGCTGCAATATCGCAGGTACCGTCCAGATGCGGATCGTTGATCAGGCCTTTCCAGCCCACCGTGGTTCGGGGCTTTTCAAAGTAGGTCCGCATGACGATCAGTAACCGGTCGCGCAACGCATCCGCCACTGGTTTCAATCGGTCGGCATACTCGTAGGCGGCCTCAGGATCATGGATCGAGCAGGGCCCGACGATCACCAGTAGTCGCTCACGGTCTTGGCCGTGTAGAATGTGGCGAATGGCATCCCTGGTTTCAAGTACCAGCGCAGCTGTCTGGTCGGTAATCGGAAGTTTTGACTTGATCGTTCGCGGGGAGGGCAGCGGCTTGATTTCAATGATATGCTGGTTATCGACTGGTCTCTGCATGGTCCTGCCTTTTCACATCGGAATCGGCTGTATAGTGTAGCGTGACGGGGGCGAGGCGCGCTCAATCACATAAAATATAGCGTATATTAAAGGAAATATCCACTGGATGGGGCACCTGATGGCTGGGGATGCTTGGATAGGTGTCGTGATTTCGTTGTTTGACAAGCTGTGAACGCCTATGTTACTTAGCTCGCCCTCAATGATTCTGCGCTCTTTCATACTACGTCTGCCCTGCTTTCTTCGGGGCACTGTGGCGCTCGGCCTCGTCCTATTATTGCTTGCCATTGCGCCGTTTGCAGTGGCGCAGGACGTCCATCACGAGTTGGCGGCGGCTGACCACGATGGGCACGAGCACTCCGACACCGACCTCTGCCAGTGGGTGAAGCATCACACAGCCGGGTCTCTCGATGTTGGGGCTCCACTCTTCGCGGCACAGGAACTCGTCGACCTGCTGGAACTTCCAGCGGACTGCGTTCTGCTTTCCTTCGAACTATCCACGCCTGGTCCTTCGCGCGCGCCCCCCCGCAACTAGTCACGTCATTTAGAATCGTGCCCTTCTGCGACGGGTGTCGTCGGACTGCCTGCCAGAGGGCCGTGGCGTTTTCTATGCGTGATTCTAGGGGGGATTTCGTGCGATCAATATGGTGTGATCTCATGGTTCGATTGGTCTGTCTCTGTGTCTGTCTGAGTTTTATTAGTCAGGGTCGTGCGCTAGCGGCTGAGCCTATCGTGATCACCGGATCGGTCCAGAATCAGGATCTCCGTCGAGTGGGGCAGGTGGTTGTCGAAGTGAAGAATCAAGAAGGGACGTTGGTGACGACCGGCGTTTCGAATGATGCCGGCGAGTTCAGAATTCCCGTCCCTACCGATGGAACCTATTCCGTCAGCGCCATCCGCGATATCTATCGGAGCGAATATATCGTGCTAAAAGTCGGGGCCGAGGTGCCCACCCCTATCACCTTGACCTTATCCCTGACCAGAGAGATTGCACTTGAAGTGCGGGCGCCTCTCGCACCGATTCAACATAAGGCTTCGAGCGAGACCTACTCGGTGAGTCGAAAGGACATCGAAGAGTTGCCGCGCGGCAACAATGTCGAGCTCCACGACGTGCTCCTCACGATTCCGAGTGCCGTCTATGGCTCGCTCAAGCAAGTGCATATTCGGCAGGATCATGCGAACCTCCAGTTTCGGATCGACGGTGTGCCGATTCCCGATACCGTATCGTCCGCTTTTTCCGATGTGCTCTCGCCGCGGGCGTGGGAACGGGCGGATATCATTCTCGGCGGCATGGAGGCGCAGTATGGAAACAAGACAGCTGCGGTGCTGGACATTACCACCAAGAGCGGAACCAAGCCTGGATTCGGGTCTGCCCAAATGTTTGGCGGGTCGAACAATACGATCAATCCGTCGCTCGAATATGGGGGCACGATCGTCGAGAAGTTCCGGTTCTATGTGCTGAACAGCCATACGTCAACGAACCGGGGCATCGAGCCGCCGACGCTGGGCCATTCAATCTTTCACGGGCAAAGCGAACGGAATCAGACGTTCATTCGTGGCGACTATCAGCACGATAATTCGAACAACTTCTCGTGGGTAGTATTAAATTCCGTGGCGAAATATCAGATTCCGACGGCGCCAGGCCAGACTCCGAATGCCACCATTACGGGGTTATTACCCGCAGGCTTTTCTGCCGTACCATCCGAGGTAATCGATGAAAACCAAAAAGAGAATAACCAATATGGCCACATGGTCTGGCGACACGATGTGAATAGTAACAATTTCTTCAGCCTTTCCGGCTATGTTCGCCAAACACGGGCCACCTTTCGGACGGATCCATTTAATCTACTCGCGTACACCGCTGACCCGACTGAGCCGTTCTCGGCTGGCAGTCAGGATCGGAGCGCGTATTCTGGCGGAGTCCGGCTAGATTACACCTATATTCCAAACACAGAGCATGTGATCAAGACTGGATTCCAGGTCGATCGGACGCAGACGGTGAACAAGACGAGACTGTTCACCTTCGCGGATGACGGGGTGGGCAATCCCACGGGGAATGTGCTGGGTCTGGATGCGGACAATCGACTGATTGGCTGGCGCCAGGAATTCTGGATTCAGGATCAGTGGAGCCCGAACGATCGCTGGACGTTCAACCTCGGCGTGCGAGCCGATGCCGTGCAGTACCAGCGCCATGAGGGGCAGATCAGCCCACGGGTCGGGATCACCTACAAGGCTGATTCGGTCAATGTGTTCCACGCCTTCTATGGGCGGCAGTTTACGCCACCGAATCTTGAAGCGATTTCCTTTGCGAAACTCAATACCGCCGGAACAAAGGCGGCACCGGAAGACACGACGAATAATACAGTTCGGGCTGAACGCGCACATTATTTTGAGGTCGGCAGCTACCATGGGCTTGCACGCTGGGCGACGTTGGAATTGACCGGGTATTACAAACTCGCCAATTATCTGTCGGATGCCGGCCAGTTTGGTGCCACGCCCTTGTTGAATTACTTCGCTTTTGAGCGGGGCTGGACCAGGGGCATCGATGGAGCTTTGAAGCTTCAAGTCATGGACAACTTGACGGCACGCGGCAACGTGGCCTGGGGACAGTGTAAGGGCTATGGGCTACAATCTGGCCACACCCTGCTCGAAGCGTCAGAAATTGCCGACATCAACTCGAAGGGCGGGGTACATTGCGATCACCAGCAGACCCTGACGAGTTCCGCCGTGGTCGCCTATCGTTTCTTGGAGCGCACGACTCTCACTGGGCAGATGCTATTTGCGTCGGGGTTGCGTACGGCAGAAGAGGGCGGGAAAACCAACTCCACCCACAGCCCGTCGTACACGATCTACAACTTTTCCATTGCCCATGTGATTCCGTTACCGTGGGAGGGTCAGAAGTTCCTGATCGGATTCGACGTAGTGAATCTGTTGGATCAAAAATACTTCATCAATCAAGGGGAGGGGAGCATCGGTCTTGGCGTGTCCCATGCCGGGATGCCACGGTCATTCTACTTCCGTGGCCAGTGGTTCTTTTAGCCGGATGCTGAAACAGGCCATCAACTGCGTTCTCGTCTCGCACGAATCCTCAACGTACCCCAGAGGGTACGCCTCCGGTTCGTGCGTCGCCTGCGGCCTTGTTTACTGGCTTGTTTGAGCATCCTGTATCGATAGGGTAGGATGCAAATGTCATGAGATCAATTCTTGCGATATCTTTTTCAATGGTTTTGGCTTGGCCTGCCTTCGCATTTGCGGTGGCGGGTGACGAGGCCACGCATGAGGATGACCACCTGGAAGATGTGCTGGAGTTGCCCGAGGTCCATGTCCATGGCCTGCCGCTCAACAAGGATCAACAGCTTGCACCAGTTCCAAAAGCCACGCCCTGGCCTGTTATTCCTCCTGCTTTAGACGGCAAAGAACTCGACGATTGGATGAAAGCGCGCATGTTGGTCTCCAAAGATGCGATGGTGACAGTGGTGGTGTTGGAGCCGGCCAAGCATCGAGAACTCACCATCGCCGGCATGGCAGCGTTGAATAAATGGACCTTCGAGCCCCAGTTGAAAGGCGATGAGCCGATCGATGGGGAATTGACCATACGCATTCACTTCCGCACGCACTGATATCGCAAAGAGCTGAAGGCTGAAGGTGTATAGCTGATAGTAGGGACAAGAATCCGGACAACCAAACAAACCGGACAAACCAGATAGATCAGATAGACCAGAATGAGTTTAGACGAATCTCTCTTTCGTGCCGCCAATGGGTTCGCCGGGCAGTCTGCCTGGTTAGACGGATTGGCACTCAGTCTCTCCAACTCAAGCCTGCTGTGGGCTCCAGGTATCCTGCTGACCGGCTATTGGTTGTGGTTGTCTTGGCGGGAAGCGTTGATGGCAGCCCCGGTGCTGGCTGCTTCGATTGGCCTGTTAGATTTTGTCGGGGCGCGGATCAAAGACCTTGTAGCGCGCCCGCGACCCTGCATGGCACTCCCGGATATCCAACAGATCGAAGCCTGCGGCAAGACCTTCGGGTTCCCGTCGAATCACGCGATTAATACCGCGACGGCCGCGGCCTTTCTCCACGTGCTCTATCCACGATCGGGCTGGGTCAGTTGGCCGTTGGTCGGACTCATCGGTCTCTCGCGCGTGTATATCGGGGCCCACTACGTCACAGATGTACTGGGAGGTTGGGCAATCGGCGGATTGTTCGGAGCCGGCGTCGCGTGGTTGCTCTTGCGCTATTCTCGTGTCCGCTCTTACGCAGGGTGCTGAAAAAGTCCGCCAGCCTCGTTCTCACCTCGAAAGCATCCTCAACGTAGCCCAGAGGCTACGCCTCCGGTGCTTTCGTCGGCTGCGGCCTTGCTGGACGGCCTTTTTGAGCATCCTGCGTGGTATTCCTCTGTTGTCATGGACAGCAAATTAAAGAATCATTGGAATGTGCATATGGTTTTCCGCAGTCTGCTAGCCTTCCAGACAATGTAAGAGTTCTGTTTTGCAGCGCTCCTGGTCGTACCCTCGTCCAATCAACACAAGCGCGTGACTCGGTTCGTCGAGCAACGTGATAGGCGTAATGGTGGCGTTACCTGGAGGAGCGTATTGAAACTCTTGAAGTTCCGGTTCCTTGGCGAATCGGAAGAAGCCTTTCGCCCGTTCAAGTTCAGGGGGGAGGGTTTTCATCCAGCGCAGGAATCGTTCAAAGTTCAACGGGCCGGGAAGCCGAACCGTCGTAGCGATTGGATGATATGATGCCCGTGTGCTCGTCGTGGATGATCGAGGCACTCCGAATTCCACATTCACTGTTGGCGCCGGTGCTATGCGGGTCATTGGTTCGAGTAGCGCTGCGGGATCGACCTTGGCATGGCTGGTTTCCCAGACCCGCGCGTAGGGATTCTGGTCGACGATCGAAGCCTTGAATCTCTCCCAATGCCCCGGAACATAGAGGTCTCGCTTATTGAGGATGAGCTCGTCGGCACAGCGAATTGCCTGCCTGGTGACGAATCCCCCCATACTCTCCCTGTCTGTTGGGATCGGATGCAGTAAGGCGATGACTTTTTCTAAGTGGGTGAGCCGCGCGGTGTAGAGATCAGTGACGCCATCGATGACTTCGGCTGGATCAGCCATGCCCGAGCATTCCAGGATAATCACATCCGACTCATAGTCCCGCACCAGTTGGGCGATTCCCCAGGACAAGTCTTCCTTCGTGTCGCAGCAGACGCAACCGCCTGCGAGGTTCATGACTTGTTCGGCGATGGTCCCAGCGCGTGGCCCGTCGATGCTCACCTCGCCGGCTTCATTCATCAACACGCCGGCTCGTTTGCCCTGGCCCTTCCAATGTTCAAGCAGCCTCATTAAGAGGGTGGTTTTTCCCGCGCCGAGGGAGCCGCAGAGGATATAAAAAGGGACTGGGGTCGTGGTCATTGTCTTAACCCACACTATTCATGAAGACCTCTGCTGCAATCGTCGATGCCTGACTCAAGCGAGACGGGCGAGAC
>JAQBES010000253.1:0-8293 GCA_032123755.1 Nitrospirota bacterium
CGTGACCAGGCTGGAAACCGCCTGCCGTGATCGGTTCGGCGACCTCCAGCTCCTGTCTCGAGCAAAGGCTTCGAAGATTCGTCATCATGGAGACTATCACCTCGGACAGGTGCTCAAAACGAACGATGGGTTTGTGGTGATCGACTTCGAGGGGGAGCCGGCTAGACCGCTGGAGGAGAGGCGGGCTAAGGTCTGTCCGTTAAAAGACGTAGGCGGAATGTTGCGTTCGTTCAACTATGCGGCCCACGCTTCGCTCAAACAGCGAGCGACCGTTTCCGCGACGGAGGGCGGTTTGATGACGGAATGGGAAGGCGCCGCTCGCGCATCTTTCCTCGACGGCTACCGTTCGGTTGCCAAGCCTGGGCAGGCGGTCTTTTTGCCGGCTACGTGGGAAGAGGCCTTGCGGGTCATTCAGGTGTACGAACTCGATAAGGCCCTCTACGAATTGCGGTACGAAATGCGGAATCGACCGGATTGGCTGTCGATCCCACTCCAGGGCATTCTGGGATTGATGGGGAACGCTGCGGAGTGAGATCGGGAGCATATGGCGTATAAATCGATCGGGGACTACGGAGTGATCGGGGACCTCCACACGGTGGCCTTGGTGGGGAAGGACGGGTCGATCGATTGGTGTTGTTTCCCACGCTTCGATTCGCCCAGCCTGTTCGGCGCCCTGCTGGATGACCAACGAGGGGGGCGGTTCCGCATCGCCCCCCTGGACGACGGGAAGCGACAGCAGCTGTATCTGCCGGAGACGAACGTGTTGCTGACCCGTTTTCTGCATCAGGACGGCGTCGCCGAGTTAACGGATTTTATGCCGGTTGAATGCGACGAGCCGGGAGTCCGTCCGAAACGGCATCAGATCATCCGTATCCTGTCAGTGGTGAGAGGGAAGATTCGTTTTCGGCTGGAATGTCGTCCGGCGTTCAACTTTGGTCGGGACGCGCATCGTGTGACTGTGCATCCACAAGGTGCGCGGTTTCAATCCTCGTCTATGGCGGTCGGGCTGGTAAGTCCGGTTCCGCTTTCGACAGTCGATGGGGGAGCCGAGGCGGAATTCACGCTGGCTGCCGGGCAGCGGATATCGTTTTTTCTTGAGCACATGGAGGCCGACAGTACTGAGGATCTTCTGGCCGCTCCTCAAGCGGCCGAGACGGCCTTTCATGATACGGTCCATTTTTGGCGTAAGTGGCTCGCGCAATGCCGTTACGTCGGGCGGTGGCGCGAAATGGTGCAGCGCTCGGCTCTCACGCTCAAGCTGCTTACCTATGCACCGAGCGGCGCGATTGTGGCGGCGCCGACCACGAGCTTGCCCGAAGCCATAGGCGGAGTCAGAAATTGGGACTATCGATATACCTGGATTCGCGATGCGGCCTTCACCCTCTATGCGCTGCTGCGCCTCGGTTTCTCAAAGGAAGCGGGCCGATTCATGCAATGGCTTGAAGCTCGCTGCCACGATCTGAATGCGGATGGCTCGCTACAAGTATTGTATGGAATCGACGGGCGTCGTCTCGGATCTGAAGAGGTCCTGCTCGATTGGGACGGATATATGGGGTCGAAGCCTGTCCGCGTCGGCAATGGTGCGGCCAACCAACGGCAATTGGATATGTACGGAGCGTTGATGGACGCGGCCTATCTGTACAACAAGCACGGATCCCCCATCAGTTACGACAGTTGGGTCGGACTCTCCCGATTGCTCGAATTTGTCTGTGCCAACTGGGACCAGCCTGATGAAGGGATCTGGGAAGTGCGAGGCGGACCGCGGCAGTTCGTGTACTCGAAGGTCATGTGCTGGGTCGCGTTGGATCGCGGCATTCGTCTGGCGGACAAGCGAGGGTTTCCGGCAGATCGGGCCAAGTGGACGGACGTACGGGATCGGATCTATCGTGAAGTGATGAGTCGCGGTTGGAATCGCGAGCTCGCGTCGTTTGTGCAAGAGTACGATGGGAAGGCGCTGGATGCGAGCGCGCTGGTCATGCCGCTGGTCTTCTTTTTGTCGCCGACGGACCCGCGGATGAACACGACGTTGGACGAGGTCCAATCCCGACTGGTGTCCGACGCGCTGGTGTTTCGGTACCTTCCTGAGGAGGCGGCCCCGGATGGTCTCTCGGGCGAGGAAGGGACGTTCACGCTTTGCTCATTTTGGCTGGTCGAGGCGTTGACAAGAGCTGGTCGTTTGGAAGAGGCTCGGCTGATGTTTGAGAAGATTCTAAGTTACGCCAATCACCTCGGGCTTTACGCGGAGGAATTGTCGGTGACGGGAGAGCATCTGGGCAACTTCCCTCAGGCCTTTGCCCACATCGGACTGATCAGCGCCGCCTACAACCTTGATCGGGCTCTGGGCTCGCATCGGGCTCCAGTCGCGTAGAATCGTGTGTAGAGAAAGGGTGATGCAGTGGCAATGAGCTACACTGAAACGACGTTTCGCTTTATCGGTTGCAGTGAAATTCAGGAGATTCTCGGGAAGCAGGCCGAGGATGAACGCCAACTGGCGGAGTTGCTGGAAGAGGTCCCGCTCGACTCGGTGTACTTCCACACGCACAGTTATTTCCTTCGGACCCGGTTTATCGAGCGCACCTACCCGAACGACTTTGCCCAGTGGGTGGGCGAGCAGGTACGGGACCACGTCCTGGCCGAACGGCTGTCCGTACTGGATCCGTTCGATTTTAAGAGCCTGGAGGCCCTCCGGGAGGAGCTGCTCTCCATTATCGACGACCATCTGTCCGGAATGGCGACGGTGCCACGCGCGGGTCTCGGTTCGTCATTCTACTTCAACCGGTCGCGCATTCTGGAAGTGCCTACCGGCGTGGAAGCGCGGACGCTGCGTGAGTTCCGCGATGCGATCTCCGAAGTCGATGTCAGTGCCATTTATTTTCATGTGTTCGAGGCCCATTTGCGGTTGCGGCGGGAGGAGAACGATTTCTCCGCCTGGATCAGAGGCAGCCTCAAGCTGCCGGAGTTGGCCGACCGGATGCGGGCCTTGAACCCCTATCTCGGAAGTCTGGAACGGCTGCGGTCGAGCTTGCTCACGATGTGTGACGAATATTTGGCAAAGTCAGAGCAGGCGTAAAGAACAGGGAGTCGAGGTATGTTGAGCGCAGATCCGCTGTGGTACAAAGACGCCGTGTTTTACGAGATCCACGTCAAGGCCTTTGCCGACGGCAACGGTGACGGGATCGGGGACTTCCAAGGCCTTCTCGGAAAATTAGACTATCTCCAGTGGCTCGGTGTGGACTGCATCTGGCTGTTGCCCTTTTATCCATCGCCGCTCAGGGACGATGGCTATGACGTGGCCGATTTTCTCAGCGTGGCCGAACAGTACGGCACAACCGAGGAGGTGCGTCGGTTTCTGGACGAAGCGCATCGACGAGGGATGCGAGTCATCGTCGATTTGGTCCTGAACCACACGTCCGACCAGCATCCGTGGTTTCAGGAAGCGCGCCGTTCTCCCGAATCGCCCAAACGCGGGTACTATGTCTGGAGCGACAGCGATCGCAAATACGAGAAGGCGCGGATCATTTTCATCGATACGGAAAAGTCCAATTGGACGTGGGACCCGGAGGCCAAGGCGTTCTACTGGCACCGGTTCTTCAGCCACCAGCCTGATTTGAATTACGACAATCCGGAGGTCCGGCAGGCTATGTTGGATACGATGGTGTTTTGGCTCGATCAGGGGTTGGACGGGTTCCGGTGCGATGCCGTGCCCTATCTGCTCGAACGTGAAGGGACGATTTGCGAGAATCTTCCTGAGACGCACGAGTATCTTAAGGAGATTCGCCGGCGCATCGATGAAACCTATCAGGGACGCGTCCTGCTGGCCGAGGCGAATCAATGGCCGTCGGATGTGCGGCCCTATTTTGGCGACGGCGATGAATTCCATATGGCGTTTCACTTTCCGCTCATGCCCCGGTTGTACATGGGCGTGCGCAGCGAAACCCGCGATCCGATCATCGACATGTTTACCCATACGCCGGAGATTCCGCCGAACTGTCAGTGGTGCCTGTTTCTCCGTAACCACGACGAACTGACTCTCGAAATGTGTTCCAGCGAAGAGCGGGACTACATGTATTACACCTACGCGCGCGACCCGAAGATGCGGCGGAACATTGGCATTGCACGTCGGCTCGCGCCGTTGCTGGACAATGACCGCCGCAAGATCGAGCTGCTGAACAGCCTGGTCTTCACAATGCCGGGCAGCCCGATCATCTACTACGGAGATGAGATCGGCATGGGAGACAACATTCAGTTGAAGGATCGCGACGGGGTGAGAACCCCGATGCAATGGACGATGGATCGGAACGCGGGGTTTTCCTCCGCCGATCCTGCGCGCTTGTATCTGCCGGTAGTGTCGGACCCGGTCTATGGCTATCAATCGATCAACGTTGAGTTGCAAAAGGAGATGCCGCATTCGCTGTTGCATTGGATGAAGCGGATGATCGCGGTGCGCAAGCGGCATCCGGCATTCGGCCGTGGAACCATTACGTTTCTGCGGCCGGCGAACGGCAAGGTGCTCGCCTATTTGCGGCGGTATGAGGGGGTTACCCTGTTGCTCGTCCATAATCTGGCCGGGTCTGCGCAATCGGTGGAGTTGGATCTGAAGGAGTTCACCGGCTCGACACCGGTCGAATTATTGGCGGAGTCGCGGTTTTCCACGGTGACGGAGCAGGCCTATGTGATGACGCTGGCGCCGTATGGCTACTACTGGCTCAACCTCGTGCCGGTGCGCGCGGGAGTGGATCTCTACGGTATCGAACAGACGGCACTGTAAGCCATCTCTGTATGTGATGAGTGAGGCGTAACTGTTGAGAGTGGAGGAACGAGGTCAATGACATGATCAGAGAATTGGAACAATATCGTGAGGTGGCTCCGAAGGGGACCATCGACTTTCTGCAGCGCTTAAGTGAGCAGGTGCAGGGAAAGCGGTTCCTCCAGATCAGCACCGTGCGCTACGGGGGCGGAATGGCGGAAATCCTGCGTCGGCTCGTGCCGGTCATGAAGGCGATGGGTATCGAGGCGCGCTGGGAAGTCATCGCCGGCACGCAGGAGTTTACCGACGTGACGCGCCGGATTGCCGATGGGTTGCAAGGACGGACGGAGACGATCACCGACGAGATGTACCAGATCTATCTGGACGTCACCGCCAGGAACGCCAAGGCATTGGATCTCGACGCGGATCTCGTTTTCATCCACGATCCGCAGCCGGCCGCGCTGATCGAACATCGGAAGGGCGGAAAGTGGGTGTGGCGCTGCCACCTCGACGCCGGCCAACCCCATCGACCGGTTTGGAGTCTGTTTCGTCGGCATGTGCTGAAATATGATGCGGCAATCTTTTCATTGCCCGGGTTCGCGCAGCGGCTGCCTATCCCGAAGTTCATGATCTATCCCTCGATCGATCCCTTGACTGAAAAGAACCGTGAACTGTCGCGTGCCGAGATCTGGGAGGTACTCGATCGATTCGGGATCGCCAAAGGAAAACCGATGCTCTTGCAGGTGGCACGCTTCGATCGGTACAAGGACCAGCTCGGCACGATTCGCGCCTATCGGATGGCGAAGAAGCACCATAACTGTCAGCTCGTGTTGGCGGGGAGCGGTGTGCTGCACGATTCTGAGGGTGAAGCCGTACTGGCGGAAGTGCAGCAGGCGGCGGGGAGCGATCCGGACATTCATATCCTTCAGTTGCCGCCGGAGGCCGACCGTGAAATCAACGCGTTGCAGCGGGGCGCCTCCATCGTCGTCCAAAAGGCGCTCAAGGAAGGCTTCGGCGTTGTCGTGTCTGAAGCCATGTGGAAGGGCAAGCCGGTGATCGGCGGCACGGCCGGTGGGGTGTCTGCGCAGATCGTGAACGAGGCGACCGGCTTTATCGTCCATTCTGTTGAGGGCGTGACCTTTCGTATCCGCTATCTTCTGAGCAATCCCAGCGTGATGACCAGGATGGGCGCGATGGCAAAGGAACATGTCCGGAGAAACTTTCTCATCACGCGGCATCTGAGCGACTATCTCACGATGCTGAAACTCTTGTGCCCCGACTAGCCCTGCTGCTCGGGTGACCAATCTCATATCCGCGTAGAGGTATGCCCACGTGGGAGAGTCTTTTATCCCGGAGTCGGTCCGCACCTTGCTGGATGGAGCCGAGCCTGCCGATCTCGTTATCGGCGTGCTCACGTTCAACGATAAGGCGACTGCGCCCGCGCTCGCCCGAACGCTGACGGAGGGATGTGCGCAGTCTTTCCCGCAACGGCGAACTCTTGTGGTTAATTGTGATGCGGGCTCGCAGGACGAAACGCCCCAGTGTATTGCGCAGAGCCTCGGAGCAGACGCGCGCCTGTGGACGATCCGTCACCCCGTTCCTGGTGCGTCGCTCACCATGCTGTCGGAATCGGGCGTGCCGGGACGCGAGACAGCCGTCCGCATCCTCGCCGCCATCACGGACAAGCTCAACGCAACCGCCTGCTTGGTCGTCGACGGCAATATGAAATCGGTGGATACGACTTGGTCGCAACTCCTCGCCGATCCGATTCTCGACAAAGGGATCGATTGCGTGCTGCCGTGGTTTCGACGCAATCGGTACGAAGGGACACTGACGAATACTCTGCTTGCTCCACTCACCCAGGCGTTGTATGGGAAGCGGATTCCCTATCACTTGGGCGGCGCCTACGCCTTTTCTGGCAACATGATCCGTTCGATTCTGCTGCCCCAGCCGTGGGACAAAGAGATCATGCAATACGGGTTCGACGGATGGGTCACGACGCTGGCGGTCGCGGAACCGCTCCAGATCTGCCGTGCCTCGCTCGGGCCCCGCGTGCACCAGGCCAAACCGATGGGCGATCTGTCAATCATCGTGGCCCAAGCTGTCGGCTGTATCTTTCATTTAATGGAGCGTTATCAGGAGAAGTGGGAATCCGTCACGGGGTCGGTGGCTGTTCCGACAGTTGGAATCCCGGTGGGGTTGGGAGCCGAGGCCGGATCCATCAATGTGGAGCGGATGGTCAAAGGGTTTCGTCAAGGGCTTCGCGATTTGCTGCCGCTGTGGCAGCTCATCCTGTCGGCGGAGACATTCCAGCAGGTATTGGAACTCGGCGTCGAAGAGATGGATCGCTTTCACTTTCCTTCCGGCCTGTGGGTGCTGGTCGTCTATGACTTTGCGCTGGCGTATCATAACCGCCTGTTGCACCGCGAGCATCTGCTCAAGGCTTTGACGCCGCTGTATCTTGGTTATACCGCATCCTTCCTGATCGAGACGCGCGTGCAGGGCGTCGAGCAGGTCGAACAGGAACTCGCGCGTCTGAGCGCTCACTTCGAGACCATGAAACCGTATCTGGTTCAGCGATGGAGGTGGCACGATGAATGATGTCTGGGGCGAAGCCATGGTGGAAGCGTTTCGCGACATGATGAAGCGGGTAGGTCTTGTCCTGCCCAAGCTGCTGGCCTTGCTCAGCTTCATCCTGCTCGGTGTCATCGTCGGGTTGGCGATCAAAGCCGTCCTCCAGCGCCTGTTGAAGGCGGTGCGCCTCGATGTGCTCAGCGAGAAGTGGGGGCTTCAGGCCGCGCTGGCAAAAGCCGGATTCAAACAGCCGCTCTCGCAGGTTGTGGGTCGCCTGGCATTCTGGACGGTGTTTGTCCTGTTCGTGTTTATGGGCGTGGACGCGCTTGATCTTCCGGCGACGGCCGGACTGATGGGCAAGATTTTGGGCTTCTTGCCGAGTGTCGTGGCAGCTGGGTTCTTGCTCCTTGTAGGAGTATTGCTGGGCAACTTCTTTGCCGAAGCGACCTTGATCGCCACGGTCAACGCGCAGATCCAGGAGGCCCGCTTCATCGCCAACTTTGTGCGATGGGGCATTTTCCTCCTCACTGCGGCGATGGTGTTGACGCAGCTCGGGATCGCCAAAGAAATTGTCGTGGCAGCGTTCTCCATCCTCTTTGGAGGCGTGGTGCTGGCGCTGTCCATTGCCGTCGGCCTCGGTGGGCGGAACATTGCACGAGATATGCTGGAACGGCGCTGGCGGAAAGACAAAGACGATGGAGATGACATGACACATTTGTAGTGGTCGCGCGCTAGGTCAGCAAGACGAGGACGGCTTCATCTTGTTGCAACTCGAGCCTGCCCCCCGGTCTTCAAGGCTTTCGATCATGGATCGGCTCATGTGTGGAGAGCAGCAGCGTTCCCTCGCGCCTCGCCTCTGAAACTGAACAGGTTGATTTGCGAGGGGCAACGCTGTTGGCGACGAGGGCTTCTTGTCAAGACGCGACTTGTGTTTCATCTTTCCTGACGGAAGACCAGACAGCGATGGTCTGT
>JAQBES010000254.1:0-10304 GCA_032123755.1 Nitrospirota bacterium
CATGCCGACGGGCGGGCACTTGACGATCGAGACTGCCACCGTCTTCCTGGACGAGTCGTATCCGATAAAAGCCGCGGAAACGCCGCTGGGCCGCTACGTCCTTCTGGCGATTAGCGACACGGGGTGCGGGATGGATGCCGAGACGCAGAAACACATTTTCGAACCGTTCTTTACTACGAAGGAAATCGGAAAAGGCACGGGGCTCGGCCTGTCGACGGTCTACGGCATCGTCAAGCAGAGCCAAGGGTTCATCTGGGTCTACAGCGAGCTTGGCCGGGGCACGACGTTCAAAATTTACCTGCCGACGGTCGACGAGGAGGTCCAAACGGAGAAGACGAAGTCCCGCCCGGTCCAGCAACAGACCGGAGTGGAAACGATTTTGCTGGTCGAAGATGACGCGCCGCTTCGCGCCCTGACGAACAAAGTCCTGGAACTCAGCGGTTACACCGTGTTGGCGGCGGGCAACTTGGACGAGGCGATGCAGATGGCAAAAGCGCGCAACTGGGCGGTTCACTTGCTGCTGACCGACGTCATCATGCCAGGAGGCAGCGGGCCGGATGTCGCGGACCGTCTCAAAGAACGGTGCCCGGATCTCAAGATCCTCTACATGTCAGGCTATACCGGCACGACGATGGCCCATCAGGGGATTCTGAAGGCCGGAAGTCCGCTGCTACAAAAACCGTACTCGCCCGACGCACTCCTGCACAAGGTGCGCGAGGTGCTCGACGAACCCCGCTAGAGAAAAGCCTAAAGCTCGACGTGCCTGGCAGGGCCGGATGAACCGGTGGTCCTGTGTCGATCACGGAGCTGCGCGTCCCGTCGAGCCGCGCCACGAAATAACAGGGGTGAATTCCTACTGACTCAATTCCGGATAATGCTTGCTCGTCCAGCTGACGGCGTTAGAATGCACGTCGTACCATATCGGAGCGGATGAGATGACCGGTCAGGTCAAAACGGGAACGAAATTGCGGGTGTTACTGGTCGAAGATTGCGAAAACGACGCGCTGCTTCTCGAACGTGAGTTGACCAGAGGGGGATACGAGTCGCTCGTCAAACGCCTGGACAGTCCCGGTGCCATGAGTGCGGCACTGCGTGATCAGACCTGGGATCTCGTGCTGTCGGACTGGAATCTCCCGCGGTTCAGCGCCCTCTTCGCCCTCGAGATGCTCAAGTGCAGCGGCCTCGACCTCCCTTTCATCATCGTCTCGGGCACGATCGGCGATGAAGCCGCGAGCGAGGCTATGAAGGCCGGCGTCCACGACTATGTGATGAAAGCTAACCTGGGGCGGCTGGTACCAGCGATCCGACGGGAGCTCGGCGAAGCGGACGTACGCCGAGCCAGGAAGCGGGCGGAAACGGAGGTCGCCGCCGGCGAGGATCGGTTGAAGCTTGTCGCGCGCGCGACGAACGACACGATCTGGGACTGGGACCTGACCACCCAGACGCTCGACTGGAACGAAGGCTTCCAGGTTCACTTCGGTTTCCAACCGAACGAGGTACATCCGGGCGTGGAGTCCTGGTACAGCTGCCTGCATCCGGAGGAGAGAGAACGGGTGATCGCGACACGTTACGCGGCGATGAATGGTGCGGGAGTTAAGTGGTCGGACCACTACCGATTCTGCCGGGCAGATGGTACCTATGCGCACGTTCTGGACCGGGGCTATGTGCTGCGGAATGAAATGGGCCGGGCCGTGCGGGCGGTCGGTGCCCTGATTGATCTCACTGAGCAGAAGCGGGCGGAAGTGGAGATTGCCGCCGCCTATGAGCGGCTGCGTGACCTCACCGTGCGGATGGAGCACACGAAGGAAGAGGAGCGGAAGCGGATCGCGCGGGAACTGCACGACGAGTTCGCCCAGATGTTGACGGGACTGAAGCTGGATCTGGCCGCGCTGGGCAAACAGGTCGCGAAAGGCGGGGCCACATCCCAGCCTGAGCTGATCAAGAAGCTGCAGTCGATGGCGGCGCTCGTAGGCGATTCGATTCACATGGTTCGCAGGGTCGCCTCTTCCCTGCGGCCGAGCATCCTCGACGACCTTGGTCTGGTTCCGGCGTTGCAATGGCAAGCGCGCGAGTTCGAAGCACGAGCCGGTATCATCTGCGAGACGGAGCTGAGCCAGAATCTCTCGCAGCGGGGACTCGATCCGGACCGGTCCAGCGCGCTTTTCAGGATCGCGCAGGAACTGTTGACCAACGTTATGCGGCACGCCCACGCGTCGCGCGTCCGGATGGCCTTGCGCGAGGAATCAGACGGGCTGCTTCTGGAAGTATCCGATGACGGCCGCGGCATCGCCGAACGGAAACATGTGAACCCGACGACACTCGGATTGCGCGGCTTGCAGGAGCGTGTGGCGCTGTTCGGCGGTACCCTTCACATCGACGGCGATCCTGGAAAGGGGACGACCGTCCTGGCGTGGATACCCAGGGGGAGCGAGCATGCCGAGACCCGCACCATATCAGCCCTGTAGCATTCTGGTCGCCGACGATCACACCGTCGTCCGACGAGGGCTCGGGCAGGTGATCGCCGAGGAATGCGATGGGGCGGTTGTCGAGGAGACGAGCACCGGCCAAGGCGTGCTCGATGCCGTGCGACGGCAAGACTGGGCCGTCGTTGTTCTCGACATCAATCTGCCAGACAAAAACGGCTTGGAGGTGCTGAAAGACCTGAAAGCGATGCGCCCCGCCCTGCCGGTTCTCATCCTCAGCCACCACGCCGAAGCGGAATATGCGTCGCGCGCGTTCAAAGCCGGAGCGGCCGGCTACCTCACCAAAGAGAGCGCATCGGAGGAGCTGACTGTCGCGATCCGCAAAGTGCTGGCCGGCGGGCGCTACGTCAGCCCTTCGTTTGCCGAGCAGCTGGCCAGGCGGTTGACCGGTGAGCGCGACGACCTGCCGCATCACGCGCTATCCGATCGCGAGCATCAGGTCTTGTGCCAGGTTGCGCGAGGCAAAGCGGTCTCGCAGATCGCCGATGAGCTGGCCCTCAGCGTGAAGACCATCAGTACCTACCGGGCGCGTCTTCTCAAGAAACTCCACCTGGCGAACAACGCCGAATTGATGCGGTACGCCCTCGACCACCGGCTGGTCGAGTAGCGCTCGTTTCGCGCTTCCTGCCGATGCCGGTCCCTGCCCCTCCGATAGCCTGTCCCGTTCCGCTGCGCCAATACGACCGCGACGCTCTTCTTCCGCCTCGTCTGTAGGACGGACGCCGACAGTTTTTTCCTCCTTTGTCCCACCTCACAACCAGACCGACGCCTACTCAGAAACGAAGGCGGCAGCGCTATGCTTCATGGTGAGGAACGTCATGGAGCCCATCACCATTTATAGAGAGCGCCTTCATGAGAGTCGTAATCGTGGACGACGCCCCGGGCGTGCGCGACCGGTTGAAAGCCTTTCTGCACGCCGACGCGCCCTATGTCGAAGTGGTCGGAGAAGCCGGCGAGGCCCAGGCTGCGATCCGACTTATCCGGGACCTACGCCCGGACGTGGTGATCCTGGATCTCCAACTCGTGGGCGCGAGCGGGATCGAGGTATTGCGGGCGGTCAAGCTCGCGCCCCACGCGCCCTGCGTCATCATGCTAACGAATCTGACCGATCTCGAATATCAAATCTCCTGCATGGAGGCCGGCGCAGAATATTTCCTCGACAAATCGTTCGGCTTCGAACGGTTGGCGGACATTTTCCGCAATTTGACTCGGAAGTCGGGACCGGATTCTGAAGAAAGGGCTGGCCTATAATCCCGGGCGAAGACGCACTTCCGTGGCAGCAGCGGCCCGATGTCTGGGGACCACACGAAAGGAGAAACACCATGTCGCGCATGTTGGTCATCGATGACGAAGAAAGCATCCGGACATTGTTGCACACCGTGTTGAAACGAAAGGGGCACGAGGTGTTCCTGGCGGACGGCGGACAGAAGGGGATCAACATGTTCGAACGGTCGCGCCCGCTCATTACTATTCTGGACCTTCACCTGCCGGACGTGAACGGGATCGAGGTATTGAGTCGTCTGCGGACCATCGATCCCCAGGCCTGCGTGATCATCATGACCGGATACGGAACAGATGAGGCAAAGGCAAAGGCCCTCGCATTGGGGGCGGACGACTTTCTGAAAAAGGGATTCTCGCTCTTCGAATTGGGCGAGGCATTGCGGCGGGTGATGGCCTGTAGGAACAAAGATCCCGTCCTTGCAGCGGTGGCCGGATCGCCGAGCCGATAACGGGCGACGGCGCCAGGAAACAAGGAGGTTCCCATGTCGCGCATACTCGTCATCGACGATGAAGAATCGCTTCGTAGGATTCTGCGGAGGACCCTGGAGCAGGCGGGGCATACGGTCCTTGACGCTCCGGACGGTCGCAAAGGGATGGCGCTCTGGCGCCGGGAGCCGACCGACGTCGTGGTGACTGATATCTTCATGCCCGAGCAGGATGGGATCGAGGTCATCCTGGAAATGAAAAACGTCGTGGCGAGACCCAAGATCATTGCCATGAGCGGCGGGGGGAAAAAGGGCCTGCTCGACTGGAATTCGTCCGCCCTCGCGATGGGGGCCGACCGGGTCCTCTTGAAACCGTTCGACCAGCGGACGTTTCTGTTAACCGTCCAGGAGGTGCTCGATGACCTACCTGACACACAAGATGTTGTTCTCCTGTCCGGTGCGACAGACCAGCGCAAGTATCAGCGGTTTCCTGTCTTTCTTCCCGTGTCGTTCGAAGACGGCGTGATCGCTCAGACGGGAACGGTCGTCGACATCTCCCGCGAAGGAGGCCGGATTAAATGTTCCAGCGCCGTACCTGAAATGAAGTATTTCCGGGTCGAGATCAAGCTCGACGATCCGCATGAAACGCTGGCGGTCGATCTGGCCGTGATGCGATGGTCACGCAACGGAGAGTTTGGCGTCGAATTCATCCGTATGGAGTCCGATCAGCAAGCGCGGCTGCGGAATCAGATTCGGAGTTGCGAGGAGGCGCTCTCGCGGCAGGACCATCAGCCGGTCCATCAGATGGAGGCGAGGAAACACCTCCGCGCTGTCAATCTCGCGGAGTCGGTGGGAGGCCCATCATGAACCATTCTGGCACCATGCTTCCGTCAATAGGTCGCGCCGTCGGCCGGTGGGCCATGGCTGGCGCGCTGGCTTTGGCGATCATCGTGCCAATGACCGCGCTGCCGTCGTTCGCGGGCTCAGGAGTCAGCCGCCAGCTCATTCCGATCCTCGGTCTTACGACGGATGAACGTACGGTCGGCACCGTGGCCTACCTCGCGCTCTCGTTCGAAGAACGGGCCGATCGCTCAGGACTCATGGTCCACTTCCAGAACGGCCCAGGCCGGATCTCGCGGATGGCCCAGACATCCACGGACCAGGCGATCCGCCGGGCCGCCCGGTCGCTGGGCTTGTCCACCGACTCCTGGTCCGTGGCGCTCGCAGTGCCCTATGCCGGCACGACCATTTACGGCGACAGTCTTTCGGCCATGGTCGCCCTCACGGTCGTGGCGCTGGCGAAGGGTGAGGTCATTCCTCGAGATCGCGTCATCACTGGGACCATCACACCGGACGGCCTCATCGGGCCCGTCGGTGGAATCCAGCAGAAGGTGTATGCAGCGAAGCAGGCCCGCCTGCGGATGGTTCTCGTGCCGGAAAATCACGAAACCGCTGAAGGAGAATGGGAGGCTTCCTCTTCCATGCAGGTAGTACAGGTCGTTTCGGTGAGTCACGCCTATCAGGCCTTGACGGCTCCCCAGAGTTCCCTAGCCGGTCGTCTTTTTCTGGTGTCAGATGAGCCGCGATACTAAAGCCGGTCGAGCATTCCGCCCTGGTATGAGAGCGACTGGTCGCGATGGTGTATAGAGAGATAACCGGACGTTCCCAGCGATGAATATCGCGCAACACCAACACAGCCTCGACATGAAGCAAGTCGTCCAATTGGCCGAAGCAGCCCTTTGCCTCGGTGAAGACCGGCAAGGGCCATCAACTATTCTGCTGGTGGACGATGAAGATCCTCTCCGGGGGGTTGCCAAGAAGATTCTTAGGAGCTGCGGCTATACCGTTTTAGAAGCTCAGGACGGACCCACCTGTTTGAAGATTGCACAGGAATATCCAGGCTCGATCCATTTACTGGTGACCGATCTGTTCATGCCTGGGATGAGCGGCCGGGAGCTCGCCGACCGCCTGGTCACCCTGCGGGGACGGACGAAGGTACTCTACATGTCGGGCCATTCAAACGAGGCGATCCTCAGTCACTGCGGCTTGTACCCGGGGATCGTCTTTGTGCATAAACCCTTCAGCCAGGAAACCTTCCTTCGTAAAGTGGGGGAGTCATTACGCACAGGGTGATCGAACACGTTCGGCTCAGCTTCCATCACAGAGAACCATGGATTGTATGCCACCATGACGCCAACCTCTCTGTGAGAGCGAGCGCTTTACAAATCTGTGCAGAAGGCTCAGCCGGGCTGTTGGATTACCGTTCCCTCGAGTTGCTCAGGTTGCCATGCCTCTTTCTCCACAAGCCCTTCCGACTCCATTGGTCCTCCCGCTGCGTATAGGAGGACAAACCCCGACAAGTTCTTTCTCAACAGTCCAGCGTAACAATCAGAAATGTCCCACTATCGTGGAACAGGTTATCGGATAGCCTGCACAGTTAGGTAGAAATGTGGACGCTTACGATCGTTAGGGGCATACTGCTCAATGTCCTGATCATAATTGATGCGGCGCCACAACGAGGCGGAAAGAATGCATGACCATGTCTGAAACAAAGGTGCGCCACTCCTATTCCTGGCTCCCTCTGCTCGTCATGGTGATGACGGTCGTGACGCTGGCCATCGGCGGACTCGCGCTCCGCTACATCGAGACCCACATGGTTGCCACAGCCGGAGAAACCCTGGCCCTCACAACCGCTGAAGTCTCGGACAAACTGGACCGATTTCTCTCTGAACGGCATGGCGATGTGCTGATGCTTGGGCGGGCGATCAGCGCGCAGCCACAGGATCGGGAGTTTCAGTCTGCCTATGTCGCTTGGATGAAGACCGCGTATCCGGATTACTTGTGGATCGGCGCCACGAACGCACGCGGCCAGATTGTGGTCGCCACCGACCAGGCCACGGTGGGGCTGGACTACAGCGCCCAACCCTGGTTTCAGACCGTGCGAAACGGACGAGCGTTCCATGTGGGGGACGTGGAGCCATTTGCCGTGACTGGCGGCGGGGATACCATATCCTTTACGGCTCCCATCACCGGACCGAATGGAGAGTTTCTGGGGGTCGTGACGACGCGGGTTGGGACGCCGGCGCTGGAAAACCTCGTGGCGGGAAGCCTTCTGGCTTTCCGGCAGCAGAAGGATTTCTTGGGAGCGATAGAGTACCAGTTCATGACTGAGAAGGGGGTGGCCTTTATTGATTCGGACCTCCTGCATAAGGGCTTGGTCAATCTCAAACAACTCGGCCTCCCGTCGGCACTGTTAAGCGAAAAGTCCCTGTTCGGTTACATCGAAGAGGAGCATTTGCGTCGCCACGTGCCGGTCATCACCGGCTATGCCAGGACTCTAGTCCCTGGCGTGATTGACGGTATGCAGTGGACGGTGTTGATGCGCATGGATCGAGGCGACGTGCTGGCGCCGATTCGAGCAATCCTCTGGAATCTTGGCCTGGCTGGCGTCGTCGTAGTGGTGCCCACGTTTGGACTCTTACTGTGGACCATGAGACGCGTGCGGAGGGAATATCTGCTCGTGGAGCAGGAGCGTGCGCTCGCCAGGGACGCCGAAACGTTGCTGCGCGAAAGCGAAGTCCATACGCGGCGCATTGTTGAGACAGCGCTTGATGGCTTCATCGGAATGGATGCCGCGGGCGTCATCACCGACTGGAACATCCAAGCCGAACAGATATTCGGCTGGCCCCGGCACGAGGCCATCGGGCGACTCTTTTCTACCACCATCATCCCGGCACAACATCGAGAAGCCGATGAACTTGGTTTGCAGTACTTCCTCGCCACCGGCGAAGGCCCGATCATGAATACGCGGGTCGAGATCACGGCTTGCCACCGGGACGGGCACGAGTTTCCCGTGGAACTGGCGATCTCGCCGGCCTCGGGGCAGGAGGGGGTCTATACGTTCAGCGCATTCGCGCGGGATCTCTCGGCGCAGAAGCGGACGGAAGAGCGGCTGGCCATGCAGCACAGAACGACCCAGATACTGGCCGAGTCTGACACTCTCGGGGACGCGATGCCAAAGATCCTTCGCACAGTCTGCGAGCTCTCTCGTTGGGATCTTGGCGCTCTGTGGCTCGCGAACGACGACACGGGCGTCCTCAGTTGCGTGGAGATCTGGTGTCAGCCCTCCGTGGAAGCGACAGAGTTCTCACAGATGACCATGCAGACCGTCCTTACGCATGGCCAAGGCCTGCCTGGGCGGGTATGGGCAAATGGTGAATCAGTCTGGATCCCCGATGTGGGGCAGGACACCGATTTCCCCCGCGCTCCGTTCGCCGCACAGGCGAATCTCCACTGCGCCTTCGCCTTTCCCATCGGGGTCAACGAAAAGGTACAGGGGGTGATGGAATTCTTCAGCCATGAGATCCGCCCACCTGATGATGAACTGCTGCAGATATTCGTCACCGTCGGCAGCCAGATGGTTCAGTTCATCGAACGGAAACGGGCGGAGGCCACAGTCCACACATACGCGGAGGAGCTTGAGCAGAAAAACCGCGGCCTCGATATAGCGTTGGCCGAAGCTCAGGCAGCCACGCAAGCCAAGTCCTCTTTCCTTGCCGTCATGAGCCATGAGATCCGCACGCCGATGAACGGGGTGATCGGCATGACGGGGCTGTTGCTCGATACGGAACTGACGGAGGAGCAGCGGGATTATGCGGACACTGTGCGACGCTCCGGCGAGCATTTGCTGGATCTCATCAACGACATCCTGGACTTCTCGAAGATCGACGCCGGCAAACTAGCACTAGAGATCATCGACTTCGATCTCCGAATCCTGGTGGAAGATGTGGCCGCGTTACTGGCGCAACGGGCCCACGCCAAAGGCCTGGAGCTGGGCATGCTCGTGCAGGCGCAGGTCCCGACGGCCTTGCGGGGTGACCCAGGACGGGTGCGGCAGATTCTCACCAACCTGGTGGGCAATGCCATCAAGTTCACCGAGCAGGGGGAGGTGGTGGTGCGTGTCGGGCTGGACGAGTCGGCGGGCGTCATCCCGGAGGGAACGGTGGGGCTGCGGTTCGAAGTCAGCGACACGGGTATCGGGATCACGCCCGCGCAATGCGCAAACCTGTTTCAATCCTTCTCCCAGGCGGATAGTTCCACGACCCGCAAATACGGTGGGACAGGGCTGGGCCTGGCGATTTGCAAGCGGCTTGCGGGACTCATGCAGGGCACTATCGGCGTCGAGAGTACGCCGGGACAGGGCTCCCGCTTCTGGTTCACCATCCAGTTGGTCTGCCAGACAGAGCTGGCCGTTCCGCCGCTCCCCTCCTGGGCTGTCTTACAGCATCGCCGGGTGCTGATCGTGGACGACAACGCCACCAACCGGACCATTCTGGAGCAGCAAACGATGATGCGGGGCATGCGGCCCGAGACAGTGGCGGATGGGCAACAGGCGCTCATGCGGTTGCGGATTGCGGCGGAGGCGGGATCCTCGTTCGATCTGGCTATTCTCGATATGCAGATGCCAGGACTGGATGGGTTGGAAGTTGCTCGGAGGATCAAGGCCGATCCGGCCCTGGCCACCATACGGCTCGTCCTGTTCACCTCCTTCAGCTATCGAGGCGCAGCCCAGGCTGCCCAAGCGGCCGGCTTCGACGCCTTCCTGACGAAGCCGATCCGTCAGGCGCACCTCTATGATTGTCTCAGCCTGGTCGTGAATGGAGCGCCGCCGCTTCCAGGGTCCGCCGGTCCCTCCGTTACTACTCTGATCACCCGTCATACGGTGACGGAGGCGAACGCCGCTCAGAGGGGACGAGTGCTGGTGGTGGAGGATAATGTTGTGAACCAGAAGGTGGCAGCCAAGATGTTGGAGCGTGAGGGTTACCGCGTCGATGTCGCGGCGAACGGCCGGGAGGCGGTGGAAGCAGTCGTACGGATATCCTATGCGCTGGTCTTCATGGATTGCCAGATGCCGGAGATGGATGGCTATGAGGCGACGCGCGCGATACGGGAACGTGAAGCGTCACTCGTGAAGCGTAAAGCGCAGGACGAGTTACGAGATACGACTGATGCGCGACGCGGCGCGCCTCGCGTGCCGATCATCGCCATGACGGCCAATGCGATGCGGGGCGATCGCGAGACATGTCTGGAGGCGGGCATGGACGACTATGTGGCC
>JAQBES010000255.1:0-23562 GCA_032123755.1 Nitrospirota bacterium
TTCTCGCACTGATTCAGTCGGTCCACGGCCATCTGCCGAAAGGCCGTTGGAAACTTTCCCACGCGTTTCTTCGCCACTTGCCACCCCCTCTCTGTGCCAAGTGTGCCAATTCGCCGTGTCTCAATCTAGGGGGTCAGTCCAAACCTAGTGATGGCCCTTGACTAATCAATTTCAGTTGATATATGTTGAACTATGGTTGCGTTATCTCTCTCACTCAAAAAATCCGTCACATTGTTTCATGCCTTATCCGACGAGACGCGGTTAGCCTTGCTGGAACGGTTAAAAGAAGGGGAACAATGCGTCTGTGAGCTGACAGATGCAATGAAGGCCGCACAGTCTCGGTTGTCATTTCATCTCAAAGTCCTGAAGGACGCCGGGCTCATTCGGGATCGCCGAGAGGGGCGTTGGATGTACTACTCGATCGATCCAGGTGCGATTGAGGAACTCGAAACGGTGGTAGATACGTTGAGGCAGGCGGCGAAGTCAGCAGGTTCAGCCAATCGGTGCTGCTGATTTTTTTGGCTCTGATTAATCAATATTTCTTGATGGGAGGGGCGTTATGAATGATCAACACGGGTTAAAAGAAGAGATCAAGGCTCGGTATGGGAAAGCCGCGTTACAATCCCAGCAAAAGGAACAGCGTTCGTGTTGTGGAGCCGGGTCTGTCCTGACGAACGGACAGCTCGACCCTATCACCGGCAATTTGTACGGAGATGGCCAGACGGCAGTACTGCCAGAAGAGGCGGTTCGGGCATCGCTCGGCTGCGGCAATCCGACCGCATTAGCACAAATTGCGATGGGCGAAACCGTCTTGGATTTGGGATCGGGCGGTGGAATCGATGTGTTGCTTTCGGCAAGGCGCGTTGGGCCCACCGGCAAGGTGTATGGGCTGGACATGACCGACGAAATGTTGGAACTGGCCAGAGCCAACCAAGCCAAGGCCGGGGTCACCAATGTCGAGTTTCTCAAGGGCGATATCGAACACATTCCGCTGCCGGATAATTCGATTGACCTGATCATCTCCAACTGCGTCATCAATCTGTCGCCGGATAAGGATCGGGTCTTAGCTGAAGCCTTCCGGGTACTGAAACCGGGTGGACGGTTTGCGGTGTCGGACATCGTGATCCGAGGCGACATGCCAAAGGAAATTCGACAGAGCATTGAATTGTGGGCAGGGTGCATCGCTGGAGCCTTGGAAGAGACCGACTACAAGAGGAAACTTAGTCAGGCAGGATTTGAGAAGGTGACCATCGACGCCACGCGCGTCTACACGGCCCAAGATGCTCGCGACCTTTTCAATGGGACCGGCGTTGACGTTGAGGCGATCGCTCCCCTTGTCGATGGTAAGTTCGTGAGTGGCTTCGTTCGAGCGTCCAAGCCACTCGCGAGTCAAGCGGCGTGTTGTGCCACAAGCTGTTGTACATGAACCGATCATGAAACAGCGGATTCTGTTTCTCTGTACCGGAAACTCAGCGCGCAGCCAGATGGCAGAAGCCCTACTCGGCCTCATTGCGGGTGACCACTTTGAGGCCGAAAGTGCCGGAACCCATCCCGTTGGCCTCAATCCGATGACGGTAGAGTCCATGCGTGAAATCGGCGTAGATGTCCAAAACTATCGATCGAAGAATCTCGAGGAATTTGTCGGGCAGTCCTTCAACTACGTCATCACGGTGTGCGATCGAGCCAAAGAGTCCTGTCCGGTCGTTCCCGGCGCGGTCCATATTCGACATTGGTCTTTTGATGATCCTGCCGCAGCCCCATTGGAGACCCGCCTAGAAGTCTTCCGGCGGGTACGGGATGAAATTGCAGATCGGCTATGCCAGTTTTTACTTGAAGAGGTGCGAGTCACCCCTGCCGCCTTGCAGTGCTATTGTTGCAGTGTCCAACTCCAGCCTGACCCTGCTTGATAATCTTTGCGATGTCTTAACAGGCCACTGACAAAGTGCGGACCAAAAACCTCAAGACATTTTTGTGCCCAATTGTCTTTGAAAAACTTGGTTATCCATCACCCAATGTCGATAGTTCAAAAACAACAGATTTTGATTCTCCCTCCCAGACTCTACAATCTAATTCAACCCTACGGCTGGTTCGGCACCCGGGTAGAGCAAATTCGGGCCCGATAACGAGTGACCGTAAACGGCCAAATTCGAGACACTCGGTGCTCGAATTTCACATCCCTAAAGCTGACATTGGGTGACGTCCCACCCTGTGACAAGCTTTTCTAGCCCTTGTCGGAAATTCTTGAAGATTGAGGACTTCCAGGTTGGCAATGGAGCCATCGCTTCCTCGGGACGTCGACTGGTGGTGACGGATTGCACACAGCTAGCGAGTCGCCACCAGGCCCATCATCTCAGGATGATACTCGCAAAAATAGGGGAATGTGCCCCCATCAGTTACGACCATCTCCCACGACTGTCCTTCCTCCAACGTATGCGGCGGCCATGTTCCGCCCTCAGCGGTGACCGAATGGGGCACGACGTCTCGGTTGATCCATACGATGGTATCTCCCGGAGCCACGATCGTGTCTTCCGGCTGAAAACTAAACTCCTCGATCTCGACAACATGTCTCTGGGGACGGGGGGCCGTATCCGGTACAAACGCTGGAACGGCCTCCCCGCGTACGACCAGAAACATGATCAGTATGACAACGATCTGAAACATGGGTCGCATCCCTTCTCCAGTTACATGACCTTCTGATTCATCGAGGCCGCGTGACCTTCATGAACCTTGAACGTCTGCAACGCTGATGTGAGGAGAGCCTTCAATTCGGAATTCTTGGCACTTGGAATGAGGCCGTTCTCCACGGCGCCATTCACGAACTTGTGGTACTCGAGCTCGTTGGCCGCATAGCGTTTGGCGAAGGCCTCTCCTCGGAGGTTGGAGAGTTCGTTCCGAACCTCATTCGCCCGCTGGGACAACTGCTGACTCGTCGCGTTGTCTTGCGGCGTGATCTGCAGTTTGCTGACGAGGGCCAGGGCCTTGTTATTCACGGCCGTATGATCCCGCACCATCAGTTCGGCGAATTGCCGCACTTCCGGATCGTCCGACAACGCCAACGCCAGATGAGCGTAGCGAATATCGATGTTGCCGGCGGTGTAGGCAATGTGCGCGATCTCGAGATCGTTCGGCCCCTTCGCTTGCTGTGCCGTCGCCGGGTTGGTGGCGGCCATACAGCCCACCAGGACCGCGCTGGCCAAGGTTACATAAGTGAATGTGAGGGTAAGCTTTTTCATGATACTTCTCCTTTTGAGTGTGACGTTGAATGACTAATCTCAATCGCCGTCATTGGCGATTGAGGGAACCCGTCTTGACTGAACCATCCTGTCGCTGAGGGAGTCCCCTCGGCAGTGGTTCTTGCTAGTGGCGCATGTCTCTCACCTCCTTCTTGTTGTGGCGGGGCCCGTTTCAAACCGACCCATCGCATCAAATCACTACTCTAGGGGTCTGCATCGTTCTTCTCCTGAAAGGGGGTGAACGGTGTTGTGCGCGTCCGTCACTTCTTCGACGCGGCGACTCTGGAAGTTCTTACTCGACGTGTTCTAGATAGTCGCAACTCGTAGTGGACGGCTGGTGAGCGGGCGCCGCCAAATGCGGTTTTCTTGGAAGGGCAGGGGTAAGAACTCTCCGTCGAGTAGCGTCCAACGAGAAACAGGCCCTTCCTGCCATCCACAAAACGGAGGAGAAGAATAATGACTCGCATTCGACCGATTGATCAACATACCGCTGATTCTGGTGCCGCTGAATTGTTTAGTTCTGTCAAAAAGAAGATGGGCTCCGTGCCGAACATTATTGCGACGATGGCGAACTCGCCTGCGGTCGCGAAGGCATATCTCAACTTCAGTCAGGCGCTGTCGGCCGGAACACTGCCTCCACGACTGCGGGAGCAGATCGCTCTGGTGGTGGGCGAAACGAATGGCTGCGGCTACTGCGTGGCAGTGCACACGGTGCTTGGCAAAGGGGTCGGTCTCACTGAGCAAGACACGTGCGATGCCCGACGTGCAATTTCGCTTAATGAAAAGGAGCGTGTTGCGCTCGACTTTGCGCAAAAGGTGGTGCAGGATCGTGGCGTTGTGGGTGATGCAGACGTGGAGCAGGTCCGTCAGGGGGGATACTCCGATGGAGAGATCTGCGAGATCGTGGCGAACGTAGCATTGAACGTCTTTACGAACTACTTCAACCACATAGCTGGGACAGAGGTGGATTTCCCCGTTGCACCCAGCCTTGCGACGGCGTAGCGACAGTCTACGGTACACTCAATCGGGGATGGACAGCATGTGCCGGAATGATGAAACGTGGCTGACGCGCCTGAGCAGCGGTGGTCCAGACCAGGAGGCGGCATTGTCTGACCTACGGGACACGCTGCTCCGTGGCTTACGGCGGACATTTTCGAGTCGGGCTCTCACCGACGACTCGTTTCTAGAAGACGTTGTGCAGGACTCGCTCGTTCGCATCCTCGACCGACTCCAGCAGTTCGAGGGCCGCAGCCGGTTCCTGACATGGGCGACATCCATCGCCATCCGAGTCGCAATGAGCGAGCTACGGCGACGACATTGGAAGGACGTGTCTCTTGATGCGCTGATTGCCGATTCCGATTTCACGCCGGAAAGCGCCATCGATGATGATTCCGGGCCGGACGCCAAATTGGAGCAACAGGCCATTCTCGACAAGATGCACGCCGTGATCCAGAGCGAATTGACGGGGAAGCAACGGACGGCGCTGCTCGCAGAGTTGAAAGGAATGCCACAGGACGAAATCGCCCGACACCTCGGCAGCAATCGTAACGCGGTGTACAAGCTGACACACGACGCTCGCAAGCGGCTCCTGCTGGGCCTTGAAGCGGCCGGTTACGAAGCCGCCGACATCCATGCCGCTTTTGCCAAGTGAGGATCGAACCATGGCACTCTCGAAGAAAGAAATTGACGGGCTGATTCGGCTACTGGGCCTTACGAAAGACGACGAGATCGACTGCGACCGATTCCTCTTGTTGATTGCCGAGTTCGCCGAGCAGGCCTCGGCGGGCAAGTCGATTCCGAAAGAACTGAAGGCCGTCGAACACCACCTGTCGGTCTGTGCGGAGTGTCATGAGGAGTACGAGTCGCTGCGGCAGGCGTTGAAGGACATGGACGGCTGAAGCGAGGCGAATCCCCAAAGAAAATTAGGGTTCAGGCTCGAGTGTCTAATGGTTCTGGGGGATGCGTGGCTCTGAACAGTCGAGTCTGGTCCTGAAATATGAGCCCGTCACGAGGAACTTCGCCATGACTTCATTTACATCTCTGCTAGCAGAGGTTCGCGCGTGCACCATCTGCGCGGCGCATCTGCCGCATGGGGTTCGACCTGTTCTACAGATACATCCGCAGGCTCGGGTGTTGATTGCAGGCCAAGCGCCGGGAAGAAAAGTTCATGAATCCGGCGTGCCGTTCGATGATGCGAGCGGAGATCGTTTGCGTGAGTGGATGGGAGTGACGCGCGATGTCTTTTACGACTCGAAACAGGTCGCCATTCTGCCGATGGGCTTTTGTTTTCCCGGCACGGGGAAATCCGGCGACCTGTCGCCGCGGCCCGAATGCGCACCAGCATGGCGGGAACAACTGCTCAACCACCTCCGTCACGTGAGACTTACGTTGGTCGTCGGGCAGTATGCGCAGGCGTACCACCTGCGGGGTGCCTCAAAGTCGTCGCTCACCGAGACGGTTCAATCATGGCGTCGCTATTGGCCCGGTGCTGTTCCTCTCCCGCACCCAAGCCCGAGAAACAACATTTGGCTTCGACGAAACCCCTGGTTTGCGACCGAGCTTCTGCCAGCACTTCGGCAGCGAGTCTCCAAGGTGCTTCACCAATTCTAAGGCGTTCCCCTGAGAGTATCCGAGAACGATCAGGGCCATTGATCACGAAGGGTCTCACCCGAGGGGTGCACCCCAGTCATCGGTGCTCATGAAATGGTCCCAGCCTTCTTCCCACACGAGCCTCGCACGAGGCAGGTTGAGCGGTGTTGAGCGCGCAACCCACACGCATCGTCAGGAAGAAAGGAGGGGGTATTATGCACATCACGACCGTGGGGATTGATGTGGTGAAGTCTGTGTTCCAGTTGCATGGGGTGGATGCGCGAGGGCGAGCGATGCTCAGCAACTAACTGATCGCAGAGGTATGATTCGGTCTCGATAGAAGTGTCGCGTTGGTTTTGGTAACGTCATTCGAGTGGACCACGTGATAGCGGTCGGTCGTGTACTTCGGCTTAGGGTCGTTTCCAGCCACTCTCCGCCCCCGAGGTTTCATAGATATTTATTTCCGAACCAATCTCGACTTATCGTGAGTGCCTAGATATTACGCTCAGTTGCGTCGCGAGTTCCATAGAGATTATTGGACCGGGCCCATCTGGCCTCCAAATGCGGCAGGTTTACGGCGGTGGCCGACTTTGTTATAGTGCGCGGTGGAGGAACCGACCATGGGCGTGGCTCCGAATTATATTTTGATAGAGGGACAGCAGTTCAGCAAGGTGCCGCTGTCGCTCGACAACCACGTCTACAAGAACTGCGCGATCGATGACTGCGACGTCTATTTCAGTGGTGGGCAATACGAACTGATCGATACACACATAACCAATTCCCGCCTCATCCTCAACCACCCCGCCAAGGGCATGTACAACGCCATTCAGATCTTTAAGATGAAGTCACCGGGCTCCAGTATCATCTGCGAATAATTTGTGAACGGTGGCCTGAAGCGAGACTATCGGAAGCCTTCATTTCACGATCGTTTCACGTTTCACGCGTGAGTGGTTACTTTGTGACCGAGATATTCTCCGCGTATTTGACAATCTCGATCGGCTGGAAGACCGGGTCTTGTGCTCCCTTGGTGGACTCTGCTTCGACACGCTGCAGAAATGGGCCAGGGCTGATGATCGCCGCGTAGTTGAGGGTCACCTCAACATCGAATGTCTTGGTGTCTTTCGGCGTGAGGAAGGTAAAGGTCTCGACCCGCAGTTCTTCCGGCTTCAAGACCGTATCTTCAAGGACTTTGACCGCCTCAAAGTCGAAGCTCGTCTTCTGGCCCTTGGCATCCTGATAGACTCTGCCATAGACCCGCTTGTCGGTAAAGACGGTCTTCAGATTCTTCCCCTTGATAGCCAGGTTCAACACTACGGTCGCCCAGGCTGGATGGGTGGCCGGCAGATTGTGCGGGACAAGACTCTGCACCTTGACCATGACCGTGGTTTTCTCGCCCTCGATTTTGGTCTGCACCTCCAGCTTGGCCGCTTCCTGGCGAAGTTTTCCAATCCGCCCCGGGAAGGTATGGTTCGCCACCTTGCGCTTCTTCTCCCCGTTCGCGGACTCGCCGAATTGCTCCGGCATGTGGCAGGTCTGACACTCTTTGCCTGACTTCATCGCCTTGCTCTGATCCCAGTTGCCCAACAGATCGTTGGTCTTGCCTAAATTTGCAGCCGAGGGGACCGACTGGTGGCAATTGAGGCAGAGATCGGACTTTTGAAACAACTCCAGCGCCATCGACTGGTGGGCGAGGTTCTGAACGAAATCCTTATAGGGGCCGTAGAGCGTTTTGCTCCCGAGTTCGTACTTGGGCTCCGGTGGTTCTTTCATCCGATCGACCTGTTTGATCAAATGGCATTGCGCGCAGGCCACTCCATCCAGCGAGGGGTCACCGGCCTTGGCCTGATCGATGAAGAGCTGGGCCTGATCGGGAAATTCGCGCACATGCGGCGCATGGCAGCGGAAACACAGGGCTTTGTCTTTGCCTGCCGGGGAAGCCAAGAAAGCATCGAGCGAGGCGCGGAAGGCCGGGGAATGGATCGAACGCGAGAGCGGAGAGGTGTCCCACTCTTCAAACACACGCTCATGGCAACGTTTGCATTTGCTGGAGCTTGGAAAGGCCTTTTCGATGGTGCTCTGAGACTTGCCTGTCTCTTGCGCGAAGGTACTGCTGTCGAGCCAGGGTGAGAGGAACAACGCCACCACCACGATCACCGAGCCAATTCCGATCTTCTCACCAATCGAGTCTTGCACCATCATACTGGTCCTTCTGCTTCGACGGCTTAGCAGGTTACGGATAAACTCAGTTTGTGCTCCAAATCCACTGTGATCTTACGAATAGTGATGGCGCAAGAACGGCTCGCAGGATGCTCAAAATGGCCGTCCACTTGGTATGTGGTCTGTCTGGTTCATCTGGTCCATCTGGTTTGTTTAGTTCATCGAGTTGGTCTTGTTCAACCAAACAAACCAAATAACGGTCTTCTTACGCTGGTGGGCTTGTTCAGCATCCTGTTAGAGTGTCTTGACCCGGTAGGTCAAGAGGCGAGGCTGCGTATACTCATCGAAAATCATCTTCGCGCTCTCCCGCTCTTTGTCGGTCTTCAAGTTGGCGAGATATTTCTCCTTAAGCGCCGGTTCAGGCGTCGGGATCAACGCATAGTTCAACACCGCTTCAATCGACGCGGCAGTTGAGCCGGGCGGGATTGCAAGGGAGAAGGGGACTTTTCTGGTATGGCCCCCCTTGATGAAGGGATCAGGAATCGGGCCCCGGAGAATTTTGTCGTAGGGCAAGCCAAACTGCTTGGTCTCTTCCTTCAGCACCTTGCCCTGCGCATCCTTGGCGGTAAGGATCAGATAGAACTGCTTGAGCACCGGGTCGCCGTCAGGAAAGCTGTGGGGAAGGCTGCCGATTCTCACCAACGCCGTTCCCTCCACCGCAGAGGCCGACGAAGTGGTCTCGAGATCCACACGGGGCATCCATTCAGCCTGTAGATTGCGATTCTTGATGAGGGTGCCGGGAACCACCACCCCGCGGAACCAGTGCCGACCGATTGCGCGCGTCATGGCGCCGCGCTTCGAAGTGGAACTGCCGGTCGAGGGTTCCATGTGGCAGTCTTGGCAAATCGTCCCCTGCAAAATCTCTCCGGCCAGATCTTTCTGCGTCACATCCTTGACCTTATCGAAGTGACACGAAGCGCAATAGTTCGCACCACGGAACAGCGCGGACTGCGTCGCAGGATGGACGAGATTCTCCTCCGGGTCCGCATAGGGCCCATAGATCATCTTGCCCGGCTCGATCTTGAACGAGGGAGGAGAGTTCGGTGTCTGCTCGACCTGCTTGATCAAATGGCAAGAGGCGCAACCGATGCCTTCCACTTGCGGTTTGCCGGTCAGCACCTGGGCCACAATCTTCTCGGTATGTTGTGGAAACACGGTGGTCGACGGCACATGACAAGCGAGACAGCGGCGGCGCTCGTCGGTCGTCGGATTAGTCTGCAGCCAGACGCCCAATACCGTGCGGAACACCGGTGACTCCAGCGACGTACCATGCAAAAGCGCCGCATCGACCCGGCCGAAGGTCTTGAGGTCCGGGGTTTGTTCGCGCACGCCTTTCCACTCTTCATAGTGCCGATCGTGGCATTGCTTGCAGTCTTCCGATCGAATAAAAATCTTTTCAATTTCCGCCACCCAGTCGGCCGGAGCCTCTGCCTTCTGCGCAATGGCGCGGCCATGATACAGGTCGATGCCGCCCACGATCAGCAGGAGAAAGAAGCCGGCGACGATTCTCGGTATAGGCCGGATGAATCGTGACATCATCAATCCCGTTTGCATCCGACGAAATGAAAATTCACTCCCCACCCGACCGGATCGACTGGATCAGCCGGCTCATAGGTGCCGACAGTGAAGTTGCATTCTTTCATCCCTCGCTTGATCGCTCTCCCAAAATCAATCATGTTTCCGATCTCGGTCTTGTCGATTTCCTTGATGATGGATCGGACCTTGATGCCCGCATAGTCGGCGCGCGAGCTTCCGATCACTTCGAACACCGCGACCCCCTGTGCCCGTTCGAGTTTCAATTCTTTTTTGATGGCCTCATCCACGTCTCCGACGATCACGCCGAACTCTTCACCCAATCGCCCGGCTTCATCCACGGTCATCGGCTCTTGATCGGTCGCACTCACCGGCATAGGCGCGAGACTAGCCAGGGCGCCCATGCACAGGCTGACATACAAGACAAAGGCCCTTCCACTCCGAAGGGCCTTTGGTTGCTCACTGACTGAACTGATTCGAGTATCCTCCAACGTCCGTGCCTCTCATCGTAACTGACATCTCATTACCGAACTCAGTAGTCTACGGAGAAACCACGTATCCGTGGCACGGCAGAAACCACTCCCCTAGGATGCTCAAAAAGGCCGTCCAGCAAGGCCGCAGCGAACCATCACGTAATAAGGGGTGGCTGGGTTGATCCCAACGGCACGCGTCCAACGAGGGCTTTCTGAACCCGCTCGTTGCGCGAGCACGGGGATCGTCCCAGCTACCCCGCCTCCTTTTTCAGCGTCCTGTTAGAGCTTCGCAACCGGATCGATCACCAGCTGAAACCAGGGCGCGACAGCTTTCTGCCCGTTTCGCTCTTTGTTCTCACCGTTCCACACGGCAAACGATACGGTTTGCACCCGGCCGGGGATCAGCTTGGCTTCGTTCTCTTGCTCTTCGCTCACCAAGGGCCGGCGCATGACGACATGCCACACTCCCTCTTTCCACACAGCCTTCCCCTGGACTCGACCCTGTTTCTCTTTGGTCGTCAGGGTACTAAAGCCCCCGCCGATAAGGTCCTCGACAGAGGAGACCCGGCGTGGAATAACTTCAAACGTCCGCACACCGTCGCGGGCTTTCTCGGAAGCTTTGGCGGCACGGCGATCGATATCGCTCTGCCAGTCGGCCTTCCAATGCCAGATATTAATGTAGTGATCGAGTTGGCCCATGCAGAAAAATGCGGGAGCATCGCCGAGCGGCAGTCCGATCGCGACGCCGTCGCGAAAAGTCCCCGGCGTCAGACGGTCGTTCTTCGTGTTGTCCTGCCATTCAAGCAGAAACGCGATCTCGGTTCCATTGTGGAGGGACCGCACCGTCAAGGCTCGGGCGGTCGGCTCAGGCCAAACCGGCCTGGTGATCACCTGGCCGCTCAAAGGGAGGGTCATCGGCGAGACCTTGCCCCAGGCGACATCCTCTGGCCCAAACGGCAGTTCCCCCTCAACGAGGCGCGCGCGAATAATCATTCCCTCGGAACTGACGAGGGGCACACCGAAGCCTACTAAGACGCCGGCAACTACCAGAATAAAGAGAAACAGGAGAAATAACGGGCGGGAAAAAATCTTCGTCGTCGTACGCACTATGCAAGGTCCTCGGGTGACCGACGCGAGCGCATCGTGATGGGCTCAGGGTACCACAAAGCCGGGCGAGACCAATCCGAAAGCCTTCGTATTTCTACCAGAGTTTCACGCGGCGAATTTTGTTTTCGCCCCGTTCGCAGATATAGAGATACCCCTGGGAGTCCAGTGAGATTCCGACTGGAGAGTTGACGACGGCCTCCACTCCGAGGAGACCGTCTCCATGCTTCACGGTCCCTGCCGATTCCTTCGCCACGAAACGCGCTGCTCCACAGCCACCCATATTCTTGTCTTCGTAACCGCTATCGCCGTTGCCCGCCACCGTCGTGATCAAGCCGGTCGCAATGTCCACCTTGCGCACGCGGTGGTTCATCGTATCGGAAATATAGAGATTGTCCTGTGGATCGACCACCACGGCTTCCGGAGCATGGAGCATGGCTCTGATCGCCGGCTTGTCGTCACCGTCGTAGCCGTACCGGCACACGCCGGCCACCGTCGAGATAATGCCGCTGCGATGATCGATGCTGCGTACGCGGTTACTGCCCTTGTCGACGAAAATAATATCGCCTTTCCCGTTCACCGTGAGCCCGACGACATCATAGAGGCGAGCCTCGAGCGCGGGTTTCCCATCGTCAAGATACATGGACATGTCCAGTCCGTCCGAACAGACCGGCATGAGCCAGCCATGGTCATCGCTGAAATCGATGCCGATGGCATCGCCGGAAAGCACGACCAAATTTCGCGCAACGAGGGGCTGCTCACGGGCCTCGTCCTCGGCCGTCCAGGTTCCGGCCACGGTCGTCACCATGCCTGTCCGTGGATCGTAGCGACGGATTCGGTGCGCCTGGGTGTCGGCGATGTACATCACATCGTTGGGGTCGAAGGCGATTGCGGCCGGCCAGGTGAGATTGACTTCGCGAGCCGGACCATCTCCGTTGAACCCATGCTGCCCGGTGCCGATGATCGTGGTGATAATGCCGGTCTCATGGTCCACTTTCCGGATGCGGTTACTGCCGGAGTCGCAGGTATACAGGTCGTTGTGGGAGTCAAACGCGACGTCAAGCGGCAAATAGAGCCCGGCTTCCCCACAGGGGCCTTCGTCTCCGCTATAGCAGGTTTCGCCGATGCCGGCGAAATTATGGAGTGTGCCTTCCAAGAGATTGACCCGCCGAATACGATCGGACCCGGACTCGGCAAAATAGAACCAAGTCTCATTCTTGTCGAGCGCGGCGTGATGGGGCAGTGGAATCCCAGATTTGACTGCCCGTTTTCCATCGCCGGTGCTCCGGGCCTTGCCATTACCTGCGAAGGTTTCGATATAGCCGGTCGCGAGCTGAAGCTCGGTTTCCATATGCCCGTTGCCCTATCCCGGCTGATTAGCCGCGTGAAACTGAGTGAACCGGCGCGGCTGGCTGTTCCACGGAAGCCTGTGCGCGCACCGGAGGATTCGGAATCGCTTGCTGCGGATCGGCTGCCATCTGCTGTTGGGCCGCTTGAGCCTCGGCTTCAATCACGTCCGCCTCATGCACGGACTTCTTGAAACCCTTGATCGCCTTGCCCACCCCTTCCCCCAACTGCGGCAATTTCCCCGCACCGAAGATGATCAGCACGATAAAGAGGATCAGGATCAACTCTGTAAAACCTAAGCTCCCAAACATGGTGTGTACCTCCGTATGAATGGGTCAATCAGGATGCGCTGCTCTCTTTCGCCCGTCTGGAAAATCGCTCCTTTAACCGCTTTCGCGCCTGCTCGGCCTGTTCAAACATCTTTGCCTTGTCGTACACGCTGATCAAGTTGTAATAGGCCAGCGGCTCCTCGGGATTCTGCTCGACGGCATCTTCCATGACCTTGATGGCAAGATCGGTCTTCTTATGATTCAGCGCCAACTCCATCAGCTTGAAACTGCCCTCCAGATGCTTCGGGTCCAATTCGAGAGTGCGGATATAACATTGGATGGCCATGTCGATAGTGTTGTAGTCCGAAACCTGGGGATTGTCGAGTTCGACATAGACCCCGGCGAGATTGTACCAAGCCATGGGATCGTCCGGCGTGATTTCCACGAGGCGCTCATAGTAATCCTTGGCTTCCATGAACTTCTTTTTGTCGGTATAGACCCGCCCAAGATTGAAGAGCGCCAGGACATCGTGGGGAAATACGTCGAGCGCATGCTTGAACTCGGTTTCCGCTTCGTCCGTCATGGCCTTCGTCGCGTAGATCGTACCTAAATTCGAATAGTACATCGCGAGCGACCGATTCATCTCTGCGCGGAGCCCCTCCGCCATCTCAATCGATTTCTTGACCTCAACGAGCGCATCATCCATCCGGCCTTTGCTGAAATACAACTCGCCTAATCGGCAGCGGGCCTGGAAGTCGTCAGGCTCGGCCGCCAAAAGCTTTTCAATCTCGACGATTTCTTCGTCGGGGGTCAGCGGCTGATCCCCGAGGTCGACGATGGTCTGGCTTTGTTCAGGAACAGAGGCGGTTGGTTCGTTCATACGATTCCCTGTAGTAAAAAGGCCTTTAGATATGCCCGCCCGCCAATGAATCCGGCGAGCTGACCATGGGAGCGTTCTTCGCTGGAGCGGAATTCGTCGCTTCGCGCCGGTGCCGGTCCATGGTCAAGAGCATCGCACCGAGCACCACCATGAGCGTCAGATTAGAATACAAGAGCGCATACCCCGCGATAAACATCAACCCAATCCCATACCCGGCGAGTCGCCCCATGGTGAGTAACCTAATGACCGTGTACGACCAGCACAACAAACCCGCCATGTAGAACGCAAACGGGAGAAAAAACGTGTAGCCCATGCCGAACTGAAAAATCCACCCGATGCCGTCTGCCGCCTTACGAATGCTATTGGCCATCCCAGGGTCATATCGATTGAGCAGATAATCCAAGAACAACATTGCAGTAAACACGGATACGGCGGTCACCCAAAACCAGATGGCACGTCGGCGTTGCCGCTGATTGCGCGTCCGAAATGAGACACCCCGCCCATAGGCCCCCATCACCAGCATGCTGGACAAGACCAGGAGCCCTTCACCCCCGCGATGAGCCTCGTACACGAAAGGCGGGGCCGCTACGGTTCCGATAAAACTATAGATGGTGGACACGATCTGGTAATACAACCAGCCCCCGATACCCAGGAGATAGGTAATGCCCATGGCGCGATGCGACCATTCGGTGTGCGTGGAGAGGTATTCCACCATCAAACAGATTAACGCGACCAACGCCACGAAATTATATATTGCAGACCCCAGGAAGGCCGGCGGGATCAACAAGAATCCCACCGTGAGGAGCAACAGGAGCGTGACGCAGGGGATGACGATCACGTTCGATCCCACGAACCCACGACTCGCCATCCGATTGATAACCGCCACACCCAGAGCTAGAAACAGCAGAATCGCCACGACATTGAGCAGCCACTGCCCGATCTGCGTCAGTGCCGTGAAAGTCGGGATAATCCACCCATGCTCCTGGGCCAGCTTGCTGAGGTGCATCCCTAAGCGCGACACAAGCCGATACAGGATCAACTCCGAGAAAGACACGATCAGGACGAGCTTGATCGTGTACTGAAACAGCAGGGATTGATCGCTGATCTTCCCCGTTATCCGGTCGATCGTAGAGTTCGTGGCAATCACTCCGTACACCCTTGAGGGACATGCAAATTATACTGACCGGAAAAAAACAAGGTCACCGTTGTGCGGGACAAACACATCACGATCCCGCTGGCTGCGGCACGCCCACTTCCTGGGCCTTGGCCCGTGCGATATACAGCAATCCGTCTGCCATCGAGTAGTTGAACGGCAACTCGCACACGACTTCGCTGACCTTTTCGTAGACATGCTGATACAGGCTCTCCGCTTCGTCCGGCGTCATGCCTTCCGACACTTCATAGAAGAAGCCCAGGCTCAAATCCTCTGCCGACGGACGCATGATGCGCCTGATGCCATAGCCGCCGGGATCGCTCATGATCGGGGCTTCTTTTTCCAAATCGAAAAGGCACGGCTGACAAGAGAACCCGTACGATTCGTGAAGCCGCTTGTTCTCCACAATAAAATTCATCGTCTCTCGGGCTTCTTCTTCCTTCTCGGTCGGGAACCCCACAATGATATAGCAATGCACCGCCATCCCCAGGTCGACGCAATCGTCGGTAATGCGGCGCACCCATTCCTGCTTGATCCCTTTCTTCATGAAGTCCATCACGCGCTGATTGAAGGACTCCAATCCGAACACGATCTTCAGGCACCCGGCATCCCGCATCGACGCCAGGAGTTCGCGGGTCAGATGCTTCTCGAAGCGCATCTCGCAGGTCCATTTGATATCCAGCTTCTTGTCGATGATCTGCTGGCACAGCCGTTTAGCAGGTGATAGGGCCACGCACTCGTCGGTAAAGAAGAACCGCTGCGCTCCGTACCGCTGTTTGAGCCACTCCAGCTCCTCGATGGTCCGTCCAGGGTCTTTTTGCCTGAAGTTCTGGTGATCCAGCGTGAGGGCACAGAACGCACAATCCTTGTAGTAGCATCCTCGTGAAAACTGCACAGGCAATACCGGTTCCGGTGACAAATACAGTCCGAGGGGGAATCCGTCGTAGTTAGGAGCCGGCAGCTGGTTAATATTTTCAGAATAAAACGGCTGGTTGACCGTAATCTTTCCGTTCTGGCGATAGATCAGGTTCGGAACTTTACTGAAATCTTTTTTCCCGGCCAATTGATTGACGAGTTCGAGCAACGCGGTTTCGCCCTCGAACACGATGAAGTCGTCGGTCAGATCGAATAGGCTCGGACAGCGCCGCAAGTTATCGACCAATCTGGTGAAGATGCTACCGCCAATGGTAAGATGGATGGTGGGAGCGGCTTCCTTGATCAAACGACAGAGTGTCAGACCGGGGATAATCTGCGAAGTCGCCGTAATCGAAACGCCGATCAAGTCCGGCTGGTCGCCGACGATCGACTGAACGAAATGCTCACGAAAAAGCCGAATGTAGGGATTCTGGGTTTCATCCCTGATGATCTTCATCAGATCCTTGGATGAATAGATGGAGCAGGTGCCGAACTGATTATCGACGACCGTTAGTCGGGTCGGAAAATAGAGGGTGGAGAGCACCTCTAGCCATTTGTCGATGAGAAAAAGACTTTCCTTATAGGATTCGAGATCGTAGAAGCCTTCCCCTCGGAGAGTCTCCTTGGCCGGCTCAATCCGATCAATGAGATAAGGAAAACGGTCCAGCGACTCCACGACTCTCGCCAAATGCTCGGCGCTGCCCGGTCCAGTTTCTCCGGTTCGTTCCCGCTCAAGCGTTCGCTGTTTATCGACCAACTCCTGATAGAGCGTTGCCCCATAGGATTGGGTGGCCACCCCGTCTAAGAGTTCGATCCCAAGGTCGCGTTGAGAGACGTTGGTGATACCGCCCTGAGCCAGAAACCCCGTCAACGAAGGGAGGCTCAGATAGGGCTGTGACGGATGCCACGTTGGAGGAAAGAGCAGTGAAACTTTCATGCTAATTCACCACCAACTTGGGAGAAAATAAGATGATTTCTCAATAAATTCAGATTCTTTTTATACACTCCGGTATCGGCCAATTGCAACCCTCAGAGGCCCCTCGCGACTCCGCGCGCCTGTCTCTAGTGGCGACTGCGCGATTTCGCCATGAACCGTCATGAATAATGCGGGCTAGCAGGGCGTACTCACCGATTAGTGGGTATGTAGTGCTGTGCTGTCTGCCACAAAAAAAAGAAAACCCCGGCCCGGCCTGACGCCGGACTGGGGTTTCTCGTTACACTATCACTCCCACTCCTACCCCTAGAGGTTAGAGCTGGTCTCTCCAAAACCGGTTCCCCTACTAGAGCTTCAGGGTAAACCAGGTGGAGAGCGCCTTCATGCCGTTACGTTCAATGTTGTTACCGTCCCACACCGCAAACGCGATAGGCACAGACATGCCCGCCTTAAACTGGGTATCGTTCGCATCACCGGTTTCCAGCGTGCGCTTCACCACCACGCGCCAGGTTGGACCGTTGTATCCACCGCCCTTAATGGAACCGGCAGGTTCCCACACACCATTTCCGATGACATCCTGGTGCGCTTGCGTCGTGAGGGTGCTGAAGCCGTTCGCGTTCAGATCCTCAACCGAGCTCACGCGCAGCGTCGGATCGGACAAGATGTTCCCCGACCAGATACCAGGATTGAAGGGCCCAAGGCTCCGGCCAATCCGATCCGGATAGGTCACGCCGCCCGCCGGCTCTTCGTAATAGAAGTCCCAGAAAATGCCCGGGTATTGATCGTCGACATCCCAGATGCCCGCGCTATCCTTGCCGAGATCCTTCTGCCACTCTGCGTTCCACCGCCAAATGTTGGTGGTGCCGCCTGACTGACCCATGCACTGGAAGGGTGGCGCGCCAGCCGTGTTGACTGGAAACATGATCGCCGCCTGATCGCGGAAGTCCTGGGGACCGATGGTCGTATCGTTCTTGGTCTGATCGCTCCACTCTATGCGCAACCCAAGCTCTTTGCCATTGGTCATGGCTTTCACAAACACCGACTTCACCGAAATATTCGGGTGCATTGGCGTGGTGATCAACTGCCCGCTCAACGGAACAATCACTCCGGGCACGCTCTCCCAGACTGGGTTCGCGCCATCCATCGGGATCGCTCCCTTCACCAGCTTCGCTGGAATCGTCACCGGCTGGCTGACTGCCAACGGCACCTGCCCGATCGTCAGCATCACGCCAACGATCAACGCAGAGAGAAGAATGCCAAACACCACACGCTTACTGTGTGTCTGCACTAGGTTCATAGGATACTCCTCCTCGCGATTAACAAAATAAGATCGGCATCACGCCAACGGTCAACCCAGAGAGAACATAGAGGCGAGTGCCAATGCCACGCCAACGATCAACGAAGCGAGAAAAAGCCCAATCTTCACACGGTTGCTCTGTGGCTGCTCTACTTTTTTCATTGGATACTCCTCCTCTCGATAAAAAATTAAGATCGGTGGCCCAAGATCACTGCCGGCACACAAACAATAGAGCCCTTCATGACCACGGATAAGGGTTAGGCGATTCCGACAGGCCCCTCCCCCTCCTTGTCTTTGCCTTGATCCTTCTTGTCCAAAAATGATTCTGCGCCAACTTCGTTCAACAACAGACTCAGCTCATTTCCCTGATCCTGCGCACCGCACTCGTAGGTCTGGCCTTCCGGTGAATTGAACGTCGCCGGGCGATAATCGGTTTCCGAGTAGGGCTGGGGAATAACGCCCAGGAACGCGGCTTCGAAATCCATCCACTCCGCCATCACGTCTGCCACGTGTTTGTACAACCCGGAAGCAGCTTTTTTGACCAACATCCGGCAAAACAGCGGGACCCACCTGCCGATATGATTCTTGACAAACTTTTTCTGTGCGTCCAGGACGATCTGAGTCTTGTCTGCTCCATCGTGACAGCGTGAATAAGACTCTTTGTAGGCCAGAAAATGCATGAACTCGAATTCGACGCTCAAATGATCCAGTCGCTCATGGATATCCTTAGACAGTTCCACCCCGAACGCACGATAGAATCCGGCGATATCGCCCATGACTTGCGATTGAGCAAAGACGTGGTCGTTTCCGAAGAGCGTTTCGTAGGGTGGGCAATCGAGGGTGATGACGTTGCTGAATACTCGGCGATGCTCGGCCTGTAGGTCGGCAAGTTGCCAGTTGACGCATTCCGATGCAACAATTTTTTCGATCTGATCGAGCTGCTTGCGCAGCAACACCAGCTTTTGCTTGGCCCGCTCCCCGCCGATGCCATCGAGCGCCTGGTCCAATGCATCGATCGCCGCTCGCCCATCCTCGACGAACTCCCCGCATTGTACGTAATCAAGAAACTCGTCGTCTTCAGGATAGAGCAGGCTCCAGGACACAAGGAGATAGAGCTTACTCCGACTGAGAGCGCGTTCGACCGCGGGTGAATCTTTAATGGCCGGAGAAGTCGGAATGACTGCGGCCACGGCCGGAGAATTTGGTTGCACCGGCTGTTTACTCGTCATGCAGAATCAGCTCCCCGGTTTACCCTGTTGCCCGCATGAATTTTCCGGGCATGTGAGGTCAAACCTTTGGCACGGGCCCTCGTATGGTAGGCATAGGACCAGGGGTTGTCAAGCGCGATATTTCCCTTCGCAAGGGATAATCTAAGCCGATGATTTCTCAAATTTTTCGCCCTCGTGATCCGTACCATCTCTCTCTAATTCTCACTCTTCTATTCAGGACTGTTCTTGGGGGTTACGAGAGCGACTGCGCCAACAACCGAAACGGTGTGACCCGAATGGCCACATGATCGTTCACGGTCCGGCACACCTGTTCGCACAGCCCACATCCAACGCAACGCTCAGTCGTCACAACAAGACGCTGCCGGTCAAAATCCATCGATAAGGCATCCGTGGGACATTTCGATGCACAGGCATGGCATCCCTGGCCTGCCGTGCAGACTCGATGCGATACAGCTGCAAGACCCATTCGTATCTGCGCTCGTGCTTCGACAGGGAGCAACGCCTCAGTGGCACAGGCCGCAATGCAGGGCACATCCTCGCAAAGATAGCACGGCATCTGATCAGCAAAAATTACCGGCGTCCCGTTCTGCGAGTGGAACGTAATCGACCCGTACGGACAGACCTTGGCGCAGTCGCCGCATCGGGTGCATCGCTCTAAAAACAGTGCCTCGTCAACGGCGCCGGGAGGACGCAGCCAATCCGTCCGCACCGGTGGTGGAGCCGCTTGTTCCGGCACGACCGCTTGGTGTTTCGCAAACTCCTGTGCCGCTTTAGCAACGGACACGACAGAATCCTTGAGGAAGTCTCGACGTCCGTATGGCGAATCGGTAGCCACAGTGGTGCTCCGTTACATGACGCCGTCTGCGCGCAGCTTGTAGACCTCGACGCAGCGATCGCAGGCCCCGAATTCGATATCCCAGCCAGGGTGATTTTCCCGGATAAAATCCAGCACATAGGTCTCGAGCTTGTCGCCCATATCCTCGACCCACGAATAGGTCGGGAACCGGCACAGAGGACAGGGAAATCCCGGCATCAACATGACTTTATTTTCTGTTTCTGGAACCTCGCCTCCCTCGACATCCACGGCACGGTCCATCACGCGCAAAGTGTCCGACGCCATTTCGATCAATTCCGAGTGGGTAAAAAAGCTCGTCTGCCACAACCCTTCAAACACCGATTTCAATTGCGGCGCGGGAATCTTGCGATACCACGAACGAAACTCTTTGAACCGGTCTTCCTTCCGCAGCATCGGCTCTTTGCCGGCCACTGTCAGCCGACTGTCCACGGTCAGACTCCACAAGATGCGATAGCGATGAAGAATGAGGGTTTCCTCGCCGGGATTTTGCCCGACCTTAGTATCCGGGTCGTACCCAAAGACCGGATCCAGCATGTCCGAGATATGCAACAACTCATGGCGGCAATAGCGCGTGAGCGCCGGATCGTAGAACCGGCGTGGAATGAGTTTAATTCCGACGCCTTTCAACCCTTTTTCTTCGAACTCTCGAGCCATCTCATGTTCAACGGATCCCCACTTCCTGAGAATATCGACGCCTTCCTGATCTTCCTTGAGCACCCCCTTGACGAGCACGATTCCGACTCGTTCTTTGAGCAAAGGATATTCGTTGAAAGCATCGCGGATGATATCGGAAAACCCCCAGGTCCCGAACATATACTGATAGAGCTTCTTGAACTCACTCTCACGATCATCGAGGGTAAACTTCTCGTAGATCGGGTCGGCGAGTTCGTGGAACTCTTTATAATAGGTAGGGTCGCCTTCCCGTTCCGTCTTTTCGACGAACGAGTCAATGACCTCTTGCAGCAATGCGGGCTGAAAACGAAGTTCCATAACAGTCCTTGATCATCCTATCCGGTCTGGCCACATCAGCACGCCCCGATGAGGGAGCGCGAACCGGCTCTCGTGGCCGGCTTGACTTGATGACGAAGCTTCTCTTACGATCACCCCGAGCGGACACCAATTATACTGGGCGAATCACCGGTTGGCAATCACGCCTGTCGCCGTGGACCGCTTTCGCGTGACCCAGCCGTAGGGATTATTGAACATGGCCGATGAGACTGCTTCCCAACTTGCCCCCGCTCCCTCCCTGCTCACGCCATCATCGTCGGGAACGGGTACCGCACCAGCCGATTTCCTCGAATACTGGAAGACGGATGCTCGGGAGCTGACCACGTTTCGTGGCCATTCGCATGGAGTCTGGTCGGTGGCCTTCGCGCCGGATGGCTTGACCCTCGCCAGCGGAGGAGTCGACCGGCTCGTCCGTATTTGGGACATTGAAACAGGACGCCTCCTGCGCTCACTCAGGGGACACACGGCAGACATCCGATCCGTCGTCTTTACGCCAGACGGCCAGACGTTGGCCACTGCCAGCGAGGACCGTACCATCCGGCTGTGGAATCCAACTACCGGCGAATCGAAGAAGCTCCTCTTCACACGTTATGACCACAATGTCGTCAGCCTCTCCCTCTCGCCCGACGGGCTCATGTTGGCACGCGGCAGCCACAATAAAGACATCAAGATTTGGGAAGTCACTACCGGCACCGAGCTCATGACCCTCCTCGGCAAGGACCAGTACGACCACCACTGGTCGGTCTGCGTCGCCTTTTCGCCGGACGGCATGCACCTCGCCAGCGGAACGGATATCGGCAAGATCAAGCTCTGGGAAGTGTTACCCAGCGGTGAGGAAAAAATCCTGCATAACGGACACTGGAAACAGCACGACGATGATACCAGTGAAACCCGCGGGTACTTCGTCGAAGACGACGGCGGATTTCAAAAGCCGATGGACTATTGGATCGGCGCGATGGCCTTTACCCCCGATGCCAAACTGCTGATTACCGGGAGCCGTGACCAGACAATCAAGTTGTTCGACATGCCCCACGTGGCGGAACAACGGACGCTGAAAGGTCATACCGGCTGGGTACGCTCGCTCGCCGTCTCGCCGGACAGCAAGGTGCTCATCAGCGCCGGCGACGATGCGACGATTCGCTTTTGGGACCTATCGAACGGCCGGTGCTTCAGAACCCTCAAAGCCCACACCGCAGGCGTTCGAGGCATCACCCTGTCTCCGGACGGGATGAAACTGGCCAGCGCGTCGTGGGACCGCACAGTGAAGTTGTGGGCTGGGGGCGCAGAACCTACCGAGTAGTCCCTACCAGGCTGCGGGAAAGCAACTTGAGCATACAGAATCTCGCAGGATGCTCAAAATACCTGCGCTTCTCAGCCGCCAGCCACGGCGCGGTCCCACGACGCGCTGCTCCGCAGGAAAGGTCACAGCGAGTGAAGGGCAGAAGCGCATCTTCTGGGGCGCAGGTGCGACGAATAAGGAGCACTACGCCTGTACGCACCGCCGAGTGGTGAGGTGGCCAGGTCCCCGTTGAGGGTCTGAACAATACGAGAACGCCGCTTGGGGGAAGACGCGTCCTGACGCGTCAGGGAGGGGCGGGTGAGATGGTGGATTTTTCAGCATCCTGCTATGCCTCGTCCGGCTCGTCTTTCGCCGATGGAATGCCGTAACGCTTGCATTTTTCCCACAGGGATTTTCGCGAAAGGCCGAGAATTTTCGAGGCCGTAGTTCGACTGCCCTCCACCCGCCCGAGGACCGACACAATATACTCACGCTCAAACTGTTCTCGTGCCGTTGCCAGCGAGGTCAGCGGGCGCTCCTCCCGCTTCTGCCCCGTCAGCCCTTCGCTACAGAATCCACAAGATTCTTGTGGTACCCCGCCTGTAAACGGACAGGACTGGAACCCGCACAGATCGGACGGTTGGATCGCTTCACGATCCCGCCCCAGCGCCACCGCACGCTCGACCATGTTCTCCAACTCCCGCACATTCCCGGGAAACGAATAGCGTATGAAGAGCTCGCGCGCCGCAGGGGAAAACCCTTTCAACGTCTTATTCATTTTGCCGGCGCACTTCTTCAGCACATGTTCTGCAATGATCATGATGTCTTCCTGCCGTTGACGCAACGGCGGAATCACCACAGGCACGACATTGAGCCGATAAAACAGATCCTCTCTAAACCGCCCCTGCGCGACTTCCTTTCGAAGATCCTTCTGGGTCGCACAGACCAGGCGGACATCGACATCAATCCTGTCATTCCCCCCGACGCGCTCAAACTGCCGCTCCTGGAGCACACGCAACAATTTCACTTGGACGACCGGCGAGATTTCCCCGATTTCATCGAGAAACAACGTGCCTCGATGTGCCAGTTCAAACCGCCCACGCCGCTGCCGCAGCGCTCCCGTGAACGCCCCTTTCTCATGGCCGAAAAGTTCTGCTTCCAATAAGGTTTCCGGAAGCGCTGCACAGCTGACTTTGATCAAAGGGTACTGGCTTCGTGCGCTGTTCTGATGGATGGCATTGGCGAC
>JAQBES010000256.1:0-4461 GCA_032123755.1 Nitrospirota bacterium
ATGGTTTACCTCCATGCGAGAACTGATGCGTGAACGCGATCACCTTCCAAATCTGCTCTTCTGAGAGAAACGATTTCCAGGACTTCATTGTCGTCTTTGGAACCCCTTCTGCCACTCGCCAGAACCAGTAGCCGTCTGAGAAGCGGCTGGTATTTTTCTGATCACGAAGCCCCTCCCCACTTTTTACCGGTTGACCGTCCTTATGACAACTGCGGCACCCCTCCTGGGAGTAAATCTGCCTTCCCTCCTCGATGACGTTAGTATCTGTCCACCAGCCGGCCGGCATATGTTTATCGGCATACTCTGCCGGAACTGGACTCAATGGCATTGGTTCTCCAGGGTACGCCATCTCTGGATTCTTCGCACACCGAAACCCGCTGTTGAAGTTCCTGTACGCCGGTGACTCATAGCTGGGGGCCAACGGTATGTTGAAGTCCCGGCGTGCGGATCGCAGGTTCTCCGGAGCGAAGTCCCACGAGCCGCCCCGCAACACTCTGTATTTACCATTTTCCGGCCCCTTCGGATTCCGCGACGGGCTGGTCGCGTAATAGTCCGGGTCATACCAGTCGCTCACCCATTCCCAGACATTCCCTGCCAGATCATAAATCCCATAGGGGCTCTTGCCGTCTTTCAGTGTCCCCACCGGCACCAGCGCGGTATGGTTGTCCCACTTCTCCTTCCCATAGTTCGCCCGGAGCCGATTGGGTGGATCATTGCCCCACGGATACATCCGCTCATCCGTTCCTCGTGCCGCCTTCTCCCATTCCGCTTCCGTCGGCAGCCGCTTGCCGGCCCACTCGCAATAGTTGTTCGCATCCGACCAATCGACATTCACGATCGGGCGTTTCTGATGGGGTGGTTCGTTCATGGTTGTCCACTTCGGCGGCCCGTTAAAGCCCGTGGCGTCCAGGAACTTGGCATACTGCCCGACCGTCACTTCATACTCGTCGATGTAATAGGCATCGAGAGAAACCCGATGCGCGGGCTTTTCATCGTCATTACCCTCGTTGCTCCCCATCGAAAATTCCCCCGCCGGCACGAGCACCATCGATGCCCCATCATCACCGGTGATCTTCTGCTGCTTTGCCTGCGCCGGGCCTGCGACCCAAGCGACGAACGTGAGAGACATCAGCAGACCGAAAACACACAACCACACTTGCTCCCTTTGCCTCACGTCCATGCTCCCACCCCTTTCGATTTAGCCGCCGGTCAACCCATCGTAAACCTTGTTACGAGTCGGCACATGCCCGATCAGTTCACAGCCAATCCGGCCAATGAATGGGCGCAGCGATCGTCTACTTCTGAGGGGTCTGGCCCTCGAGACCCCGTGCACAACGAAAGCCTGTCCCATGGGTCTGCAGAGCGAATCCGCCGCGCCCGCGCGCCGTGGTCGTGATGTCCGAGATCGGGCTATGCCAAGACCCGCCGCGAATCGATCGGACTACGCCTTTCTTGTCAGGACCTTGCGGATTGCGATCCGGTGCATGTTGGTAGTACGCAGCGTCATACCAATCCTGTACCCACTCTCGAGCATTACCGGACAGGTCCTTCACCCCGTAGGGTGAGTCGCCGCCGGGCAAGGACCCGGCCGGATGCAAGGTGCGCTCCTCATTCCACTCACGGTCAAAGTTCGCTCGCATTGATGTTGCTGATTCATTGCCCCAGGGAAACAGACGACCATCGGCGCCGCGAGCGGCCTTCTCCCATTCCGCCTCCGTCGGGAGCCGCTTCTTCGCCCAACTGCAATAGGCCATGGCGTCGTACCAGGTAGCCTGCACGACCGGAAGTTGTTCGATGCCCTGCACGGACAAGAGCGGGCCGGTGCCATAGGGATTCGGTGGGCTTCGATGGCCCGTGGTCGCCACGAACGCCAGATACCGTTCATTCGTCACTTCGACTTGATCAATCGCAAACTCGTCGAGGTACACAGATCGCTGCGGCCACTCATCGGACCGGCCTTTTCCTTCCGGACTCCCCATCAAGAATTCTCCAGCTGGTATGATCACCATGGGGACCGAGTCAACCTCTTTGGAAACCGGCGGCGCTGCTACGACAGGCGCTATGGCGACTGCAAAGGCTAGGACCATCATCGCAACAATAGTGCTCCAGCGAGTGCTTCTTCTCCATAGACCTTGCGTCATTTCTTCTGCTCCTTGCTCCCCTCGATGGCCTTGGTGGTATGGCCCTTCACTTGGCTTACGAGACGCTGTACCTCATCCTCGTCTCCCCGCTCGGCTGCCTCTCGCGCCTGGGTGATGAGGGTTCTGGCTTCGTGCAGGTGCTGCTCGATATCCGCCTGCAGGGCAGGAGAAGCGACTGTTCCGCCTAACGCCGCGCGATGGTAGACCTCCCAGGCCCGGTCTACATTATGCTCGGCCTCATGCACCGCCTGCGCGTCCTCCGGTCTCGGATGGCGATCTGGATCGATGGGACCAGCCTGGAGTGGTGATGCCCCAAGTAGCGCGATGAGAGCAATCCCTAGAAGGAGAATCTTGTTGTGTATCATCGGTGCGCCTCCGGCACGATCAACCCATGACAAAAATCTTTTCATCATTCTCCCACGGCCGTTTCATCAACTGTTCAATACGAGAACGGAATTCCCACAGTTCGATGTTCTTGGAATCGATAGCCCATGCCCTACAAACTCCTAGGCGGTTGATAATTCCCTTGGACAGTGGGATGCGGGTCATGAGTGTTCCATTGGGAGGCCTCACGCCCGGTTCAGTGGCGCTGCGGCGGTGCCGTCTGCCCATTAGGTATCTTCGCCTCATCGAGGTCTCTCATCTCCCGCAACGCGGCTTGTGCGATACCCCGCAGCATCCCGCTAAACACAAACTGGTGTGGTAGGTAGAGCGTATACCAATAAATCTGCCCGAGCAGTCCTACCGGATCAAAGATGGCGGTCTGCCGGATCGTTGATGAAGAGCCGGTACCCGTCACCTCGAACTCCAGCCATGCCCGCCCGTACAGATGCATCTCGGAGATGAGCCGCAGGCGGCGGTTCGGCTCAATCGCCTCCACACGAAACGAGTCGACCGCATCCCCGACCTGCAGGGTCGCGGAAGAAGGTCGTCCACGTCTCAAGCCCACGCCTCCTTCAAGCAAGTCGATAAAACCGCGCAGTCGCCACAGCCAGTTCCATGCGTACCAACCATTGTCACCGCCAATTCTCTCAATGCATTTGAAGACAACTGCGGGCGGCGCTGCGACGGTCATGGTCCTCGAATCGACCAGACGCGTACCGAACTGCACGCCCCCCCACGACTGCAACTTTCCCGATGAGGAAAGCGCATCGGACCAGCGCGTTGCCGCGAAATGCGTCTCTTCATGGGCTATGGCCCGGCGAATGGCTTCATCAATTCCCACCGGACGTACAGAGAAGGTGGTGAAAGCGGCATGGTCCCGCACCACCGTGACATGGACGATGCTCTCAATAATCGCTCGCCCGATGCGGGCGTATAACGGCGTGATCAATCCAAGCCACAGAGCTGACAGCCACGGGGTGAGGACTGGCACGGGGATGATCAGAGGTTTGAGCCCGCGTTGACGGCCATACGCACGCATCATCTCTGCGTAGGATACCTTGTCAGCACCGCCGACCTCGTAGATGCGGTATTGGGAGATGGGAATCCGAAGCGCTTCCACTAGGTAGTCCAGCAAGTCGTCGATCGCGATGGGCTGCGTTTTCCCCTTGCACCATTTTGGTGTCACCATGATCGGCAGGCGCTCCACCAGCGCGCGAACCAGCTCAAACGAGGCGCTGCCGGAACCGATTACGGCTGCCGCACGAAACTCGAGCACAGGCAGGCCCGACTGGCGCAAGATGTCTCCGACTTCGTGCCGACTGCGCAGATGTGCCGAGAGTTCCTCGTCGTCGCTGCCCAAGCCGCCCAGATAGATGAGACCCTTGACATCCGCTGCCTTCGCCGCCTCGCCGAAGTTTGTCGCAGCCTGCCGGTCTGTCTCTTCAAAAGAACCAGTCGAACTCATGGAGTGCACCAGGTAGTAGGCCACGTCGACTCCGCGCAACGCCGAGTCGAGACTCGGTCGATCGAGGACGTCACCCGCGACCACTTCCGTTGATGCACCGACCTTCGGCTTGAGAACTTCCGGACGCCTGGCCAGACAACGCACACGGTACCCCTGACTTTCTAATGACCGCAGGAGGCGCCCGCCAACGTACCCGGTGGCGCCCGTGAGAAGAATGAGGGACTTCTCAGGAATTGCCGCTGGGTTCGCTGTTACGTTGCTCGTTACCCTTGAGCTAGGCGTACTCATTTCAGAGACCTCCTGCCACTACACTGGCTTTTGGAGGGGGTGCGATGGCCCCCCCGCCAGGCCTTCACCTATTTCTTCATCATGCTCTTCTTGATCAGATCGCGAGTCGCTAGGTACTCCTTGTTGTCAGGCTCCGAAGCCAACGCCTTCTCGATGGAGGCCATCGCATCGGCATTCTTTTCA
>JAQBES010000257.1:0-22842 GCA_032123755.1 Nitrospirota bacterium
GGCCGCTACAGCCTCCTGGTTGAATCCACGACCGTTGTCGCGAATGCTCAACCGGACGCCATGTTTCAGCATCTTCAGCGACACCGTGGCCTCTTGCGCGTGGCCGTGCTGGATACAATTACTCAGCGCTTCTTGGATAACGAGGAACAGGCGCAGGGTCTGTTGAGCCGATAGGGCCTGGGCGACACGGTCCTCGACCGCAAGGCGCACGCGCATGGTCTGGTTCTGCCTCAGCGAGTCTAGCATCTTCCGCAGCGACGTCGCCAAGTCCCCCCCCTGGAGCGGGTCAGAGCCCAGCCCTGTGATGAAGCTCCGGATCTCGTACATGACACGGTTCAACTGATTAATGGCCTGATCGAGAGTCAGGCCGGCCGTTCTGCGGCCCTTTGGAGGCATCATCGATTTGGACGCTTCCAGACCAAGGCCCACGGCAAAGAGCGACTGTAAGATGCCATCATGGAGGTCTAGGCTGATCCGCTCACGTTCCTCGATCGCGGCGCGCAGATCTTTTTCTCGTTCGCGTAGGGATTCTTCCATCTGCTTGCGGTCGGTGATATCCGTCGAGGTGCCGAGCATCATAACGGCCCTGCCCTGGTCGTCGAAAATTGGCCGCTTCACCGTCTGCAACCATCGTGTCTTGCCCGTCGAATCCGTGATCACCTCCTCGGCGATAAAGCGTTCGTGAAGCGAGTCCATCACTTCTAAATCTTTCTGACGGAAGAACTCCACTTCCTCCTGGTTGGCATTGAAGTCGGCGTCGGTCTTTCCAAACAGATGCTCGACCGTCGTCCCATAGGCGTCGGCTACCGCTTTGTTCACCAGGATAAATTGGCCGGCGCGATTCTTCACGAAAATGAGATTCGGATCGGCGTCGATGATCTGGCGGATGAAGTCATGCGATCGCTGAAGCGCTTCTTCCGATCGTTTGATCTGAGTGATATCGTGCGCCACGCCGATGATGCCGATCATACATCCCGTGGCATTGCGGTACGGCGCCTTGGTTGTCAAATACGTAACGCACGTTCCACCGGCGGTGGTGCTTTCCTCCATCGTCTGTGCGGTGTTGGAGGTCATGATGTGCTGATCGGCTGCTTTGCAGCAGGCTGCCAGATCGGCCGGCCATATGGCATCATCGTCTTTCCCGACCACCTCCTCGGCTGGAATACCCACGGCGCGGGCACCTGCGAGGTTCATGTGAAGATATCGCCCATTCAGATCTTTGACGAAGATAATATCCATCGTGGTATCCATGATGGCAGAGAGCAGGGCATGGTTCTCCTGCAGCGCTTCTTCCGCTCGCTTGCGTTCCGTGATGTCTTGATCAAAACCTCGATAACCTCTAAACGCGCCGTCGGCATCAATGATTGGAACGCCCCTGCATTCAAGGACCACCAGCCGGCCATCTTTGTGACGGTTCGTGTTTTCCATACCGGCAAATGGCTTTCGTGCAGCGGCAATCGGTCCGAACAGGCCAGCGACACGACGGGCTTCTTCCTCGGGCATGAAATCAAACGGGGTATTGCCGAGCGCTTCGTCCGGTTCATATCCCAAGAGGTTGCGAATCTTGGGACTGCAGTAGGTGTAGACGGCCTGTTCATTGACCTCCCACATCCAATCGGTCGTCTCTTCCGCAAGCGCACGAAACTTCGCTTCGCTTTCGCACAGAGCTTCGTCCCCTTGTTGGCGCTGCAACTCTGCTGCGGCCCTCGTCCCGAAGATCTGCAACAGATCTTTAATGAGGGGACCGCGAGTCATGGGGCGATCATCCATAATGACGAGGAGACCAAGCGGTTTCCCCGATTTATCGAAGAGCGGCATCCCGCAATAGCTGTCGACCTCCAGTTGGACGAGGAGATGATCTTCCGGAAACAGACTCTGGACACCTGATGCGTACAGGCAATACTGCCGTCCGATCACTGTGGCGCAGGGTGTATTCCGGGGGTCATACTCAAACGGTTCGAGGAAGTCCGTTCCCGACCAGACGGCCAAGGTGCGCACCCTGAAGGAAGTTTGTTCACGCCACTCTCCGACAAAGGCGTAACGGACATTGAGGGCCTGTGCGAGGTGTCTGACTAAGGATCGGAAAAACTCTTCTCCCGTATCGGCCGCCGTCCCTTCAACGATGGTTCGCAAGAGGCCAGCCTGCTCTGGCTGGTCCTGCAGGTTGCGATCGAGATCCCGGTCTCGCTCGGCGAGTTCTCGCTGGAGGTCTGCAACCTGCAATCGCAGAGATTCGAGTTCAGACAGATGACCGGTACCGCTCATGGTGCAACTCCTTGCCATGTGCAATGGCAATGTGAGGTGGCTGAGTACGGGTGACGACGGCGAAAGAGAAGATGCGCCATCACATAATGTGCTGGGGGTTTACTAAGCTGCTGGACCGAGAGAGGGAGTTACGGGAGTGAAAACAACGACATTCGCTGTAGAGTTCCATGGGGCGCACAGGTAACGTATCTGTCGGGTGCAGAGCGGGTTGAAAGAACTTTATATGCGCACAGCCCAGCTAGCTTCTGCACGGTTACTTGGGAACGCGTTAGTATCCTATGGAATGCCGTTAAAAGTCTATATCCTAAGAGTCTCCAGGCGGCTCTAAGGAGGGGACGAGACTCCGGGGAGACAGAGTGGACCGGGAACGAGTGCTCCCGCTCCAAGGCGCGAGGGCTTGTTCACCAGGGGGCGGGAACGAGCAGTTATTTGGTGCCGAAGGCGGGACTTGAACCCGCACGGCTTGCGCCACACGCCCCTCAAACGTGCGTGTCTGCCATTTCACCACTTCGGCACTTGGAAGGAGCTTGAAAACCCCCGCAACTGCGTTCTCGCATCGCTCAAACCTTCAACGGACTCAGCAGTACGCCTCGGGCTTTCGCTCGCTGCGGCCTTGCTGCAGGGATTGTTGAAGCTCCTGCAACTCAAGATGCTTAAATAGACTGTCACGTTGTCCCGTGCCTGCGCTTCACAAACGACGAACGACAGTCCGAGGGAAGCGCATTATAGAAGTGGGCCAAAATCCTTGTCAATCAATAGAGGCTCCGGTAGAATCGGGCGGCTCATGGTCACTGGGTCCTCCAACGCTGTGCAAAGTCACCACAACCTCACTTCCACGCTCAATGATGTCGTTGAACAACGGGCACAGGAATCCGTCGCTGCATTGTTCGACGTCGATAACACGCTCCTGCCGGGAGAGGCCAGCGAGGTGCTATTTTTCGGATATCTGTGGCGGCGTGGCCTGGTGGGATGGAGCGAGTTGAGACGGAGTGCAGCCTGGCTGGCGGGGCACCTTCCCCCGTTCTCGCTGCACTCGCTCCGAGAACGAAAAGTGTACCTGACGGGCAAGCGCCCAGCAGATATTGAATCGTATGCGCGGGAGTTCTGTCAGGCCAAGATGATCCGCAGGCTGTCCGTGCAGGGTCGCGCAAAGCTGGACGCGCATCGACAGTCCGGACACCAGCTGATTCTTGTGACTGGTGCACCTGATTTTTTGATCGCACCCCTTGCGGAGTTTTTGGGCGTACCCACAGTCTTCGCGGCGAAGCCGGAGCAACGGGATTCTGTCTATACCGGTGCGTTAATTCCTCCGTTGCCCTATGGCCGTGGTAAGCGTGAGCTGATCCTCGCCCATGCTCAAGAAATGGGCCTCGATCTGGCCAGCTCCTACGCCTATGGCGACAGCCCCGGCGATCGCGACATTCTTGAACTGGTCGGGAATCCCTTGGTGGTCAACCCGATCCGGGGCATGGCGCGGATCGCCCGGCAACACGGATGGTCGGTCACGACGTGGAAATAACTCCGTGAATCGTTCAACATTAACCGATTCTGCGGTCATACACGGCCCACACGTTTCCTGTACGCGTTTCACGATTAACGTTTCACATTTCACGTCTTGAGCCATGCGCATCACCGAGATCTTCCATAGCATTCAAGGCGAGTCGAGCTACGTCGGACAGCCCTGCGTGTTTGTACGACTGACCGGATGCCCGCTCCGCTGCACCTGGTGCGATACCGACTATGCGTTCTACGGAGGGCACGAATGCACGATCGAAGAAATCCTGGCCAAGGTGCACACCTATGGGTGCCGCCTCGTGGAGGTTACCGGAGGGGAACCGCTTGTCCAGCCTGAGAGTCTCCCATTCATAACCGGACTGTGCGATGCCGGCTATACGGTCCTCCTTGAGACCAGCGGCACCGTCGATATCGCGCCGGTCGATCCCCGCGCGCATATCATCTTGGATGTGAAATGTCCGGGGAGCGGGATGACAGATCGGATGCACTGGCCAAACCTGTCACAATTGGCGGCCAAAGACGAGGCGAAGTTTGTCCTGGCCGACCGAACCGACTACGACTGGGCTCGTGAGATTCTTGCCCAGTATGATGTAGCCAGACGCTGTACGGTACTCTTTAGTCCGGTCTTCGGGGCGATGGATGTGCGTCAGCTGGCCGAATGGATTCTGGCCGATCGTCTACCGGTCCGTTTTCAATTGCAGATGCACAAGTACATATGGGCGCCCGACCTACGAGGGGTGTGAAGCGTATCTCGCTGTTCGCGCATGACGTGCGAGAAGAGCGGGACTGGTCGGAAGTGTCATCTGAGCGAGTCGCGCCCGGCTCGCTCACGATTTACGAGCGACGAGAACGAAGGAGACGTGAATGAAGATCATGCAGGTCACGGTACAGGTTGGGCGAGCGGAGACAACATCCGCAGAGGTGTTGGTACTCACGCACTGTGCAGGAGAAGCGTGGGCCAAACAGGATGCGGCCCTGCTCGATCGGGCCCTCGGAGGCGCGTTGAGCAAGCTGGTGCAATCCAAGGAATTCGAAGGTAAAGCTAACGAAGTCTTGCTGTATCACACGCAAGGTACGGTGCCTGCGAAGCGGCTCGTGTTGGTCGGTTTGGGCAAGAAGACCGAGGTCACACTTGAGACGATTCGGCAAGCGATGGGCTCAGCCGCGAAACGCGTCCGTCGGGCGAAGGTCGGGTCCTATACCGTGGTGCTTCCAACGGTGACGCCTAGCGGGATGTCATGGGTCGAGGTGGCGCAAGCGATGGTTGAAGGGGCAATCCTCGGCAGTTATCAGTTTACCGTCTATCGGACCGTGGCTGCCTCAGAGCAAGACATCGCAGAGATGAGGATTCTCATCCCGAAGAAGGGACAGTTACGGCAGGTCACTGAAGGGATCCGGCGCGGCGTCGCCACCGCAGAGGCAACCGTCTTTGTCCGTGACCTCTGTAATCATCCCTCCAACGTGCTGACCCCCACCAGGATCGCCAACGAAGCGAAGACCCTCGCCAAGACTGAAGGGATCACGATCAAGATTCTCGAACAGAAGGAGATGGAGCGTCTGGGGATGGGCGCGCTGCTCGGCGTGTCGCGCGGAAGCCAGGAGCCGCCCAAATTCATCATCCTTGAATACAACGGATCCAAGAAAAAAGACGTACGCCCAGTCGTACTGGTCGGGAAAACGATCACCTTCGATACGGGCGGAATCTCCCTGAAGACCGCCGAAAATATGGAACGCATGAAGGCCGATATGACGGGAGGAGCCGAAGTTCTGGCCTCGATCCGGGCGGCGGCCAGACTCAAGCTCCCGCTACGCCTCATCAGTATCCTGCCCGTAGCGGAAAACATGCCGGGTGGCCGGGCGATGAAGCCGGGCGATATCGTGAAGACGCTGTCGGGGAAGACCGTCGAAGTACAGAACACGGATGCGGAAGGCCGACTCATCCTGGCTGACGGCCTCGCCTATGCGATGCGCTATAAGCCGGCGGCCTTGATCGACATAGCCACGCTCACAGGGGCCTGTGTGGTGGCGCTCGGCCAATTTGCGATCGGCATGTTCGGCACCGACTCGACGCTCAAAGAACAGGTACGGAAGTCAGGGCAAAAGGCTGGCGAGCGAGTGTGGGAGATGCCCTTGTGGGAGGAATACTTCGAACAGCTCAAGAGCGACGTCGCCGATATGCGCAATATCGGCGGCCGTGGCGGTGGCATGATCACCGCGGCGCTCTTTCTGAGCAAGTTCGTGGGGGACTGCCCCTGGGTGCACCTCGATATTGCCAGTACGGATTGGAGCGAGAAGGAACGGGCCTACATTCCGAAGGGGCCCACCGCGATTGGAACCAGGTTATTGGTGCAATATCTGATCGATCGGAGTCTCTAGCAGGATGCTACAACAGTCCGCCAGCTGCGGCGTACATCCGTGAATCGTATCTCGCGAACATGTCAGGCAGGTTCTGCAACGAGAGACGATCGACGCTTCACGAACGACGGACGGAGAGGACGACCTGTTGGAGCGTCCTGCGGGAGCGTGTTCCTCTTGTACCACGCCTGCGAACTATCGAAGCTCTAGCCTGCCAACAGGATTTTTCCACAACGTACTAGCATTGGAACGATATCGAATGACCACGCGCGATAAAATCGGGCAGCTCTTCATGGTCGGATTTCTGGGCACGTCGGTGACGCCTGATCTGGCCTCGTTTATCAAAGAATACAAGCCGGGCGGTGTCATTCTTTTCTCGCGAAATCTAGAATCCATCGAACAGATGGTCCAACTGACCAACGATCTGCAGGCCTGCAGCCCCCATTCGCCGCTGTTGATCTCGATCGATCAAGAAGGCGGTCGGGTTTCCCGTCTTCCGAAGGGCTTTACGATTTTCCCGCCCTGTGAACTATTGGGCCGCTTCAATTCAACCAAATTAGCGTACGCGGCTGCGGCCACCATTGCCAAAGAGTTGAGGGCGGTGGGCGTGAACATGAATATGGCGCCGGTGCTCGACGTGAATAGCAATCCTGATAATCCGGTCATTGGCGACCGGGCGTTCGGCCCAACGCCGCATGTGGTTTGTGAGCTGGGGTTGGCAACGGCGGCAGGGCTGCAAGACAACATGGTCGTGGCCTGCGGGAAACACTTTCCCGGTCACGGCGATACGAATGCCGATTCCCACAAAGAGCTTCCGGTGGTCGAGGCCTCGCGGGAGCGATTGGAAGCGGTCGAGTTTCCCCCATTCCGCCGTGCCGTTGAGCAGGGTGTCGCGTCGATGATGACCGCACACGTGCTCTACCGAGCCCTCGATAATGAATTGCCGGCTACGCTCTCGCCGACCATCATCAACGATTTCTTGCGCCAGACGCTGCGGTACGACGGAGTGGTGTTGACGGATGACCTAGAAATGCTCGCGATTATCGACCATTACGGGGTGGAAGATGCTGCAGTTCGTGCGGTGCTGGCCGGGTGCGATATCTTATTGATTTGTAAAGATCGGGACCGAGAAGTCGCCGCCTTCGGGGCCGTGGAGCAGGCCGTAGCGACCGGTGCGATTTCCAGCGAACGATTGAACCTTTCTGCGGCTCGAATCGCCCGCCTGAAAGACCGGTTTGTGGCGCCCTATAAGCCGGTGACGATCTCCGACGCGAAGCTCGTTGCTGGATGCCGAACCCATCAGGCGTTGTTGCGCACGATCGAACGGGTCCAGACGCGGTTATCTAAGCCGCAATATTCATGAGAAGGCGGAAATCACACTGACCCACTCCCCCCTTGCAGATCGCGGGCCGATTCTCCTACAGTGCGCTGCATGATCCGGACATTTCAGGGTGTCAAACCCACCATTCCCACGTCCTGTTTTATCGAAGAGACCGGCATCGTCATCGGCGATGTCGTCCTAGGTGAGCACTGCAGCGTCTGGTTCCATGCTGTCATTCGAGGGGACGTGCACCATATCAGGATCGGAGATCGGACCAACGTGCAGGACCTCTGTGTGTTGCATGTCACCCACGATACCCATCCGCTGATCATCGGCAACGAGGTGACCATCGGCCACGGCGTGATACTCCACGGCTGCACAATTAAGAATCGTGTGCTGATCGGGATGGGGGCCATTGTGATGGACGGAGCCGTGATCGGAGAGGATTCGGTGGTGGGTGCCGGTGCGCTGGTGGTGGAAGGCATGATTGTGCCGCCGAAGAGCGTGATCCTCGGATCGCCTGGCCGTATTCGTCGCGCGGTGTCAGAAGCCGAACTCGCGTGGATTAAAGAGTCGGCGGAGAACTACGTGACGTACGCAGGCCTGTACTTAGACAATTCATCGAGAGCCAAGCCCGGCTTTCGAATCTAGTAGCCTGGTCTGTCTCGTGTGTCTGGTTGAACGAACCAACCAGATAAACCAGATAGACCGAATAGACCAGATAGTCCAAATGAACAAGCCTGGCTGGCGAACTTTTTCAGCATCCTGCTAATTTCTTGCCGATTTGAATGAAACAGATCGGGTCGCCCACCAGTGCTGTTGGATAGTAGCGTTTACCAACCTTGTAGGGCACTCGATTCCGGTGGCACCACTCTGCAATCCATATGACTTCTTCTGTGGTAGTCGTGACGAGTCCGGGCCTCGCGAGCTTGCCCATGCACCATGCCACCAGGGCACGCACGATGCGGCGCTCTTTCTCAAAATTCTCGGGGTCGAGGGTGAGAGGATTGCCTCGTCCATAGGATAGAGGCGACAGATTGTTGAACCGCTCAGGATCGTTTAACACGCTGACTATCCAAAGATGATCGAATCGGCCCTTCGCCTTGGTCGCATCAACCGCATGGAACGTGAGGGGAATCGAGTGGCAGGCACGGTTGAGTGCTGCGACTTCGGCCCTCCGGAGATTATAGGGTTCCACCGTCCGACCTAACTCCACCGTCTCCATGATCAATGCCGGAAGCTCTGCCACCCCAGCCCCGACATAGAGGCTGCGGCCGACCCGGCCTAATTTTTTCTTCAACACAACGGCGGCCCGATTCCCGAGACGTTCACAGGCCCCCCGCTTCGCTCGCCAGAACTCATCGCCACCTTCATAACAGTAGACCGGTCCCAGTGCTTCATAGTCGAGACGGCCATAGATTTCGGTCACGAGACGACGGGTCGCAGGGGCCAGCTTCGTGCGACCCGTCGTCATAGTCGTACTCCAGCAATGTGAATCGCAGTAGCGGTCACTGTCGCTGCCACGTTGGAGAGAAATTCGAGATTCAATGTGTCCTCGGTATCAGTTGCACGATGGTAATGTGGATTCCGGAAGTTCGCCGTATCGGTCAACATCACGGCTGGATAGCCTGCATCCCAAAACGAAGCATGGTCGCTGCGACGGGTTTGAGGCATGCCCTCCCCCCGGCCTGGCACCACCAATGATAGGGGCTTGAGTTGGGCCGCATGGCGCAGGGCCTCCTGTTCAAGTTGCGTCACCAAAGACCTGGATGCCTCGTTGCCCACAATGGCGAGAAAGTCTCCCTGGGTCGGCACCGCAATGGGTATGCCGGGTGGAACCTGCTGCGTGCCTGCCTCACTCCTGGCGAATCCGACACATTCCAAGATGATCGCACCGGCCAACGCACGGCGTTCGGCCTTCAAACGGGACACGAACGCCTGACTCCCTAGTCGATCCTGCTCTTCTAGACAGAATGCCACGAGCCAGACAGGTCGCGCCAGAGGCCACGCACGGAGGCGAGAAGCCACTTCGAGGAGGACCACGAGCCCACTTGCGTTATCATCCGCGCCCGGTGACCCAGACACGGTGTCGTAGTGGGCCCCGATCAGGAGTGGGGGCAACTCCTCTCCTTGTCCTGGCCAGTCCGGATACTTGGCCGCCACCACATTGTGATAGACCTTGCCCCACGCGCTCACGAGCTGGCGGCTCGTGGTCCATCCGGACTTGGAAAACTGTGTGGTCAGATAGTGCGCCGCCTTCCGGAGCGCACGAGGACTTGTCCCGGGATGACGCTCACCGACGAGGGCCTGAAGATGGCGGTTGATTCGGAGGCGCTGCTTCACCACAACAAGAGACCGATGGGATTAGCCGACTACGATGCGATCTCGGTCCCGATACCTTTATGTGTAAACACTTCCAGAAGAATGGCGTGCGGAACTCGACCGTCGATGATATGGGCTTTACCAACGCCGCCGCCGAGCGCATCCAAGCAGGCATGCACCTTGGGCAACATCCCTTCGCTGATCGTGCCCTTCTTCACCATCCGCTGCACGTCTTTGCGTGAAACCGTCGAGAGATGGCGCCCATTCGCATCGCGAATACCTTTCACATCGGTCATCATCAGCAGCTTTTCCGCACCCAGCGCGGCGGCCATCGCCCCGGCCACCAGATCGGCATTGATGTTGTACGTATTCCCTTCACGGTTGGTGCCGATCGGGGCGATGACGGGGATATAATTATCCTGCTGGAGGTTCCGCACTAGCGTGGGATCGATAGACTGGATTTCTCCCACCAAGCCAAAATCCTCGTCCTCCTCGCCGTCACCAAGATCCTTTTCCAGACTTGCCGCCCAGGCTTTGGCCGTGAGCGGCCGAGAAAGCATGAGCCCGCCATCCTTTCCACTCAAACCGACCGCGAGGCCGCCATGGCGATTCAAGAGATCGACGATTTCCATGTTGATCTTGCCGGCTAGCACCATCTCCACGATTTCCATCGTGGCCTCATCTGTGACCCGCACCCCATGGCGAAACTTGGATTCGATACCCACGCGCTGAAGCATCTTATCGATCTGGGGTCCCCCGCCGTGCACAATGACCGGGTTGAGACCCACATATTTCAAGAGCACGACATCCTGGGCAAACCTCTCTTTCAACGGTGTATCGGTCATCGCGTGACCGCCATATTTGATGACAATTGTCTTGCCCTTGAACGTGCGAATGTAGGGCAAGGCTTCGATCAGAACATTCGCTTTCTTAATCAGTCTGTTCATATCGTGGCTCCCATGGCGAGAAAAGCGAGGAACGCCGGACGCTCGCGGCCAAACGGCGCATCGATGCTGAGCGTCCATTCCGGCCGCTTCGACCGAATGATGGTCATGGCTTCTTGTCCTTCATGACACGCACGCTGGTCGAGCGACCGGCTCGCGGATGCGTCTTATCGTACACGGCCAGGAGTTGATCCGTCGCCAAGTGCGTATACTTTTGCGTTGTGGTGAGCGAGGCATGCCCGAGCATCTCTTGAATCGATCGCAGATCAGCCCCTTCATCGAGGAGATGGGTGGCAAAGGAGTGCCGCAACGTATGGGGACTCACGGAACCACCGGCAAGCCGGTGCGAATAGCGAGCCACAATACGCGCGACGCTTCGAGTCGTCAACCGGCCCCCTCGGCTGTTTCGAAAGACCGGGGACGAGGCGCGTTTCGTCGTCAGATCTCGAGAATCCATCAGGGGCCGCTGACCCAGATATGCCTGAATGGCTTGTACGGCCACATCTCCAATCGGCACGATGCGCTCCTTCCGGCCTTTTCCTCGCAGATGAACCAGCCCCTCGGACGCACGGAGATCTTCGAGATTGATCCCCACGAGTTCACTCACGCGAGCCCCGGTCGAATAGAGCGCCTCCAGCAAGGCGCGGTCTCGGAGCGACTCCGCTGCCTGATCGGCAGGAAACTCCATCAGCGCTGCCGCGTCGTCCTTGGTCAAAACACGCGGAAGATGTTTCGGCTGTTTCGGCGTTCTAATGGCCTCGGCAGGATTGAGGCCGACCATGCCCTCACGTTGCAGATAGCGATAGAAGCTGCGGAGAGAGGCGAGTTTCCGGGCCACCGACGTGCCTTTCTCACGCTTGCGGTCCAACCAGTGAAGGTAGGCCCGAATGGACTCCGTCTTCACCGTAGCAGGAACGAGCGTGGGCACATCGGGATGCTCCGCCTTCATGAAGGCCTGAAACTGTCGGAGATCCGAACCATAGTTGCGCACTGTTTCATGCGACGCATGACGTTCCAGTTCAAGGAACGTCATGAAAGCTCGAATTGCGTTATCCATGCCGTCAGGTCCTCAAGCGCCCGTTGTCCCGTGAGCCGTCGTTTGCGCTCCTTATCTCTCGTCAGTGCGGCAAGGGGAGGAAAGAGCCCAAAATTCGTATTCATCGGCTGAAAGTGACGAGGGTCCGTGATCGTAATGTACGACACGAGACAGCCATGCGCCGTGGTGGGGGGCGGCGTGACCAACGGCAATCCCGCAAGGCCACGGGCAGCGTTGATTCCTGCCAATCCTCCCATCGCGGCGGAATCCGTATAGCCCTCGACGCCGACCAGCTGCCCTGCAAAGAAGAGGGTGCCGCGCGCCTTGAACTGAAGGGTATCGCGCAGCAGTTGGGGAGAATTGATAAAGGTGTTGCGATGCAGGCTGCCATAGCGCAGAAACTCCGCCTGCTCAAGACCGGGAATCATGCGAAACACCCGCTTCTGTTCCCCGTAGGTCAATTTAGTCTGGAATCCCACGAGGTTGTAACAAGAGCGATGGGCGTTTTCCGTCCGGAGCTGTACGACCGCATAGGCTCGCGCACCCGTTTTGGGATTCTCAAGGCCCACTGGCTTCAACGGACCGAACTGCATGGTCTGGCGACCCCGCTCGGCCATCACTTCGATGGGAATACAACCTTCAAAATAGGACGTCTTTTCAAACTCTTTGGGTTGGACTTTCTCCGCCGCGAGCAACGAGTCATAGAAGGCGTTGTAGGTCGGCTCGTCCATGGGACAGTTGAGATAGTCATCCCCGCCCTTGCCGTAACGGGACGCGAGAAATACGATATCCATATTGATGGAGTCGGCATCCACGATCGGAGAGATCGCATCGTAAAAATACAAATGCTTCGTATGGGTCAATTGCGCAATCGCCTGAGACAGTTTCTCAGATGTCAGCGGGCCGGTTGCCAGGATGCAGAGACAGTCCGTTGGAATCTCGGTGATTTCCTCACGCAGAATGCGAATGTTCGGATGCCCTTCCAGCGCCTGAGTAATCTTGAGTGAAAACTGCTCACGATCGACGGCCAGGGCCGATCCTGCTGGCACCCGCACCTCATCAGCCACGCGAATAATGAGCGAGTTGAGCCGGCGCATTTCCTCTTTCAAGATGCCGGGAGCATTCAGTAGATCCGCGGAACCGAGCGAATTCGAACAGACCAGCTCTGCCAAACCACCGGTCTTGTGCGCTTGGGTCATCTCTTTTGGGCGCATCTCATAGAGCGTCACCTTCGCTCCACGATTGGCCGCCTGCCACGCCGCTTCAGACCCAGCCAGACCGCCACCGATAATGACAATGTCATCGCGCATACGAGTGAAGCTCCGCAAAGAAAGACTGAGAGCGGTGGCATTGTAGGAACTGCGTTTTGGGGATGTCAAGACGACTTCGTTACGCACGACGCATGGCGCTACGGTTGATCCGATTTATGACCCCGTGCTAGACTTTGCCTCGCGTAGGCGATTAGCTCAGGGGTAGAGCGCTTCCTTCACACGGAAGAGGCCACTGGTTCGATACCAGTATCGCCTACCATACTCTCCATCTCCCCCCTCCCGATCCGTACCTCCTGGCCTAAACTGACGGATTTCATGATATTTCATGAACCACTCCAATCCTGGACAGAATCCTGGAGGTCGGCTACACTTCAGTCTATCGAGAGATCGTCAACTCTGAACCGTCCAAGACAAGTGAGGTCATCTATGCGGACTACAGCTCTTGCCGTGGGAATTCTCCTCCTGGCCACCGCGGTCGGTTGTGCCGGGAACCACCAGCAGCAGGCGTCGGACGATGCGGATGGAGGCTATACCGCCCCGGCCAGTATTTACAGTGTAATGGACCCCACATCGTTGGTCTATACTGATGTGGCAGCCGGAGCGTCCCCAAGCGATAACCCATGGCGCTGGACCGGTTTCCTCTTACACCCTCTCGGGGTCGCGATAGATTACGGCGTGAACCGACCGATTTACACGCTCACCAGCAAGATGCCGTACCTGTTCGGGTACACGTCTGAGGATTCGATGCTGGATAGCCAGCGGCGATAATCTTCGCAGACACGTCGTCATCAGATTCAAGGCAACGCCCGCTTTCCTCACGAGAGCGGGCGTTGCCTTATCACCCCGTTGGCAAACCCTTTCACGTTTCGTGTATGCTCCCTTGGTGAGTCGGAAACCACGTGACACGCAAGCGTCTTGTGCTGTGCCCTTTCGACTGTGGGTGGTCTGCGGGCTAGGGCTGTGCCTCTTGCTGAACGCCTGCGGAACTCCGGCTCCAAAACAGAACCTCCCGCCTTCTGAAAGCGATCTGGTCCTCCTGAAGTCCACGACCCTCTGCGCTTCGAAATCCGACTTCCTCAAGACACATTCTGCCTCTACCCTCAAACCACAAGACTGGGGCACCGGACAAGAATTGGTTCTCCCTGCCGACCGAAGCCCATCACACGGCGACGAGTCCTACTTTTTCGATGAAGATGATATGCTGGTCGGAACTCTCTTTACCTTTCCCTCCGGGCTTGACTTGAAACCCTACCCGACCCTCCGCCACACGCTAACGCTGCTGAAGCCAGCATTGGAGTTCTATCTCAATGTGGCGAATCTGTCCTCAAAGTCGAGCATGGATTCCAGCGCCCTGTACGAAACCGGCGACGAGAAAACGACGACACAGTACTTGGTCCTGGGCACGCGCGAGCAGCCGGCGTTGCTCCAGGCTTCTGTGACGATCGACCCCTATGTACGGCTCTTCTCACCCTATCGACGCGAGTTCTTGGAACGGTTGCGCCACCCAAGCGGCCAGAAGCCTGGGCAATCGCTCGACAGTCAAGGCGCAGAGGACAAGGAGCCCTTCCTCTCGCTCCAGCAATTCGCGCGCGGCCAAACTGCACAGCTCTCCTACTGCGGGACCCAAAACTACGACATCGCAGCCGCTGCCTATCAGAGAGCAATCACAAGCGGCTTTACGAATAAAGTGTGGCTGGCAGAAGCGCACCACAAACTGGGCCTGGCGTGGGAAGGGAAGGGACTGCACGAGAAGGCCAAGACGGAGATGCTTCAGTCGTTGTCCATCAGACCCAACACTCCGGAAATTTTGAATAACGTCGGCACGGTGTACAGCAAGCTGGGGGACAAGGCGAGCGCGCTCGCCTCATTCGAAAAAGCCGTCACGCTTCGCCCCAACTATGCCATTGCCCGCTACAACTTGGCTGAGGCCTACGAGCCCACGAATCCCAAGCGGGCCCTCTCGGAGTACGAGACCTATCTCGCGCTGGTCGAAGGTGTCCCCGATGAAGCCAGTCGCATCGCTCTCGTCCAACAACGCGTCAAGGCGTTAAAACACTAGCAGGATGTTGAAACAGTCCGCCAGCTTCGTTCTCGCATCGTTCAGACCCTCAACGTACCCCAAGGGTACGCCTCAGGCCTTCACTCTCTGTGGCCTTGCCGGACGAACTTTTTGAGCATCCTGCGACGGTGACCCAGAAAAGTTTTGGCGGTTCAGCGCCGAATTTTCTCTTCCTGTTCTTCGAGCGTCTTGCAGTTGATGCAGAGGGTGGTGACTGGGCGGGCTTTCAGTCGGGGATAGGGAATCTCTTCTTCGCAACGCTCACAGATGCCATACGTGTTCTGGTCCATTCGATCAAGCGCCTCGTCGATCTTCTTGATCAACCGTTGCTCGCGCTCACGAATACGCATCGAAAAATTCTGCTCGACCTCCGCGGACGCCTGATCGCTGACATCCGGGAACGCCTCCTGACCGTTTGGGTTGGCGAGGCCCTCAACCGCCTCCTCCAACAAGGCCTTGCGCTGCCGCGCAAGGTCACGACGAATAGTCGCGTACTTTTTCCCCTGGGCCGATGTCTTAGCTTTGCGCTTGACCGTGACAGATTGCGCGGCTGGCGGAGTGGACGAAATACGCTTGGCGGAAGAGCCTGCTTTCATACTGTAACCTGCCTGATGAGTAAAACCATCCGAATCAAGGGAAATATAACAGGGGCCTGCAGGGAGGGTCAATGGGCAACGTAGCCCGGTCAATCTGGTTTATCTGGTTTGTTTTGTTCACCTAGTTGGTCTTGTTGAACCAAACAAACCAGATAAACCAAATAAACCAATTAACAGTCTTGCTAGAGATCCCTACGGCCTTCGATCGACTTCAGCAACGTCACTTCGTCAGCATACTCGATATCCATCCCGACCGGAATGCCATAGGCGATACGCGAGACCCGGGCCCCGAGAGGTTTCAGTTGGTTCGTTAAATAGATGGCGGTTGCCTCGCCCTCGATCGTCGGACTCGTCGCGAGGATCACTTCCTCAATTCCCCCGAGTTTCACCCGATCGACCAACTCCTCGGCCCTGATATCAGACGGTCCGACGCCGTCCAGCGGAGACAAAGCACCGAGTAATACGTGATACAAGCCGCGGTAGGCTCCCGCCCGCTCGATGGCATAGGTCGTACTCGGTTCTTCCACCACCAGGATTCTCGTCTGGTCCCGCTTCGGATCGAGACAAAATTCGCAGAGTTCTCCCTCGGCGATGTTCCGGCATTGTCGGCAAAATGAGAGCCCGTCTTTAACCGCACGAATCGCTTCGGCCAAGCGAAGCGCATCTTCGCGCTCGGCCTTCAAGACATGGAACGCCAGTCGCTGCGCCGTCTTTTGTCCGATGCCGGGAAGGCGGACCAACTCGCGCACCAGCCGTGCAAGTAATCCTTGTTGATCAACCGCCATGACGTGATAGTCCGCTAGAGGAGTCTGGGGAAAAACTGTTGTAGCACGGTGAAAATTCGTTTGTCCCCACTTTGAGGGCCATAGGATAATGCCATGCAGGACGCTCAAAAAGGCCATTCCGCGAGGCCGCAGCGAGCGAAGAGGCGAGGCATACGTGTCGGTACGTTGAGCCTCTGAGCGAAGCGAGAACGCCGCTGGCGGACTGTTTCAGCATCCTGTTAGAACAGTCCGGGGACGTTCATCCCACCAGTGACCGATTTCATCGCATCCGCCATCATCTCGCGAGCCTTTCTGAGGGCATCGTTCGACGCGGCCATAACCAAATCTTGCACCATCTCCACGTCGCCACCTTTCACCACTTCGGGATCGATGACGATTCCGACGAGCTCCATGGCTCCATTGGCCGTAACGGTCACGCTGCCCCCGCCGGCGGTCCCGATCACGGTCTTCGACGCAGCCTGCTCCTGCACCTTCGCCATTTGCGCCTGCATCGCCTGCGCCTGCTTCAGGATATTTCCCATATTGCCTAAGGGATTCTTCATTCCTGGTCCTCCTTCTGGCTCGATACCGGCCTGACCTCTGCGAGTTCTGCGCCAAACACCGCCAGCGCCTGTTTGACGACCGGATGTGCCCGCGCTTGCTCGAAAAGGACCAGCCGTTGTTCTTTTTCCTTCGCCGCCCTGAGCTGCGCCATCGTCGGTCCAGGGGGATCCAACTCCGTCAATTCGACAATCCGCAGCCGGACCGTCTGTCCGCTCAGTCGTTCACACATCGACGTAAGCGCCGCAATGTTGTCAGGCTTCTCGATCATCGCCCGGGCCACCGTTGCCTGTTTGGCAAATCCAATCGTCACGACATGACCCTCCACGCCCACGAGCCGACCCATCTCCAAGAAGGGCGCAATATTGGAAAAGGTACCGGCTACTTCTTCCTGAAACTGTTCCCAGTTGAGCGTCACTGCGACGCGTCCGGCGTCAGTCGCAGGCGCTGCCACAGGCATCGAAGCCTTCACCTCACCAGCAACGCCAGAAGATCGGACGTTCGGAGGACTCGCCGGGAAGCCTCGTGGAGGGGCCGTATTCCCAGCAACGGAAGACCTCGACGGTAGCGGAGCGGTTGCTATAGTAACTGTCGATTGAGGAAGGCGCGGTGGCAAGGAGGGCGTAGGATCTGCGGAACGAGCCGGCGTGACCGCCTGGCCCGCGCGCACCGGAGCCGCCTGAGGTGGGCGTGTCATTTGAGCTGGCGGCATCACTTGGGCCGGCTTCCCATCCATCCGACGCAGCAAACGGGTCGCGCGCACGGCCGCTGTTTCGAGTACGAACCGGGGATGGGCACTGAGCCTGAGCGAATCCTCCGCTTGCGTAAATATCGCAAACAGTTCCTGAAGTAGCTCGGGCGAGAACGAGCGGGCATCAGCTGCCATCTGTGTGAGATCTTCCGTGGAGGCCTCGATCAACCCCTGCCATTCTTGGGGTGAGGTCACCACCGACACCACCAACATGTTCCGCAGATACTCAACGACCTCCGCACAATAGGCCCGCAGATCATGCCCTTGGTCTAATAGTTGCGCCAGCACTCGAAGCGCCGCGGCACTCTCCTGTGCCGTGATTGCCTGAATCATGGCACGAACCAACTCTTGTGGAACCGCACCCAGCAAGGCTTCCAAATCCGTATGCACGATCGTCTTGCCGCCGAACGCCACCGCCTGGTCGAGCAGACTTAATCCATCGCGCATGCTGCCTTCGCTGGCCCTGGCGAGCGCCATAAGGCTCCGTTCCTCGATCACGATCTTATCCTGGTCGACCACATAGCGCAGCCGCTCGACAATCTCGGTTCGCGCAATCCGGCGAAAGTTGTAATGCTGACAACGGGAGAGAATCGTTGCCGGAATCTTATGAATTTCGGTGGTGGCAAAGATAAACACCACATGCGGCGGCGGCTCCTCCAGCGTCTTCAGCAGCGCGTTGAAGGCCGAGTTCGACAACATGTGGACTTCGTCGATGATGTAGACCCTGTACTTTCCACGAAACGCGGCAAACTTGACGTTCTCTCGGATCTCGCGCACATCGTCCACGCTCGTATTGGACGCTCCATCGATCTCCATAACATCGACGGAGGTCCCCTGCGCGATTTCGAGGCAATTGGAACAGGTGCCACAAGGCGTGCCGGTCGGCCCCCGCTCACAATTGAGTGCCTTAGCGAGAATTCTCGCGACCGTAGTTTTCCCCACGCCGCGGGTCCCGGAAAAGAGATAGGCTTGGGCAATTCGTTTCGTGATGATGGAATTGACCAGCGTCTGAACAACGTGCGGCTGTCCGATCACGCTATCAAACGAGCCCGGCCGGTATTTCCTAGCAGAGACTTGGTAATCCAACGTCGCTACGCTCCAATTATGAGTTCTGAGTCTTGAGTTATCAGTCCTGGTGATGGAAAAGTTCTTTGTTCCAAACTCCCAACTCAGAACTCAAGACCCAGAACTTCTTCAAAGAGAGCGGGGCCAGGTGATCCTGCGGCACACAGAACTGACCGCTTACCGTTGCTTCCTTCCGGACCTGGCGGGGTTCACAGGGTTCTGTCGCACAGGGCCCAGCCCCTATCCTCAACTAGTTCTGAGTGCTGAGTTATGAGTTAAAAGAAAGACTCACGGGCAATGAAGCCAACTTTTCGCCCCCATTCTTGCGAACTCAACACTCAGCACTTATAACTCAGCACTGGCTTCATCTGGCGGAGAGGGTGGGCATTCGAAGTCGCGTTCGCTGATACTGCTTACGCTCCTACGGAGGGGGCCAGCCCCCTCGTAGACTCCCCACGCGGGGGACACATCCCCCGCGATCCCCCTTGTTCGATCCCACCCTCGGATCTTTCTTATTTTTATTTTACGCTCTTGCCCCTTACGCTTGCGCTCACATTTCACGTCTTCACGTGGCGGAGAGGGTGGGATTCGAACCCACGGTCCCATTGCTGGGACGCATGCTTTCCAAGCATGTCGATTCGACCACTCTCGCACCTCTCCACACCGATTTTCGCGAGGCGGCATCTTAACACGCGGTCTGATGACCGGCAAGGTGAAGGAACGGCCCCCACACAGGGACGAGCCGACTCACATTGACCGTGGTCGAACCTTTTCCTATACTGGCAGAAGCTCGTAGGGAGGTGCGCCGATGAAAATCGTAATGGGGTTACTCATTGTAGTGATTGTGGCGGTCGGAGCAATCCTGGCGCTTCCCTTTCTAATTGACCTCAACAAGTATCAAGACCAATACAAGCCACTCCTCGAAGACGCGCTCAATCGCAAGGTTCAGCTGCAAGACATCCGCCTGACAATCTGGCCGCGGATCGGTGCGCGCGTAGCCGGGTTTGCCGTACTGGACGACCCAGAGTTTGGTGCAACCCCCTTTACCTCGCTCACGTCGCTGAACGTTGGGGTCAAATTCATGCCGTTGCTCAGCGGCAAGGTCGAAGTAGAAGAAATCACACTCCGTGATCCTGTTATTACGGTCATCAAGAACAGGAACGGTGTCTTGAACGTCTCGACCCTCGGTCGTACAGGTGTTGCACTGCCTCAAACTCCATCGCGGGCGCCGATTCCATCGATCGAAGGTCCGCTCAAAATCCTGGCACTGCTGGCCGTGGATCGCGTCTCTATCGTCGGCGGAAGGCTGACCTACCGTGATCTGTCAGCCGCCAAACCGACTGAGTATGTGTTGCAGGACATAAAGTTGCTGCTCCGATCCATTCGTCTCGGCCAAACCCCGAGCCTGCATTTCGACGCCCTTGTCCAACCGTTCAATCTGCCGGTGACGCTGGACGGCACCTTCGGCCCACTGAAAGAAACCACGGATATTGACGCGATACATCTTCAACTTGGCTTGGGGAAAACTGATTTCACCATCGCAGGAAAGACCGTTGGCCAAAACGCGACTGTGAACATCAGTTCGCCGGTGATCAATACGGCTAATCTACCGATGACGCTCCCGCTGAATAAATCGGTCGACATCAAGGATCTCCGGATCGCTGTGGAGGTAAAGGGACAAGAAGCCAAACTGAATGCCCTTTCATTCCAACTGTTCGACGGACAGGTACAGGGGCAGGGCAAATTGATCGCAGGGTCCGACGCTTCGCCGTTCAATAGCACCATGACGATCCAGGGACTCCAGCTCGGACCTGCCCTTAATGCAGTCGCGGCCACACCAGTGTCGATCAGCGGGATAGCAGGAGCCGACCTCGCGCTGCAAGGCCGTGGATTCTCCGTGCCGGACCTCACCAAAAACCTGGAAGGAACCAGCCACGTCGCCGTCAAAGATGGGAAGATCGAGGGCGTGAATCTCCTCCAGGAGGCCATCTCGATCCTCAAAGTTGCCGGCATCTCGCTCGACAATGCCCAAGTCACTGCGTTTTCGACGATCGAGACAGATCTTGCGATCAAGCAAGGGATCATCAATGTCCAGCACCTCTTGATGGACAGCCACGACTTCCAGGCCACGGGGGGAGGCACCATCGGGTTTGATCAGGCACTAAACCTCACCATGAACCTCACCCTATCGCAGGACTTGAGTCAAGCGATTGCCAGCGCGTCTCCTGTTACCAAGCTCGCCATGAAAGAAGGCCGATTGAGTCTCCCGCTGATCATCACCGGGACCGTGCAAGCACCCTCGTATAGGTTAGACTCGAAAGCCTTGGCGGGCAAGGTTCAGGAACAGGTGAGGGAGAAAGTGAATCAGGCCATCGGCGATCTTCTCAAGGGCTCGACCAAGCCGGACGACCTCAAACGAAAAGGTCAGGATATTTTAAAGGGACTATTGGGACAATAAAATGAGCGGAGCGTTCGCAGCGAGTGTCTGATCAACCCCCTCCCACTACCATGATGCTCTCTGCATCCACCTTCCCTCCCTATTCGAACTCGTTCAGATTCTTTCGGCGCCTGTCTGTGGTGAAATAGTCTCCTCCACACCAAATCAGCCACAGAGATGCGGGGCAGGCCTTCACCCCACATGTCTGCCCAACCCTACTCTTATAAGTATGTTCAATAAGTTGAGCCGATCCCTGTTAGCAGCATTCACTGTGCCTTAAGCAGTCGATTTTATTCGGCGCAGATGAAGATCGTTGAGCTTCTTCGCATAACGATCCATCATATTTTTACGCTTGTTTAAGGTATGGGCTGGCCATACAATTATCGTCAACCTAGGTACATTCTTTTGCTGAAACATGGATTCGTGCTCCTCATGCTTCTAACTTGTCTCATGACACCGAGACTTGTCGCAGCCGCTGATGCTCCAACGGTGGGAGAGGTTCCACCTCCCGCTCCCATACCACTCGATAGGGTCACGTTGAAGGACGGCGGTGTGCTGTATGGCGAAGTGCTCGAAATGTCTGGCGGCGTGTTGTCTATCAAGACTGCCGCGGCTGCAGACACTATCGTCAAGCTCAAATGGGCCAACGTGGAGAAGCTGGCCATCAACCACCCCATCCCTTTTCATCTCAAAGAAGGGACGGTGTTGATGGGCACGGCCACCGAGGGCCCCAACGGAACCATCAATGTGCGAGCGGAACCGCTGAAGGGGACGATGGAGATTCCAATGGATTCGATCACCGCGCTGAATCCACTCATCCAACCCCCGGTCATCTATTCAGGCATGCTGACCGGCGGCTATTCGCAAACAACCGGGAACAGCCATCTGAAAAATGCCAGCTTGCTCGGAGACTTTGTGGCTCGGAGTGAGCAGCTCCGCCTGTCGATCAACGGTCGCTACGTCTACGGTGACAGGTCCAATACACTCATTGCTCGAAACGCGCGCGGGACAATTAAGCTGGACTTCTTTCTCACCAAACGCTTTTTCTGGTTTGCGTCCGCTTACTTTGAGCAGGACACGTTCCAAGACCTCAAAATGCGAACCGCCCTCGCCTCGGGGCCTGGCTATCAGTTTATCGAGCGTGGAGATTTCTCGGGCATCTTGAAGGATATGACATTGTACGCAGAAGCTGGTCTTGCCTATTTTAATGAGGACTTCCGGGTCTCAGATGATCAGTCCTCCCTCCGAGGCCGCTGGTCGCTCAAACTTAACTGGCCGATCCTGGACGATCGCGTCACGTTCTACCACTACGATGAAGTCTACCCGTCGTTACAAAACACCAAGAATTATTTCTTGACGATGGACAACGGCGTCCGTTTCAAACTATTCGAGGGCTTCGTGAGCGGCTTTCAAGTGACGACGCGCTATAACAGCAATCCGGCGAGAGGCACCGGGGATACGGACAACATGTACCTTTGGACCCTGGGGTACAACTTCGACACGACCAGGAAACAGTAGGCGGAGTCGCTGTCGCCGCCGGAGACCAACAGGTAGGTGCCGACGCCGGCGGCGAGGATGGC
>JAQBES010000258.1:0-12284 GCA_032123755.1 Nitrospirota bacterium
GTAGGGGCGTATGGCCATACGCCCCTACAGAGGGAGAGGGGGACAGAACGGGATCGGGGTCGCTAGTCAAGATTCTTGAGTTCCTTCTCGATCGTGCCGGCCTTCAGTGGGAAAAATCCGTCTTTGATCACGACTTGCTGCCCTTCCTTACTGTAGATGAATTTGATGAATTCTTCGACGATCGGATCCAGCCGTTTATTGGGCGCCTTGTTGACATAGAGATAGAGGTGGCGCCAGAGCGGATACGACCCATTGTCCGCATTGTGTTGGTTGGCTTCTTTAAACGGCGCACCCTCTTTCTCGGCCAGTGGAACGGCGCGCACGTTTGATGTGAGGTACCCAATGCCGCTGTAGCCGATGCCTGCTTGATCTTCGCTCACGCTTTGGACCACGGAGGCTGATCCAGGCTGTTCTTTGACCTCGTCCTTGTAATCTCCGTTTTTGAGCGCAGTGTCCTTGAAAAATCCATAGGTGCCGGAAGCCGAGTTCCGTCCATAGATACTGATGGGACTGTTGCTCAGGCCTTCATCCGAGCCGGCCTGTTTCCACAACTGAATGTTCTCCTTGTGGCCCCAGCGCCGGCTCTTGGAAAAGATCGCATCGACTTGCGCCATCGTGAGTCCCTTAATCGGGTTGTCCTTGTTGACGTAGACGGCGAGCGCATCGATGGCGACCGGGAAGGCAGTGGGTTTGTATCTGAATTTTCTTTCGAAGGCATCAATCTCGGTATTTTTCATCGCGCGGGACATCGGTCCAAGCTGCGCCGTACCTTCGATCAAGGCTGGAGGAGCCGTGCTTGAGCCCTTGCCTTCGATCTGGATTTTGACGTTGGGATATTGCTTGCGAAATCCTTCAGCCCAGAGGGTCATGAGATTGTTGAGCGTGTCTGAGCCGATGCTGTTGACATTGCCTGACACCCCGCTGACTTTGATGTAGCCTTTCAAGGCTGGGTCGAGCGTGATCGCGTCATCGGCGAATGCGTACGTTGGGAGGAAAGACGTTGTAAGCAAGAACATGGCGCCTGTTGCGAAGAGTCGTGATGTGCAGTGGGTTGGTCTGTTCATTACGGTTCAGTCCTCCATACAAATATGGTGATATCTACCATCGTGGGATTTCCGGGATGTAACCCCCATGTTACAAAATTGTTAATTCGTGACGTTGTAGCAGGGAGGGGAGTCGCGTCAAGACAGGCTGCGACTCCTTGCGCTAAAACGAGACGTCATATTGAAGCCTGACTCGATCTTCGTCTATACCCCCCGCTTGGGTCAGATGTGAACCGTCAAGCGTGAGCTTGTTGCGATGTCCTGCAAAGAACCAGTTAAGAGCGACCGTTTGCTCTCGTAGTACGTCATTGCGGACAGTGTCGTTTGGATCGACAAAGGCATAGCGGAAGGCGACTTCGAGAGGTTGAGGAATGAAATCAATCATGTAATGCGGGAAATATCCGGCTTGCACATATGCTCCCAAAAGGGTTGTTCTCGCCTGAATGCTTTTATTCTCAACCCCTTTGACGTGAAACTCCTGCTGGAGAGAAAACCCCCGGTATTTAAAGGCGATTTCCTCCACGGCCTGGTTGATTTCGAATTGACCATCGACCACACCGGTTGCTCGTGAAGTCGTGGGAAAGTTGAACCGGTCGGCCCGGTTATGTGCCGCCGCGAAGGCAAGGCTGCCCGTAGGATCCTCTGTATATTCCGTGTCGGATTGAGAGAACGGAAGGTCGCGGCCCATGAAGTTCCATTGCAGTCTGGCCATGTAGAGCATATGTTTGTCGTCATTATGGCTCTGATTGATTCCTATGCCGGTAAACACACCGACGTTGTACACCAGGTAGGCATGGGTTTGTTCAAAGAGATGTCCGCCCAACCTGGCCCCGATTTGGCGATCAAGTGTAAAGGGCGAATTGACGATCGACCGTTCAACAAATTGTTGGGCGCCGGATGAATCTACCCGTTCCCGATTATAATCGATCTTCCATTGGCCTACGCGGAGTGTGGCCCACTTAAACCTGGCGATATCGATGCGATAGTCAAGCAACGTATTGCTCACCCAGTCATATTCGACGTAGTATTTCAGCCATGGCTGAAAGCCATGCCCCCCGATCTTGATGCGTGCGCGGCGGACACGGAACGAGCTCACGTCTTTGTCGTCGAAAGCCGTCGCGGAAGCCGGCGTCAGAGAATCGCCCTCTTGTGGGTAGGAATACCGTAGCTGCACTCGTCCCTGTATATTCATCAAAAAATTTCCATCGCGGGTTTGAATGTTGAAGCCGTCTTTGTACCGCATAGAAATCGGGAATTGCTGATCGAGCTTCTGGTGCTCCTCTTCAATCGTCTTTTCAGAGTCGGCTTTGGCCTTGATCCATTCTTCCTTCGTGATCTGTCCTTTTTCATAGAGAATGTCTTCTAGGCTGGCTTGGGCCATATTGGCCTGGACGATCAACCCAAGGCCGATCACGCAGGCGAAGGTTGCGAACCACAGTCGTCTCATTCGAATACCTCCTTATCTTGTTGTTAGGGACTATCGGTTGTCTTGTCTGACCTGAAGGTAGTCCCAACAGATTAAGGAGAGATGACAGTGGTGTTACAGGATTGTTAATTTTGCAGGGGAATTCGAAGAACTTCGAGCAGGCGGGATGAGCGAGACGGACGACTGTTCGAGGTTCGCAGTTCGAGGTTCTCTGAACTTCGAACCCAGAACTTCAAACTTTGGATCGCGCCTGAACCTGTGAGAGGACGCGATAGTACAACACGGTGCCCGTTCCAGTATTCGGATCGCGCCGGAGCACCACGGTCGCATTCCTGGTTATCTCGTTCACCCCCACGATCATACGGGCCAAGAACAGGTCGCTCTTGATGTCGTACAGGTTTTGAAGACGGAGTTCCTTCCCAACGGCCTCAAAGCTGTTGACGCGATCTAACTCCTGAATGGTCTTGAAGGGACGCGCCTGGATAATTTCCGCAGCCATGCTTTGCGTGATACGAGGATCGAGGGCCTGAAGCACACGGGGGTCGGCGGTATTCACATTCACCCGGCTTTCACCTTCTTGCGGATAGACGGTCACCACCTTCGAGAGCTTTACAAGGATGTCGGGGGTCATCCCTTTAATGAGGCGCAACTCTAAGAGGGTCTGCAGGGGAGCGTTGGCCGCCCGGTAGGAGGGACGCAGCGTTTGATAGTAGAGGCTCTCTGCGCCGGCCGCTTCCGGCACCTCGTCCTGATCCACCCAATCGACGATGGCATCCACCAGATCCGGATTGACCTGCACGAGTTCGAAGAGTCGCTTGACCCTCAGTACCTTACTCTTCCTGGCAATGGGATCTCCTCCGGCCGCCAGGTCGTTCAGGTTCAGCTTGCCCCGCTCATCCTCGATCTGGGCGCTCAGCAGGCCGTCGCCGATCACATAATTCCTGATGGGCAAGGCCCACAAGTCGGTAGGGGCGTCGAAAAACTGGCCCGTTTGCTTGTCCTTCAAGAAGTCTTGTTGCAACACGCCACGGGCTGCCTGCACCGCCGCGCGCGCAAGCACGGTCGCTTTGAAATTATCGCGGAAGGCCGCGGCGTCGCGGTATTCACGCCTCGCCTCGGCATCGAACTCGAGAATCAGTGCAACCAGGAGGGTCAGAACCAGGAGGGTGAGGAGAAGGGCAATACCACGTTCATCAGACCTTCGCATAGGTCACGATTCTCAGCGTCGCATCGAGATTGACCGGATTATCGAATTTCGGTTTCAACTGCAGATGGTGCACCTGAACGCCATAGGGGGCCTGTTCGATGGCAACCAGCAACGCGAGGATCTGGGGAAGCGACACGCCATCGAGCCGAAGGTCGACTGCAGTCTCTTGATAGCCTTCGACGACAATGGGGGCCTGCGGCTGCAAACCGACGATGCGATCGCGAATCTGTGCCGTCGTCGTCGCTTCTTCCATGAACGCCAGCAGCGAAAACTGGGCCGGCGGATTCGGCATGTGCTGTTCGAGCTTGGCGATACGGGCCTGCTTGACCACGTACTCCTGCGCTACGAGCGCAAGTTCCTGGCTGTCTTTCAACTTCCGTCGCGCTTGTCGGTCGAGTTTGTCGATCGTCGCCATGAGCGGATCGATGATCAGCAGAAAGACGAGCACTGCTGCAACCACGGCCCCGCCGGCAGCCACGATGATACGCTCGCGCTGTGAGAAGTGCTGCCACCGTTCTTTCAGCATCTGCATCATGGCCGTTGCACCGTATAGGTGAGGCGAAACACGACTTGGTTCGGCACAGCCCCGACACGGGTATCGCTAATGGACACGTCATCAAATGTCCTACCTGCCACGAAGGCCTGCTTGATCTTCTCGACCGCATCGAAGGTTGTTGTTTCCCCCTCCAGATGAATGCTGGTCCCGTCAATCGTCAGTTCCCGCACTTTCAACGGTACGCCTGGCGGCACATGTTTCATCAGTTCTGCAAGGCTGGCAAGGACGTTGTATCGTGAACCATCGACAATCGAGAGACCTTTCTCGATCTGCGAAACTCGATAGCGGGCCTGGTCCAACTCCTCACCAGGACCGGCGCCTGGACCAAATGTTTGCTCGTATTGAGCCTGGAGCCCGCGCTTGAGATCCTTGACCGTCGAATCCTTGAGCACCACGCGTACAGAGAGATCTACTAGCACCAGAACCGCCAGGATGAGCCCGCCCCAGAAGGCCAATCGCCGATCCTGTTTCGAGAAATCTGTTGTGGCTGAAGCGGCATCGCTACCGGCTTTGAAGTCCAGAGCGAGACCTGATCCCACCAGCCTCGACTTCCAGCGGGGGCGGACAATGTTCGGATGGATCGCCAATCCGAATGCAATGGAAAATGCGCGGGGACAACTCGATCCAAAACCTTGCCGCGGGCCGACCGGGAGTAAGCCCAGTTGATGTGCCATATGCCCACTCAGTTCTCTCAGTTTAGAACCACCGCCCGAGACCCAACAATGAGTCAACCGTTCATGAACGGTGCCCTCGTAGGCATGGAGGGAGACGCGTAACTCTTTGAGGACCGGTTCAAGCCAGGCATCGATTTCCTGTACGGCCATGGCCCGCTTCCGCCGTTCCGCTTCAGCGAAGCTGCAGGCATAGCGCACGGCGAGCGCATGGGTGAGATGATTCCCGCCCCACAGCACGGTCCGCAACAGCACGGGACGGCCTTCATGCACGAGACATAAGGTCGTCTTCGAGGCCCCGACATCGATGATCGCCATGTCGCCGGGAACCTGAGCCCCTTCTTCTTTCAGAAATTGGCTGACAGAAAACAAGGCCATGCCGTCAATCGTGATTGCAGAGGGATTCAGATCAGCGGAGGCCATAAACTGCAAATGTTCAGCAATTTTTGCTTTGGGCGCAGCGGTGACGAGGACGTCGGACCCTTTGGCTTTCGCGGCCCCTTCCTGGGATTCTCGTGTCGGCAATAGCAGACTGTCGACCGTGACGTCCTCCAAAGGCATGGGAATCAGATTTTCCATTTCGAACGGGACGACCTGCGCCAGCTTGGAGGCATCGCGAAAGGGGAATGAGAGGGTCCTGACAAACACATCCTGACAATGGAGTGCGGTGACAATCTCCCCACTGCCATACAAACCATGCTGCCAGAGGAAATTCCTGAGCATGGCCGCGCGATGCGCCGGCTCCGTGTGTTCCTGACGCCCATAGGGAACGGGAAGGTGAAAATATTCCACCGATTCACGCCCTGTCAGACGGCGGCGAAAGCGCACGGCCTTGAAGGCCGTCTGTCCGATATCAAGCCCGACACATTCAGCAATCATCGACAACTGCCTCTCGGCTGAGATTTTCGCGGGACGAGCGGGACTAGCGAGAAAGGCGTGAGTTGAAGTTCGAAGTTCTGGGTTCGAAGTTCCGAAAACCTCGAACTTCGAACCTTGAACCGCCGTCCGTCTCGCATGTCTCGCCTTTCTCGCGCGTCCCGCCGCCTACTAGAGCGCCACTCTCGCATGCATGATCGGTCCCACCAGCTTAAACGTCAAGGGAGTCCCGGGCTGAAACGTCGGCAACGAAAGACTCGCCGCTTTTTGGGCAAACCCAGCCCCGGGAACCACGGTGACCGTGAGATCCAGAAGGCTCAGCTGTAGCGGCTGCCGCAACATCATACGCCCCTGGGCCGTAAACGATCCATCCACGCCGTCTCCCTTCAACTCCGTCACATCACACGCGGCATCGCGACAGGCGAGCGCGGCTTGGATGCGGCCAAACGTGAGCGAGGGAATCGAGGAGGTGCCGGCAGCGATCCGTTCGACTACGAGGTCTTTGATATCGATCTTCACGGTCCCTTCCCCCTTGAGAGCAGCATTGTCGCCTTGTGCGCTATCCCATCGATGCAAAAAATCTCCCTGAACCATCCCTCTGGTCACATAGGGTTTCAGGACCGCCGCAAGATCCATCTGTTGAAGATGGCCTTTGACTTCGACAGGACCCCGTAACGACCATGACGCCGCAGTCAGAGATCCCGTGGCTCGTCCCGCTCCCGCTTGCGCCACTCCCGGTAGCTGGACGGCGTAGTCTAGCACCAGTCGCCCTAACAATGCCTGAAAGACTCCAACTGTTGTCCGCACGGCTTCAAGTGGAATCGTCCCGATCGTCGGTCCAGCAAGGAGGACATCCCGCCACTCAATGGCCGCGGGAAGGCCCACCGACCAATCCGCGGCACGAACCTCCCATCCACTCGCGCGATTGAATTCGTTCAACAGGCGGTTCTGCAGTGGGCCATAGGGAAAGGTCAGGAACAGAAATACGATGAAGCAGGCCAGCGACGCCAGTCCCCACCCCAGGGGGCCTTTCAATTTCATTGTCTCAGCCCAGGCAAACGGCCAGGTCATCATGATGCCCCCACCGTCACCCACTGGCGGACGGTTTGGAGTTCCGCATTCGCTTGGAGTAGCGTCAGTTCGATCAAGAGCGCTTTCGGAGCTCCGGGTCGTCCGCGACCATCCCACTCATCCAGCCAAAGATTACTCTTGCTGTCGTAATAACGCACGTTGAACCCTTTGACCTTGGTTGCCAGCTCGACTTGTTCGACGGATTCGTCTGTTAGACCATAGAGATTCCTGCGCACGAATCGAAGGAGGCGATCGCCTTCTCGGGTGTATACGATACGAACCAGCTCGGTATCTTTGGTCGACTCCGCCCCGCGAAACTGGCCCATCGTGAGAAAGGCAACCGAATCAGCCGGCTGACCGTCCTGCTGGCCGTTGATCCCCATCCAAGGACCGGTCGTGGGACCCACGCCGACCGACAATTCATCGGTCATGACACGCAAGGTACTGCGAACGATCTGCTCAGTGGCTGAGTTCGCCCGTGCCGCGTCGATCGCACTTGTCGTGACATAGAGTGACCCAAAGACCAGGGCGGCCATCATGGCGACCAGAGACACCGCCAGCAGGACCTCGACCAGTGTAAAACCGCCCTCAGCCCCCCGCGGCGCTTGTCGAAAAGACATAGGTACTAACCTCTACCATTTCTTCCGTTTTCCCTCGCGGCCATAGAACCTGAATTTTGACTTCCCGCACGATTGGCAATGGCGTGGGCGACACAATCCGCTTCCACCGATAATTCGACGGGCGATTCGTGATTTCGGCGGTGGCTTGCGATCCCAGGGGGGTCGCATAAAATTCTCCGCCTGTTTCACCGAGGGGCAAGAGTATCCCCAACTCTGTTTCGATCAATTTTTCCTGCGCGAGGATCGTAGCAGTCGTGAGTTCCTTGGCTCGCGCATGGAGATCGAGATCCCAATTGCGAAGTCCCAATAAGATCGGCAGCGCCAGCGCGAGAATGCCGAGCGCGATCAATACTTCCAATAACGTGAAGCCCCGTTCACTTCCCATAGAAGCACACTCTGCTCCGACACAGCTTTCCCAGCGTTGGCGCGATTACCTGACTGCCTCTGCCATCTTGAGCAACGGCCTCACACGATCGGGAATTGTGAGTGGCCTGGGAGGCTCAATCCGCTCATCACTCATGCGGATCGCTCCTGTGACTGGCTCAATGGCGATGGCCAGAATGTTGTTTTTCGTATCCACCAAATGCATCGTCGCCGGATCGATCCTTCCCGTGGGGTAGAAAAACAGATCGACCCGTCCGGATTCCTTTTTTCCCTGAGCCACCAGAATGTCTGAAAAGCGAATGGTTTCAGAGAGTTTCAACGGCGTGGCCCAGGTGGCGTCGATTGGCACCTTTTCTTGGTTCCCATCCAGAATCACCGGCCAGTAGACCCCTCGATCCATATCAACGTACAGGCGGACCGTCTTCTGGGTCAACATGGCCAGGCTCTGAAGGGAGCGCACAGTCCCGACCATGCGCCGGCCAACAGAGCCCAGATTTTCTTCCAGCGAAATTCGAGGCAGGACGATTCCCAACAACCCTACGAGCAAAAAGAGCACAAGGATGATTTCTATGATAGTGAATCCACGTGAGGACCGTAAGGCGTGAGGCGCGAGGCGATAGGCGATAGGAGCGAGGAGATACGCCTCCCACGTCCCTTCCCCCTTACCCCTTGTTACCCCCTGTATCCCTTGCCTCATCCTGCTAGTCCTTGTCCAGATTCCAATTGGTGATATCTGCATTAATCCCTTCGCCCCCCACTTCTCCATCCGTTCCAAGGGAGATCAGCTCGTAATCACCTTTCTGACTGGGACTCAGATACTTGTAGGGGTTTGCCCAGGGATCTTCCGGAAGTTTTGGAATATACCCGCCGATCTTCCACTTCTTTGGGATCACCCCGACTGAAGGTTTCTCCACTAAAGCCTTCAATCCTTGTTCAGTTGAGGGATAGACACCGTTGTCGAGCTTGTAGAGCTGCAGGGCGCCTTCGATATTTCGAATTTGAACTTTTGCCGCCGTGCGCTTGGCATCATCGGTTCGCCCCATGATGCGAGGGACGACCAAGGCTGCGAGGATCGCGAGAATGGCCACCACGACCATGATCTCGATGAACGTGAAGCCGGCGGTTCCACCGCAAGCGTGAGGCGTGAAGCGTGAGGCAAGGAAGCCGCGGTGCCGGCGGTTCCTGCTCCACATCGTCCACATGCCCTTGAACTGCTCTGTTCCACTCATCGAACACCTCTCTTTCCCTTCAGCCTCATCACCCTTCACTGCCTATTCACCGCACCATCTGCCCCATCTCAAAGATGGGCAACAAGATGGCCACTACGATAAAGAACACCAAGACACCCATGGCCAGAATCATGATGGGTTCCAGCAGCGACGTAAAGCGCGTAATGACCCGATCCACTTCGCCATCATAAATTTGCCCGATTCGACGAAGCATCTCTTCCATTTCACCGCTGCGTTCACCGACCGCAATCATATGGGTGACCAGCGCGGGAAATTCGCCGCTGCGCTTCAACGGTTCGGCGATCGTTTCCCCTTCGCGGATATTCTGTCTAGCTCCCTCAACCGCATGTTCCAGCACACGATTGTTCATCACGCGCTTCGCGACATCCATGGCATCCAACAATTGCACACCGCTCGCCAACATGGTGGCCAGCGTGCTCGTGAGCCGCGAGATGGCAACCATCCGGGCGACCTGCCCGATGAGTGGAACCTGGAGCAGCCATCGATCGGCCGTGAGCAGCCCCGCTTCCGTCTTCATAGCCCGACGCACCGCCCACACAATCAGCACCACTCCACCAAGAATCACCGCCCAATAGTCTGCAAGAAAATGGCTGATGCTCATCAGTACGACAGTAGGCCAGGGAAGGGCCTGCTTCATACTCGTAAAGACAGCGGTGATTTTCGGCACGACAAAGGTCATGAGGAAAAATAGTACCGAGGCCCCGACGATCAACATCAGGGCAGGATAGAGCACGGCGTTGGTTACTTTGTGTTTGAGCGCCAACTGCTTTTCCAGAAACTCTGCGAGGCGGAATAAGATCTGATCCAACGCCCCGCTGGCTTCACCGGCCCGTACCATGTGCACGTAGATCGGGGAAAACTCACGCGGATAGCGCTCCAGCACCGCGCTATAGGACGTGCCTCCCCTGATTTCTTCGCGGATATCGGCCATGAGGCTCTTTACGGATTTCTTTTCGGCTTGATCCACCATCACCCCGAGCGCATCGACCAGCGGCAGACCAGCCACCAGCAATGTCGCCAACTGCCGGGTCATCATCGCCACATCGATCGTGCTCAGGGCAGGGGAGCGGCCAATCCCAGCGGAGGATCTGCCAGGGATACCCGTTGTTGAGGCGGCCGTGGCAGAGCCCTGTTCCACCATATCGGTGGGAAACACCCCGACCTTCCGCAATTTCACGCGCGCAATCTTCGGGCTCTCGGCATCGATGATGCCGGTCGCAGCCCCGCCGTCGTTGCGATAACCTTTATAGTGGTAGACTGGCATCCTGCTAGATCTCGACTTCTTGTTGGGTAACCCGCATCAACTCCTCGGTCGTCGTCACCCCGTGAAACACTTTCTCTGTCCCTTCATCTTTCAACGTCACCATCCCCTTCGCCATCGCCGCTTGACGAATCGACGCCGAGTCTGCTTTGCTACCGATGAGGCGGCGGATCTCATCGTCCAGCACGAGGAGTTCAAAAATGCCTGTTCGGCCCCGATAGCCGGTTTGGGCACAGGCCGTACACCCGGTTCCACGATAGAATGTGGGGCGCACCCTTGGCGGAACGATACCGAGCCGAATCAGTTCTTCATCGGTCGGGTGATAGGGCTGCTTGCAGTCCGAACAGACCTGCCGCAGCAAACGTTGTGCTAAGACGGCCACCACTGAAGAAGCGACGAGAAAGGGTTCGATGCCCATGTCGATCAATCTCGTGGCCGCGCTCGCGGCATCGTTGGTATGGAGCGTGGAAAAGACCAAATGCCCCGTGAGTGAGGCATGAATGGCAATTTCGGCAGTTTCACGATCGCGAATTTCGCCGATCATGATGACATCGGGATCTTGTCTGAGAATCGACCGCAGCCCCGCGGCAAACGTCAGGTTGATCTTGGGATTGACTTGCATCTGGCCCACGCCGAGCAGCTGATATTCCACCGGATCTTCGACGGTAATGATGTTCTTGTCCGGCGCATTGATGTGCGTTAATGCCGCATAGAGCGTCGTCGTCTTCCCGCTGCCAGTCGGCCCCGTCACCAGAATGATGCCGTGTGATAACTGGATCAGTTGCTGGATGATTCCCAACCGATCTGGCGAAAATCCCATTTCCGACAGATTCAGGAGACGGTTCTCTTTCTCCAACAGACGCAGAACCACCCGTTCGCCATGGGAGGTCGGCAGCACCGAGACACGCAGATCGACATCCTTCCCCGCCGTCCGAATCCGAAAGCGGCCATCCTGCGGCAATCGTTTCTCCGCGATATTTAGACCCGCCATGATTTTCAATCGCGCAATAATACTCGCCTGCAGATGTTTGGGAGGGGTTAAGACGGGATAGAGCACCCCGTCGATGCGATACCGAACGACCAGCCCCCGTTCGAACGATTCGAAATGAATATCGCTCGCGCGCTGCCTGACCGCTTGAAAGAGCACCGAGTTAACTAACCGAATGATGGGGGCTTCGTCTGTGGCATCGAGGAGATCCTGCGGTTCATCCAACTCGTGAGCAATTTGGTCCAGGCTCTCACTGGCCGCGATATCCTCCATCACTTGCTCTGCGCCTGCAGGACTTGCCGCGTCGTCATACACACGATTTAGGCAGGCCAGGAGCGATAGGCTGCTCGTCAGTATCGGCTTGATCGGAAGCCCGAGCAACAGACGAAGGTCGTCCAATGCCGCCGTCTCCATGGGATCGGTCGTCGCCACAAGCACCGCTCCATCCTCTGTCTTGAGCGGGAGTACCTGATAGCGGCGCGCGAAGTGGATCGGAACCTTCTTGACCCATTCATGATCGACCTGGCTCACTTCAAGATGCGGAAGCCAGGGAAGTTCAAATTGAACGGCTAGCGCCTGGAGGAGTTGATCTTCGGTAATCGCCCGGAGTCGGACCAAGATCTCTCCGAGGCGCCCCCCCTTGGTCCCTTGAATATTAATGGCCTCAAGCAATTTGGCTTCGGACAAGCCGAATTTGTCTTCGAGGATCGCTCCTAACAGCGGCCGACCGCTATGTTCGTCGTTCATCACAGAATTCCCAATAAGGGATGCCTCATCCCTGGGAGAGGCCCTCGACATCAGGCCAAGACCTTAAGCCTTTGGAGCGTAAAAGAATACTCTCTGCCGGATACCTCTGACAAGGCATCTGATTTATCTGGACTATCTGGTCTATTTGGTTGAACGAAACTAAGCAGATGAACCAAATCAACCA
>JAQBES010000259.1:0-17345 GCA_032123755.1 Nitrospirota bacterium
GGTCGTCATCACCCGGCTCATTTCCGCATCGTCGAGATCCTTCTTGAGCTCCAATTCCTTGTTCATTACCGCGGCCTTGATCATGCGAATCACGTCCATCCGCAATTGATCGCGGGCCTTCATAGCCAGCTTGAGATCTTCTGTCAGACGGTCGTGTAGTGACATGGAGCCTCAGGGGGTTCAGGTAGTCTGCCGGTGACCATACCGCGTCGTCACGACTCAGTCAATGAGGCAGCACAGGTTCCGAACGAGGATGTCGCTGGTGCGGTAGTGTTCCGGAAGCGAGGGGCGTAAAATCAGGGGCAGGGCGCCTTGAGGTAATGGGACTTAATACGGGAGAGACAATATGGTGATCGATCGTGCAATCGTCAAGAGGTGGCAGCGAACCACGGTAGTTGGCCTGATGGGTCTGGCACTGTGCTCGATCGTCGGGGCCTGCGCCAGCGAGGGACAGAAGAGCCCACCACCACCCACCGCGGATCACATACGTGGTCATGCAGATCGGGCGTTCGAGAAGCTCAAACAAGAAGAACAAGAGAGCGCCCCTCAGCCGCTGGTGCCGCAGTAGGAAGTGCGGCACCCTACCGATTCGATTTGAATAGGGTCCAGACCACAAACTGGACTACGGGTTTCACGAGCGGCAATTCCCAGAGGAGTTGTTGCCGGGGCACGCGCTCCACTTGGCGCGCTTCATGGAAGGTGCTAAGAAGGCTGTACGAAACCAGCAACCGCAAGACGCCTGAGAGAAAGAAGACAAAAGGCAAATTCGATGCAGGCTGAAGAACGACTCCTGCCCACTCGATGCGTGGGGGAACGCGCTCCACCAACCAGCTCCCGAGCAAGGCTCCCACCGACCATCCTACTGCGTTGACCGTGCTATACAGCGCGGTGGCTTTCGCGCGGTCCTCCGGCCTGACCGAATCGAACATATAGTTCTGCAGCCCCAATGCCAAGCCGGCCCAAATGACACCGCCAAAAAAATTGACGGTCAGGAGGAAGGCCAAATTCGTACTCACGAGGTACAGCATCGGCAAGAATGGCACCGTGAAGCCGGTGAAGGACAACAAGGCTTTGTTTCCGAAGCGGTCACCGAATTGGCCCCAGGCCTGTAGGGTGAGGAGTTGACCCAGGAGACCCGCCGCCAGCCATCCTCCGTAACCGAAGTAAGACAGATGAATATCTTGAAGGAAGTAGAGGACGAAAAATGGACCAGCGATCAACGCAGAGGCATGGATCAGACCGGAGAAAAGCAGGAAGCGATGGAAGTCCTTCGTCGCGCTCTGACGGACGAATCCGCGAAATCCTTGCAGCGCCTCCCGATGGGCGGTGGGATGCACATCTTGAACGGGGGACAAGGCCAGGACTGAGAGAATGCGAGCACTTCCAGCGACGGAGAAAATCAGGACGAATCCCCACCAGGCGGCGGGGGAATGTTGCCAGAGGCTCAGGACCCATCCGGCTCCGCAGAGTGCAAAGAAACTGAGGCCGGCGATAATTTGGGCTCGCCGTGCGAAGTAGACGCCCCGTTCATGCTGGTCGAGCCAATCGGCTATCAAGCTATTCCAAGCCGGTGTGGTAAAGTGGGCGCAAGCAAAATACGCGGCGGCGCCGCCCACGACGAGCCAGGGACCCCACTGCGGAAACAGCAGCGGCAGGAGCACGATGGGAATCCAGGCGAAGGCTTGCCCTATGGTGCCAGAAGAGATGAGGGCTTTGCGATTGGGGATCCACTGTAACAATTTAACGGAAACAAGTTGGGCCCCTGTCCCGATGAGTTGGGGCAATGCCGACAGCACACTCAATTGGAACGGGCTTGCATGTAGGAGCAGGGCGAAGGCGGAGAGGTATTGTTCGCCGCTTCCTTGCGTGACGGCTTGGCAGGCGCCATCTCGGAAGCCATAGCGAAGACCTCGCTCGCCGGCACTCTGCGCCAGGGAGCGGCTTGGCATGGTCTCTTGCGGATCTGCGGACGGTATCAGCTGCACATCCTCCTCCCCTGAGAGGGAACACCGCTCGAGCGTAGCACAGACGGTGAGGGGTCGGAGCGTAAATAGTTGCGCCATCTGCTCAGTCGGTGATTGACCCCTTCCTGATCTCTCGATACCATGACGATACGAGTAGCCAGCGGTTCATGGTGGCGCGAATGAGAGAGACCAGAAGGAAAGGCACGGAGATCCTCGTGCGGGTGCTGGCCGGCCTGAGTGTTGTCTTGTGTGTCTGGCAGACAGTCGAGGCGCGGGATCTGTTCGCGCCGAAGGAGCAAGCGACGACCGAGGCCGATCCCACGCAAAGCCCGTCGTTCGACGAACAGAAGAAGGGCATCCCGCAATCCCTTTTTACCTGGATCAAGATGGCCAAAGGGTACGACGTCGAGTGGGATACATTCGGACGAAAAGGCTGGTACACGCAAGATCCGCGGTTGAAGCCTATCGAGCCTGGATCGGTGTTTTCTCAGGATATTCCAGCGATCTATATCGTGTTCGAGTCAGCCCCGCTGGAAGATCCTACCCAGTTCAGCGCGCAATGGTTTCTGGAGGGGGAGACGGGCGTCCTCTCATCCATGCCGCTCGGCAAAGACACCTTGGAAGTGCCGGGGCATGAACGCTACGGATTCCTTGAACTCAAGAAACCAGGAGACGCCTGGGACGTCGGAATGTACCTCGTGAAACTGTTCATCTCGCCGCTCGGGCAACAGTCTTTTCATGCGGGCAATCAAGTAGGCACCATGCGGTTTACCATTATCGAGGGTGCGGCCCCTACCGGCGTAAGCCCACACAAGTAGGCCTGCCAGCCCGCATTGTTCACGAAGCCTCGCGAATGATGCGGGCTACGTTCACGCGCGAACCGCACAGATGCCGAGGGACGACGAATGCCGTGGCGTTGGCGACAGTCCTTAAACGGAGAAAAGGAACAGGATGGGAGAACGAATTAAAGTCACGGATCAAGGGAAGCTGACGCTGCTCTATGAGCGATTCAGAGATGTGTGTCTGGTCGAGAAAGAAGTCTGGAAAGAGATTTTCATGCCGAGGGAGGTGACGCAGGGTCCTGTCCGAACAAACGTACAAGATCGTTATGATGTGGAAATCGATGATCCCACGATTGAAGACACACTGGATGCGAATATCTCTCGCGGCAGCCAGGCTCTGGCCGCCGCGATTCAGGAATATCGAACGCACATTTCGTTTTATCGAAAAGTCTGAGGGTGTTAGCCCGCATTATTCACGAGGGTTGGTGGGCCGCAAGCAGTCGCTCAACATCCTGCACGATCTCCGGCGCCAACGGCTTCGTACGGTGATGGTACCGCGCGACGACCTTTCCTGAACGATCGACGAGATACTTCTGGAAATTCCACTCCACTTCGCCGGGGAACTGGGTCTGTTCAGTCAGGTACTGGTAGAGCGGATGTTTATCGCCACCCTTCACGCTAATCTTGCTGAACAAGGGAAACGACAGGCTATACTTAGTGTGGCAGAACGTTTTGATCTCTGCATTCGTTCCCGGCTCCTGCCGCCCGAAGTTATTCGCAGGAAATGCCAGGATCTCAAAGCCCTTCTCCCGATACTGCTCATACATTGTTTCAAGGTCGGTGTACTGCGGCGTATTCCCGCAGAAACTGGCCGTGTTGACCAACAACAGCACCTTGCCGCGGAATTGGCTTAGCGAGACCGGCTTGCCGTCGATGTCGTTCATTGTAAAGTCATAGACCATGGGCGTCTGTGTTGACATGAGTACGGTTCCTTCTTGTCTCGCCTGTGCGGGGCTCGGCTCAAGGAGGTCGCTTGATCCACTGCCGACGATCGCGCCGAGTCCAGCGAACAACCCCACCAACATATGACGCAATCTTCCCATCAGTACCCCTCGCGCTTAGAGTCGCTCTAGGGCCTCAATGCGCATTTCGACCGGTGGGTGCGTGGCAAAGATTCGCATGAAGCCTGAGGACTTGCCAGAGATCTTCATCGTCGCGAGCGCATCCTGTCCGGAGTACTCGACCTGCGAACGGGTGACCCATCGATCGATCGCGCGCAGGGCCGAGATCATTGAATCTTTGCCGTACACCTTGGCGGAAAAGGCGTCCGCGCCAAACTCACGCTGACGCGAAAACCAGCTGATCAGGACCGAGGCCATGATACTGACGATGATCTGGAGCACGATCGACAATCCAAATCCCAGCATAGCCTGGTCTCGCTGTGCGAAGAACCGACGCACCCACATCGCAATGTAGTATACGAAGGTATTCATCAGCCCAGCCAACACGGTCGTTGCGAACATATCCCCGTTGTAGATATGTCCCATTTCGTGGGCGAGGACGGCTCGGACTTCCTGTTCTTGCAGGTTGCTCAACAATCCAGTCGAGACGGCCACCATTGAGTTGTTCTTGCTGGGGCCGGTCGCGAAGGCATTGGGATCGGGAGATTCATAGACCCACACCTCAGGCATCGTAATGTGGAGCCGTTGTGCGATCTCCTGGACGGAGCCGTAAATGACCTGTTCGGCTTGCGACCGTGGTTGGGTGATCTGGCGACAATCCAACATTGCCCGAGCCATTTGTTTGGAGAATGCCAAACTGATAAAGGCGCCACCAAATCCAAGGACGAGGGCCCAGACTAACGAACTGAGGTCGACCGATCCTCGGAGATCGATCCCGAACATGGGCAGAACAATATTGATAAGCACCGGCACGGTGAGCGAGAGCGTCACCATGATCAGAATATTGGCGGTCAACAGCAGGGACATGCCCTTCAACCACTTCATCGAGATCCTCCTTCAAGACCGCGTTCTCGCCCAGTTGTTCGGGTGAGTCACCGGTGAGGGTGATTATACTAACCGATTCGGCGAATTGCATCTCAATCGAGATTGCGATGACGATGTGTAGTAGGGAATAACTCCTGAACTGGCAAGGTCAAGGTGCCCGAAGTGGCTGATACTCCTGGACAAAGTTGACCCGTTCCCGTCCTTCCTGTTAGAAGTGCTCATGCGGACGGTGCCCCTGCGAATGCTCCACCTGTTGGCGGCGGTCTGGTTGCTGACATCTGTCGGCGTGATAATCGTTCATGCAGCGGAACCCTCGCAGTCCGACCCTCCCGTAGTAATCCCGGTGGCGGCAGACGGGGTGCAGCGAGCCACGGTCACGATTGATAGCTACTCTTATACCCCCAACCATTTGATTGCCGAAGCTGAGAAACCGGTGGAACTGACGCTGACCAGCGTAACCACGATTATCCCGCACAACTTTATCATCAAGGACCCGGCGGGAAGCCTAACCGTCGAGCAGGACGTGAGCGCCGGCAAGACGGTTACCATTACATTTACGCCGACTCAGCCTGGCACATTTCCCATCTACTGCGACAAACGTCTCTGGCCGTTGCCCAGCCATCGCGACAAAGGGATGGAAGGGACCCTGGAAGTGCGATAAATGTGGCTACGAACATAGAGATCTCCAAGCAGGAACTGCTCCGCGATCTTCTCAAACAAGTGTCCCGTCTCTTCTATACGACGTTGGCCGTCGTTCCGGCAGATGTGCGCGATCAAGTCAGCCTCGCCTACCTCTTTGCCCGCGCAGCGGACACGATTGCGGATACGGAATTGATCGATCGTCCGCGCCGGTTGGATTTACTCGGCCAATTCAAAGCCCAGTTCGTGAGCGATCAGATTGCCTGGGCTCAGGTGCGAGAGATCCAGCAAGCGGTGGGACCTATCCAGCAGAGCTCTGCCGAGCGTATCCTGCTCGAACGACTGGAAGATTGCTTCCAGCTCTTCCAGACATTTTCACCGGAGGATAGGCGCCGCATACAACGGCTTATGACCACGCTGACGCAAGGCATGGAGATGGACCTCGCCGTCTTCCCCGGCACGTCAGCGAGAGATCTCACGGCTCTGAAGACACTCGATGATCTGGACCGCTATACCTATTACGTGGCTGGCTGTGTGGGCGAATTCTGGACGGATTTGATGTGTGCGCATCGAACAGGGTTGGCCTCATGGAAGGTGCGAGAGATGGCCGAGGTTGCGGTGCGGTTTGGAAAAGGCCTCCAACTCACGAACATTGTGAAAGATATCGCGCATGATCTCCAGGAAGGCCGCTGCTATGTGCCGGCGCCCATGCTGGCCGAAGCCGGACTCACCGCGCGGGACTTACTGGACCAGCAGAATCGTGCACGTTTTCAGCCAGTCCTGAGCAAACTTGTTCGTATGGCAGTGGAGCATCTTGACCAAGGCTGGCTCTACGCCATGGCGATTCCACGACATGAAACCCGTCTGCGATTGTCCTGCATGTGGCCGATTCTCTCCGCCGGCGAATCGCTCAAGCTCGTCATGAATTCGCCCGATCTCCTGAACCCCGCCGTCAAAGTAAAAATCCCCCGCAGCAAGGTCTATCAAATCATGGCGCTCACGACCGGCACCTTCGCCTGCGGCTACGTCGGCACAGCCTGCTGGGGGCGACTCCGAAAGCAGATCGTCTAGCAGACTAGCATTGGAACGCTTCTCTCTGGTTGACTGGCACCTTCCGTCATCTTCCCGCTTCTAACTCAAATTCTACTCCTACGATAGTGCTGCTCTCATTCCAACCCCTGTTCGTAAATCAAACGAGGCGCTGAAGAGGAAATGCCGAAGATAATACAGATTCTACGGCTAGGCATGTATGAAAATGCCAACACCGCGTAACCGACTAAAGTGGAATTGCTGGAAAGAGCCGCGTGACGAGAATATTTTCAACATGGGACTTAACCGTCCGATTTGTGATCGTAGCCGGTTGTTTTATCGAGCATTAGGTAAACGGCGGGGAATTGCTGAGGCCTATGATACGTAAAGTTATGGATTGTTTTACAGAACATTCCCCCCCTAGCATGCGTTGTGCACGGCTACGGAGGATAGCCAGACAGAGGTTGCGATCGGCTCAGCACTCGAGAGCTATGTATTGCTGACAGATGGTCTGGATGCTGATGTGGAAAAAAATTAACAGAACAGGTGGTGAAACATGAAGTCCAAGAACTATTACAAATCGCTCATAGGGTTGATGGGATTACTGCTGGCCGGTTTAGTTGCCGGATGTGGTAGCGGCGGTGACGGTGGTGTGGCTACTGCTCAACCCGGCACGCTGGGCGTTTCGCTGACCGATGCACCGGCCTGCGGCTTCGACGAGGTGAATGTCACGGTCAGCAAAGTGCGGGTGCATCAAAGCGGCTCTGCTGACGACAAGGCTGCCGGCTGGACCGACATCACTCTCAACCCTGCGCGGAAAATCAACCTGCTCGACCTCAACGATCCAACACAACCCAATTTTGCGCTCGACAATCTTGGCGAGACAGCGCTGGCGGCAGGCCATTACACACAATTACGGTTGGTGCTGGAGGACAACAATGGCAATAATCCCACTGCCAATTGGGTTGTCCTATCAGACACAAAATCTGTGGAGCCGCTCGTAACGCCCAGTGCATTAAAAAGCGGGATTAAATTGATCCACCAGTTCACAGTGAATTCCGGGCAACGTGTCGATCTGTTGTTGGACTTTGACGCCTGTCACTCCATTGTGAAGACTGGGAACGGCAAGTACATACTGAAGCCTGTGATCAAGGTCATCCCCTATGTGTTGAACGGCATCGACGGTTTTGTCGATAAGACCCTGCTTGGCAACAATGTTGTCGTGTCGGCCCAGGTAAACGGTGAAGTTGTCCGTGCGACGGTGCCCAACACCCAAACCGGAAAATTTTTCCTCGCCCATCTTACGCCAACAAATTACGACGTCGTGATCACAGCGAAAAATAGCCCAACCGATACGTGCTGTGCGACTGCCGTGATTTCGGGAGTGCCAGTCTCCAGCAGCACTAGCATTACCCCCATTAGCACTCAGGCCCAGCCGTTCCAGTTGCAGCCCTCCGCATTTCACACGATTGGCGACGCCGTGACGTTGATAACCCCGCCTCCTCTGCCTGCTGTTGATGATCGTGACGACGCTACAGTTAACGTTGCTGCGAAACAGGCCCTTTCCGGTGGGCCAACTGTCACGGTGAGATTGCAGGTCGCGACGGTCAATGACGGTGCGGATCCAGTCGGCGATTTTGGGTATGGATTGGTGCTTCCCACTGCGGCGCCGTCTCTGGCATCGTATGGGGCCTTGCCGATCACGCCGGATACCACCGGGCACGCAGCGGATGCCGGTGTATATTCCATCCACGGTTCCGCGCAGACGCCCACTGTGGCGTACACAACTCAGACTCCAGCACCGTCAACAGTCAATATTTCTGCTGGTGATAATCTGGACCAGGACTTTACACTGGCGCCATAGCCAAGACTGCGGGCAGCAGGTTTTATCTGCTGCCCGCAACGCCCTGTCGTTTCGCAGGCTCCCCCGCATCGAAACAAAAATTGGATCTACGGCGAGGGCACCGCGCTTGCCGAGTAGATGCGTATCAGTGCGTTAAGAAACGACGATCTCTCTCTGTGTCTTTTCATACATGCGCGGAAGAGTTCTGAAGCGACTTTACCGGAGGAGCGAGCGCGTTGGTACGGTCTGGTGGGGAGAGAAAGCGAAAACTGACCGAGTTTTTCTCTTCGGCTCTCTTATAGGGGTGGGCTGGCTGATCCCCCACTGCGCGCATCGAGCGACCACCGCCTTATCGTGGGGGCTCTGCGAGCAAGAAGAACGGTCTGCCTGCTCCCTCGCATCCTTCTGAGGCCGCGCGTTGCGCGAGCACAGGGGATCTGCCAGGCTACCCCGTCTTCTTTTGCGGCTCCAGCAACTTCTCCCCCTTCTTGAACACCCCGTAGATCGCCTGCGTGGGACAGGCATCCAGGCAGAGGCGACAGCTTTCCAGGCAGCGGGAAGGATCAAACTTGTAGGGAGGAGTCGAGAGCCAGGCGCCGGTCGGGCAGATCGGGACACAGACAGCTTGATGGGTACAGCGGTCGGGATGACGAATGAGGTGATCGCGAATAATCATCATGGGTTTGATTCCTTCAAAGAGACCTTGGGAAAAGATATCGAACATGTTTCTATCTGGGAGGCTGCTCACTTCCACTCCTTCACGAGTTCTTTCAAGCGATCTTTCAACTCCGGATGCCGCTCCAGATTATTCTGAATCGCTCCAAGGATCTTATCGACCCTGGCCGATTTGAGAGCGTCCTTGTCCTTCTTGACCAGTTGATCATACTCCACATAGGCCGTCTGATGCGTCGGTTCGAGGAACGCCCGTGCCACGGCCAAGGCCTCGCCCAACTCGTAGGGCTCCGGAGCCATCAGGGGCACGATGGTAAAGCTGCCATCGGTGCACACCAGCACTGCGGCTCCCTGTTTCCCCTTGAGCGGGATAACGGCCTTGATGGTTTTACCCCCCAAGGCGTCCCAGTTTTCAAGTAACCCGGGAAACTGTTTCATGAAGGCCACCTTTTCCAGGTTGGCTTTCCACTTTTCTTCGACAGCCATGACGATCCTTGTGGTGCGACGCTACGATTTGAGTGGAGAAAGTGTCGTGGGAACCGGGTGATCAGGCATGACGAGACGGGTCACGACCTCGCCCTTGATGACGTGGCGCTCCATGATTTCCGTCACATCGGCTTCGGATTTGACTTGATACCAGACGCCTTCGGGATAGATCACGACGCTCGGCCCTTCGGCACAATGATCGAGACACCCGGCTTTATTGGCGCGGACGACGTCTTTCAGGTCCAGCCGCTTCGCTTCTTGCTTAAAGTGGGCGTGGAGCGCCTCGGATCCAAGCTTGGAGCAACTCCCTCGGGGATCGTCCGGGCTCCGCTGGTTAGTACAGACGAAAATATGACGGGTGAAGATCGACACGAATGGTTCCTAGGCCTGCATCGTGGTGGTTTGCATACGGCCGATCAGTTGTGAGACGTCGGCTGCGGTGAGAAACGGGGCGTGGCCCGCCGCTCCGGCAAGAATCGCCGCAATCTCTCGCAGCCGTAACGAGGCCCGTTGAAATTCTTCCTGGGAGGACAGGGTGGAGCCTTGGCCAGCCGTAAGTTTGTCGAACTCCCCCAGGATATCGCGAAAGTCTCGCTGGAGATTTTTCTGCATCGAGCAGCCTTCGCAGTACCATTTAGGGCTTTGATCGGTCGAGGGGGACAGTCGATCGTAGGCTCGACCGAAAAAGTCCTTCCCGAGCGATAACTTCATAAGCGCGGTGCCGGTAGCGCCACAGGCATTGCAGGACCCAACTGCAGAATCCATAGAACCTCCCTCTGTCGATCGTGAGCTGATGAGCGGGCAAATCTTACACCAGGCCTGCGCGGGCTGTCCACTTGGTGGGGATGTCCCCACGAGCGAGACCGTGCATTTTTACAGCCATTGTATATAGAATGAATTGAGAATTAGGGTGATGGATTGCCAAGGAGGGAGAGGCCATGGTCATCGGGGTCCCAAAAGAGGTCAAGGATCATGAGTATCGTGTCAGTGTCACGCCCGATGGGGTGCGGGCTTTGCGTCAGGCTGGCCACGATGTCTGGATCGAACCATCGGCGGGTGTCGGCAGCGGATACTCAGATGAGGACTACCGGAGTGCCGGCGCCACCATGGCAGAATCAAAAGAGCAGCTGTTTCAGCAGGCGACGCTCATTGTGAAGGTCAAGGAGCCGCTGCTCTCCGAATGCCATTTCTTCCATCCAGGCCAGACCCTGTTTACCTATCTGCATTTGGCATCCTTGCCGGAGCTCACGAAGGCCCTCCTGGATACCACGATCACCGCGATTGCCTACGAGACGATCGAGGCGAAAGGCGGCACGTTGCCGATGCTCAAGCCGATGAGCGAAATCGCGGGCCGGATGGCGGTGCAAATCGGCGCGCGCTATCTGGAAAAGACGCAAGGAGGGCGTGGGCTTCTCTTGGCCGGTGTGCCTGGCGTGGAGCCGGGGAAGGTCGTGGTGCTGGGAACTGGAGTGGTGGGGAGCGCGGCAACTCGGATTGCCGTCGGGATGGGGGCTCAGGTGACGGTGATCAATCTCGACCTTGACCGGCTCCGGGCGCTCGACGAATTGTATCGTGGTCGAATTGTGACGCGTGCCTCCACGCAAGCGACGATTGACGAGTCGGTGATGGCCGCAGATCTTGTGATCGGGGCGGTCCTCGTTCCTGGGGCTCGAGCACCTAAGTTGGTCTCCCGTGGACTAGTGGCGCGCATGAAGCCAGGAGCCGTGGTGGTGGACGTCGCGGTTGATCAAGGCGGCTGCTTCGAAACCACGAAACCCACCACCCATTCGGACCCGGTCTATGAAGTGGACGGGGTGCTCCATTATTGTGTGGCCAATATGCCCGGGATTGTTCCGCGCACGTCGACGGTCGCGTTGACGAATGCCACGCTACCCTATCTTCTGCGTCTGGCCTCGCAGGGAGTGGAGGAGGCAGTGCGGGCAGACGCTGGACTGGCAAAAGGGGTGAACCTGTCTGGCGGCAAGATTACCTGTCGAGCGGTGGCCGATGCCCATGGCTTGCGTTTCAACCCTCTGATGTAAGACAATCCCACCTCGCTTCGTGGTGCTATTGATTTTGTCGGGGCGTAGCGCAGCCCGGTAGCGCACTGCGTTCGGGACGCAGGGGTCGGAGGTTCGAATCCTCTCGCCCCGACCAAACCAAGCTTGCTCGACCCGGAGCCTATTCGTCTTCTATTGAGGCGACGGGATAAGCCCATCCGGTGTTTCGTTTCTCCCGAATCTCCGCTTGCTCGTGCCGCCCGCTCATTTTCGCATTATCGAATCTGATACGGGTGGATACACCCTGCATTGTCTTCGCTTCCAAGTACCGACCCACGCTTGCTCGACCCGTAGACCTTTCTTCTATTGCGGCAGCACTCATGCCGCGAAACGGAGCCATCTCCCGGCAATTATCCATGACGTTCCCGCGCACGTGCATTCGAGTAGTTGCACCCAGCACCCGTGCGTCGAATCTCCTCCCCATTTCCCTTCTGTACTTTTCTGCGCCGTTGTACAAGATTCTCTCGCGCGGAATCGCAAAACGCGTGACGCCTCCGCGGAGGTGTGAGAGTATCCGTTCGTTGGATAGGCATCGTGGGTACTACGCGGTCTGTCTGAATGTATGGCCGAACCAATTGAACCGGCAGCTCTCCGAGCAAGGCTGTTTGTGAAGGGAAAAGTCCAAGGCGTCGGGTATCGTGTGTTCGCGGCTCGCGTTGCATCGCAACGAGGACTCTGCGGTGGGGTCAGGAATCTCGATGATGGCCGAGTCGAGCTTGAAGTCGAGGGCCCCAAAGACCAGATTCTGATCCTGATCGAACAAGTAAAGACTGGGCCTCCGGCGTCGCGAGTGGCGGCCGTTGAAGTGGAGTGGAGTCCGGCGACAGGACGATTTTCAGATTTCCAAGTGTGGTACTGAGAGCAACCAGTTAGGAGCGACGGAACGTATGGCACGAGGTGGCGAGGAGTTACACGACCTGGGCGAAGCACGCCGACACGTCGTCGACCATGACGACGAAGGCACTGCCGCGTCTTCGGAAGTGGACGAGTCGTCCGCCGGCGAGGAAAAACAGAGTCGCCGCTCCGAAGGATTGGATACCCTCAAGTGCTACTTGCGCGAGATCCGTCGCTCGACCTTGCTAACCTTTAAGCAAGAGCAGCAGCTGGGCAAGCGGGTCATGGCGGGCGACGAGCAGGCGCGCCAAGAGATGATCGAATCGAATCTGCGTCTGGTCATCAGTATCGGTAAGCGCTATATGCATCGAGGGTTCCCCTTCGCCGATGTCATCGAAGAGGGCAATCTTGGACTTATCAAGGCCGTCGAAAAATTCAACTATAAGCGCGGGTTTCGCTTCAGTACCTATGCGTCCTGGTGGATCCGGCAGTACATTGAACGAGCGATTATCAATCAGGGAAAGCTCGTGCGGTTGCCGGTGCATGTGGTGGAGCGGTTGAATCGCTATCTCGGCAAAGTGGAGCGGCTTGTCCAGGAACTCGGACGAGAACCGACCGCGTCGGAAGTGGCGGCACGGATGAAGACAACGGACGAAGAGGTGTTGGATCTCAGGCAAGTGGTCCGTACCACCTGTTCGTTGGACAGTCCGATCAATGAGGGCGCGGATACGTTCTTGCGCGATGTGATTGAGGACCCTTCATGTGTATCGCCTGCCGATACCGCCGAGGGAGTGATGCGTCGGGCGGAGATGATGGAGTGGGTGCAGGAGTTGCCTGAGAAGGAGCAAACTGTTATCATGGCGCGGTTTGGGCTCGATGGGAGTGAGGGCAAGACGTTGGAAGAAATCGGCAGGGTGATGGGGTTGACCCGTGAGCGGGTCCGGCAGATTGAAATGGCCGCCTTGGCACGTTTGCGCCATACCATTGAACGCAGAACCATGACACAAGCCGACCTGCTCTGATCGATGACCGCCGTCAATTATCACGCCCTCATTCGCGAAGTTCCCGATTTCCCCAAGCCCGGTATTCTTTTCTACGACATCACCACGCTGCTCAAAGACGCCCGCGCCCTGTCGTCGATTGCCGATGAATTGACCGCCTATTATCAGGAGCAGCGGATCGCCAAAGTTATCGGCATTGAATCGCGCGGGTTTATTTTCGGTGGGCTACTGGCAAACCGGTTGAACGCCGGTTTCGTGCCAGTCCGGAAGCCCGGCAAGTTACCCTCCGACAGTTTTGAAATCAAATACAGCCTCGAGTACGGGTCGAACTCCCTTGCCATCCACCGCGATGCGATTGGTCCGGGAGAACGCGTGCTGATAGTGGATGACTTGCTGGCCACGGGGGGCACAGCGGCCGCGGTGGTGTCTCTCGTTCGGCAGTTGGAGGGCGAAATCGTCGGGCTCGACTTTCTCGTGGAGCTCCAGGGCCTTAAGGGTCGGGACAAACTGGTCGGCTACCCCATCCATTCGACGATCCTCTATCCTTAGCAACTCTCAGCCTCTTCCCCACAGCCCCTTGTCAAGAGTCCTGGCACCGTGCTATGAATGCCAAACTTTTTTTGGCTATTCGACGTTCAGCCCAGGAGTAGAACCCGCCATGGCAACAAAAACCTCTACCAAGAAGAAACCGGTGGCGAAGGTCAAAGTACGGGCGAAATCCCCGAAACCGGCGAAGCGGGCAAAGCTCGCGAAACCAGTGAGCAAACCAAAGCCCGCGGCAATTGTGGTCCTCGAAAAGCCCATCAGCATGGCCGTCTCTCCCCTAGCGGCCAAACCGAAAGAATCGGCTAAGGAACGCGAAGACCGGGAGCACCGCCGCCTAGTCCTCCAGCAGATGTTGATGCGGAAGCGCCAGGAAATTATCAAAGAGATTGAAGAGAGTCTGGGCCAATCCCTCATTGAAGATAAACAGCGACGGCTTGAATCTGCCCGCGACGTCGGCGATCAAGCCCTCATGGATCTCGATCGCGAGCTGGGCATTTCCTTGATGGAAATGCGCAACCGCCGCCGGCAGGCCATCGATGAAGCGTTGACGAGGCTCACCGAAGGCACCTATGGTATCTGCGCGGAGTGCGGCGTAGAGATCAGTGAGCGGAGATTGGAAGCCGTCCCGTTTGCAAAGCTCTGCGTCGAGTGTCAGTCGAAAGAAGAGCTGCTGGAAAGAATCGAGCGAGAGGAAGATCGCGACTAAGCGTTTCTCTGCGCGATCGGTCTTATCCCTGCCTCACATCGTCCGCATCTCGCCATTCATGATCTTAGCCCGCATTAGGCGAGGCTCGTGTTCTGTCCCCACACTTGGTACCCTCCTCCGTATGTGGGAGTAGGTGCGATGAAGCCAATGAAACATCGAGCAGTCGTCTTGGCGAGTGGAGGGCTGGATTCCACTGTCACAGCAGCTATCGCCAAGCAGGAGGGTTGCGAACTCTTCTTCCTCACGATGGCCTACGGACAAAGGCATGCGGTGGAGGTGGAGCGGGCTCGGGAGGTCGCAGCCGCCTTGGGCGTGGCGAACCATCTGGTGATGAATCTGGATCTTCGCGCCATCGGCGGGTCGGCGCTCACCGGCCCGGCGGCAGTGCCCAAGGACCGCGAGGATACCGAACGTAGCCGGAGCATTCCTGTCACCTATGTGCCGGGGCGGAATCTCATCTTTCTCTCAATTGCGGCAGCGCACGCGGAGGTCGTAGGTGCGGCTCTCATCTATTTTGGCGCGAACGTACTCGACTATTCCGGTTATCCAGACTGCCGGCCTGAATTCATTAGCGCGTTTGAAGCGGCGGTGAAGGAAGGCACGAAAGCCGGCACTGAAGGGAATCCCCTCCATGTCAAAGCCCCCTTGCTGATGCTGACAAAAGAGGAAATCATCCGGCAAGGAATCGAGCTGCATGTCCCGTTTCATTTGACCCATAGTTGTTACGATCCGGTGGGGAACCAGGCTTGCGGGCGATGCGATAGTTGCGTGATCCGGCGGGAGGGATTCACGAAGGCCGGGGTTGTAGATCCCATCGCATATGCGATAACCTCAGGACGTTGAAACAGGCGGCCAGCGTTGTTCTCTACTCATCGAAATCCTCAACGCACCGATTGAGATTGTCAGAGGTCGGGCGTGCTGGAGGGGGTTTTCTGTTCGCCAAGATTCATTGTACGGGCGAACAGTCCCACGGAGTGCGGTCGGTACCTCCTCTGGTTTCGATTCGCCTGCGGCCTTGCTGGCCATCCTGTTTGAACATCCTGTTCGATGCCCGGCTCTAGAAGGCTGGGGAGGAAACCATTGCGACATTCAGGAACTTCGAAGGTTCGCCGTGAGGACAAGTCTAGTCCGTCTGGCACATCTGATAAGTCCAGTTCAACCAAATAAATCAGACAGACCGAACAGACCAAATGAACAAGATCAGAGGTACTAATTCCATGAAAATCCCGATGACCTCAACGCTTCAGATCGTCGTGTGTGTGCTGAGCCTTAGCCTTCTCGCGGCCTGCGATGCCTCGGAACCTCCTAAGCCAACAGCCGTAAGCGGACCTGTACCGACAGAATTTCAAGTGGGCGAAACCACATTCAACGCGAACTGCGCGGCCTGTCATGGGAAGCAAGCGGCGGGAACCGACCACGGACCTCCGTTAGTGCATAAGATCTACGAGCCGCACCATCATGGGGATCAGGCCTTCCAATATGCTGCGGCCAACGGTGTCAAGGCACACCATTGGGCATTCGGCAACATGCCGAAGATCGACGCCGTCACTCCTCAGGACGTTGATCAGATCGTGAAGTATGTGCGCTGGCTACAACGCCAGGCAGGCATTCAATAACGTCAGGCCGCTGAAAAAGCCCGCCAGCTTCGTTCTCGCTTCGCTCAGAAGCTCAACATACCGAAGCGTATACCTCGCCTCTTCGCTCGCTGCGGCCTTGCCTGGGTCAAGGTGCGTCTTGGCGCGCCAGGGTTGGGCGGGTGAGAAGTCTGGTCTTTTTGAGCATCCTGCGTTGTACTCCCCCGTTGTTCCAGATGTGCAGGTCAGCGAAGTTTTGGCGTATCACAATAATTTTTACGTAGCCTGCTAGGTCCTCCCCTCCTCCATTTTTCTCACTTAACACTCTGCCCTCCCCTCCCCTCTTCCTTCTCAGCGAACCTGTCGTCCGTTGTCGATCGAACAATACTTCCAGAGCAAAGCCCTTGACAGGGGCTAAATGGCTCTGTACATTCGCCCACCTTCAGAAAAATCCCATATGGAAATACATGTATTTCCTGCTCGCCAGCCATCAAATCCAAGACGCACCAGGCCCTCGTCTGTCACACAAGGAGCCGAGAATAAAAAGGGGTCAACTCTCACTTATTTCAACCCCAGGAGACTGACTGATATGACGACCATACACTGGACGCGCGGGCGGCTGATATTGGGCTTAGGAGGGCTGCTCATTGCCGGATGCGCAGCAGGCCTCTCAGCACAGAACGAAACGCCAGGTCAGCGGTTTGATCGGGAGATGAAGGTGTTTGCAGCCAATTGTGCCAAGACGAAACTGAAACTGAATGATACGGCCTGCGACATTTTGAAGCTCAAGCCCGCTGATCCGCTGGCGACCGAAGACGGCCGCTTTGCGCACTCCATTAAGATTCCGAATCCGGTGCCGGAGTACAGCGGTTACAAGCCCGGCATGACCTCGCAGGAATACTTCGATCATCTTTGCAAAACTGAAGCAGGAGACTTCATTTTTAAGACGGTTGACAATGTAACGGGTATCTTTCAAATGCGGCCACATACGGAGCCAACCGATGATGAAATAAGACATCTCTATGCGCTCGAAGATCCCAATATTGTTCATGACAGCGAAGTATTTGGTGCGGCGTTTCATTATGTAAACCCGAGCTGGTATCAATTCTTTGAGTCACCCATCAGGGGAGGAGCCAAGCCGAGTTGGGAAAAACAATACTGGGATCCGTCTTTCTTTACTCAGCCAGGGGTTGATTCCAAATA
>JAQBES010000260.1:0-13756 GCA_032123755.1 Nitrospirota bacterium
CTGTATAATGGTAGTGCGTCGATTCGAATGGTGTATTAACCGGCGAGAATGACGGGATGGGCGAGAAAGGCGCGACATGCAAGACCAAGACAAGGTGAGGTGGGGATCGCTTGGATCTATGCCGCGTCGCGCCTTTCACGCGAGTCTCGCATGTCACGCGCCGTTAGGCGGATTCGTACAAGCGTGGAACGCGGGAGCCGATCCCGCAGAGGACTTCATACGAGATCGTGCCGATCCAGTCGGCCACTTCATTAGCCCAGATCGATTCCCTTCCCTGCTGACCGATCAGCGTGACGATCTCACCCACTTGTACCGATGCGAGGTCGGTGACATCCACCATGATCATATCCATGCACACCAGACCGACGATGGGAGCGCGGCGCCCCTGGATCAAGACCGATCCGCGATGGGAGAGCCGACGGCTATAGCCGTCGGCATAGCCGATCGGCAGCACCGCGATGCGTGTCGGTCGTGGCGCGACAAATGTGCCGTTGTAGCTGACTGTTCCCCCTCGTGGGATGGTCCGTAGTTGGACGATTGTGGTTCGTAGTGAGAGGACGGGTCTGAGATCGGGAGTAGGGACTGTGGCTGGCAAGATATGATATCCGTAGAGCATGATGCCTGGACGCACGAGTGAATAGTGTGCGTCGGGAAACCTGACGATGGCGGCACTGTTTGCCGTGTGCACTAACGGGATGGTGACACCACGTTCTCGGATTTGTTCCAGCACGGTACGAAATGCTCCGAGCTGTCGTTCCGTGAAGATGCTGTCTTTCCCGTCTGCGTCGGCAAGGTGGGTCATCATACCCTCGACCTGGAGGGGACTTCGCAAGATAGGGTTGTCGAGGATGGAGAGTAGCTCTTCCGGAGAAAACCCTAGCCGCCCCATCCCGGTTTCGACCTTGAGGTGAATCGGATAGGGGGTCGGATGTGTACGAGCGGCCTTGGCCAAGCTGGGAAGGATGCGCCCGTCGCTGACGACCGGGGTCAGCCGGTGAGCGACCAGGTCGGACACCTGTTTCTCAAAGAGCGCTCCCAGAACTACGATAGACGCTGAGAGACCGGCTTGGCGAAGTGCGATACCTTCGTCGAGCGAGGCCACGGCAAACCGCCCGATGCCTTGGCGCGTAAGCGCCTGAGCAGTCTCCAGAGCTCCATGCCCATAGGCATTGGCCTTGACGACCGCCATAACCTCACAGCCGGGAGACAAGTAGCGCTTGATGCGAGAGAGATTATGGGCAAGTGCCGCGAGATTGACGGTGGCGTAGGTGGGTAACAAGGTCGAAAGTGAGGTCACACTTCCATAATTTCTTGTTCTTTTTTCTTTACCACGTCGTCGATTTTTTGAATGTACTGATCGGTCAGTTTCTGGGTGTCGGCTTCAGACTTTCGCAGGTCATCCTCAGTTAACTTGGCATCCTTTTGCAGTTTCTTCAACTCTTCGTTGGCATCTCGACGAAACCCGCGCACAACGACTTTCGTGTCTTCGCCGTGTTTTTTGCAGATCTTGCTGAGCTCTTTGCGCCGTTCTTCGGTGAGTAGCGGAAGGGGAACGCGGATGACTTTTCCGTCGTTGGACGGTGTGATGCCAAGGCCCGATCCCGCCAGGGCTTTTTCGATTTCCTTAATCAGGGCCGGCTCCCACGGCTGGATCGTGATGAGACGGGCCTCCGGCGTTGAAATACTGGCCACCTGTTTCAACGGGGTCATCGTGCCATAGTAGTCGACCCGAACGCCGTCGAAGAGGGCGACCGACGCTCGCCCTGTCCGCAGGCCGGCCAAATCGCGCTTGAGATGCTCCAGTGCGGACTCCATCTTTTCCGTGACTTTTTGGTGTATGGCGGCAGGGTTGGACATGAGTGACTCCCCAGAAAGTTAACGGCGCTCGGGTGTGACAACGGTTCCGATCGCTTCGCCCATGGCAACGCGTTTGAAGTTGCCTTGTTCCTTCAGGTTGAACACGATGAGCGGAAGGTTGTTGTCCATGCAAAGGCTAATGGCCGTGGCATCCATCACTTTCAAATTCTGATTCAAAATCGAGAGAAAGGAGATCGTCTGATATTTCTTGGCAGAGGGATTCTTCACGGGATCAGCGTCGTAGATGCCGTCGACCTTGGTCCCTTTCATGATGACTTGGGCCCCGATCTCCATCGCCCTGAGGGCCGCCGCGGTATCGGTTGAGAAGTAGGGATTCCCAGTGCCGCCGGCGAAGATAACCACGCGTTTTTTCTCAAGATGGCGAATGGCTCGTCGGCGGATATACCCCTCCGCCAGTTGGCGCATTTCGATCGCGGACTGGACCCGCGTCATAATGCCGGTACGCTCAAGCGCATTTTGCAGAGCCAAGGCATTGAGCACCGTCGCAAGCATCCCCATGTAGTCGGCGGAGGCGCGTTCCATACCGGACGCGCTAGCAGCAATACCGCGGAAGATATTGCCGCCACCGATGACCACGGCGACTTCGATGTCGAGAGCCACAACGGAGGCGATTTCTGAGGCGAGGCCTTCAAGGATGGAAGGTTGGATGCCGTAACCCTGCTCACCGGCCAACATCTCTCCGCTCACTTTCAGGAGGATGCGCCGATAGGTGGCAGAGCTCATGCTTCGCCTAATTGGTACCGGGTGAAGCGGCGGATTTTCATGTTCTCGCCGATTTTAGAAATCTTCAGTGCGAGGAGGTCATGAATTGTGACGGCCGGGTCCTTGACGAACGCCTGCTCAATCAGACAGCTCTCCTGGAAAAACTTTTCCAACTTACCTTCGACGATCTTCGGCCATGCGGCAGTGGGTTTGCCCATTTCTTTGGCCTGTCCCTCATAAATCGTGCGTTCCTTCTCGATGAGCGAGGCGGGAACATCCTCCCGTTTGACGTAGGAGGGCTTTCCGGCAGCGACCTGGAGGGCCAGGTCGTTGACGAACGACTTAAACTCTTCATTCCGGGCGACGAAGTCGGTTTCACAGTTAACTTCGATGAGCACACCGATTTTTCCACCCATGTGGATATAGGCGTGGATGAGACCTTGGTTAGTCTCGCGGCCTGATTTTTTGAGTGCGGCGACCAAACCTTTTTGACGCAGATAATCGATGGCTTTCTCCATATCGCTGCCATTCTCGATGAGCGCTTTCTGGCAGTCGAGGATGCCGGCGCCGGTTTTTTCTCTCAGTTCTTTGACAAGCTGACTTGTTCCAGCCATACGTGACAGTCCTTCTCGGTAGACAGTGAGTGTGGTCGTTGATGCCTACGATGCTGGGCGTTATGAAGCCGGTGCGCTCGCGAAGCTGATGGCCGCGGCCTTGTCTCCCGCTGCAGGAACAGGTTTGAATTCCGCTTCTTCGCGCTGTGTCCGCAAATGGGCGCCTTCAATGCAGGCGTCGGCAATGCGAGATGTGATCAGCTTGATGGAGCGAATAGCATCGTCGTTTCCAGGGATCGGATAGGTGACGTGGTCCGGATCGCAGTTTGAGTCCAGAATCGCGATCACGGGGATCTCCAACCGGTTCGCTTCCTGCACGGCAATGTGCTCGATGCGCGTGTCGAGTACGAAGACGGCCCCTGGAACGCCGCGCATGTCCTTGATGCCGCTCAGATACTTCTGGAGCTTGACGATCTCCTTCTGCATCTTCATGATTTCTTTTTTCTTCAGCCCGTATTGACTGGGATCTGCCAGCTTGGCCTCCAGCTTTTTCATTTTATCGATACTCTTCCGGATGGTCTGAAAGTTTGTCAGCATCCCGCCAAGCCAGCGTTGGTTGACGAAGAACATGTTAGCGCGCAAGGCTTCTTCTTGGAGGATCTCAGCGGCCTGCCGCTTGGTCCCGACAAACAGGACCGATTGGCCTGCGGCGACGGTGTCGCGGACGAAGGCATAGGCTTGCTCGATCCGTGTCAGTGTTTGCTGAAGGTCGATGATGTAGATGCCGTTGCGTTCTCCAAAGAGGAATTTCTTCATCTTTGGGTTCCACCGATTCGTCTGGTGCCCGAAATGGACACCGGCTTCTAATAGTTCCTTGATCGAAACCACTCCCATGCCTTCACCTCCCCTCAAGACTTGCAGAGCGCCTGCTGACGCAGGCGAGGGGGGTTGACCCCCTTATTCTCAAGTCGAGCGACGTCCGTGACGTCGATATGAATTTGATACTCTTCCTACCCGTACGAGATTATACGAAAAGGAGACCGTTTCCTGAGTGCTACAGCCTTGGCACGCTAGCACGGTGACGGTCAGTTTGCAAGACCAGGGCCATCCCCTCGCTTGCCGCCCCATTCGCCCCGGTGTTAAGATCGTGCAGTTGTTGGAGGGAGTCGGTGCCGAACATTTTGCTTTTAGTTTCGCCAAGCTGTGGGGCCTGCCCCTCTGCGAAGAGTCTTTGGAAACAGTTGCGGGTGAAATATAGCTTCAGTTACCGCGAGGTGGATATCACCACAGAGGATGGACGGAGCCTCGCCGACCGGCATGCGGTCAGGGCCGTGCCTGCCACGATCATCGATGGACGACTGACGTTCGTCGGCGTTCCGAGTCGGGAAAGCGCCGAGAAGGCCTTGTTGCTCAAAATGAAACCACGCGAGTAGGGGAAGAACCGCTAAATGGCCGACGACGACGACTTTGAACTACCTGAGCTCCCTGTCATCGACAAGGGACCTCCACCGGATTGCCCCATGTGCGGCGATCCGATGGGATTTATCGATGGCGGCTGGTGCTGTGTAGATTGTAATGGCGAGCTGTTGGGGCCGGAAACTGGCTAGCCGAGGCAATGTCTAATTATGAATTTTGAATGGTGAATTGTCTGTTACCCAACATTCATCATTTAACATTCAGCATTCGATCCTAGATGCTTCGCATCGTCACCGGGCCTTTTCATCCAACTCTTGATCGTGCCCTGGTCGAGGACATTCGGTCCTGTAAGACCGACGATCCCTTTGCTCCGCTCGCCGTCATTGTCCCCTCGGCCTCCCTGGTCGAGCAACTGAAACAGTTACTCACGCGTCACGAGCCCCGCGCCTTCCTCAATATCCATTTCCTGACGTTCCACCAGTTGGCCATTCGCCTGCGTGATGAGCTCGCGGTGATCCCCGAGACCAGTCCAGAACCGCCCCTGCAGCTGGTCGACGATTTCTTCTTCGAACAATTGGTGCAGCAGGTGGTTCGGCGCAATCTTCCAGGGCTTGAACCGCTCACGCGCTTGCCTGCCTCACCAGGAACCTGGAAAGGCCTGTGGGCGACGGTGCGCGATTTAAAGGATGCGGTGGTCACGCCAACGACAGCGTTGAAGGCCCTCACGGAAGAGGTGTTCGAGGAGGAGGACCAAACCTGGCTCCGTTCCATGTTCACCCTGCATGCGGCCATTATGGAAGCAGGCCGGTCGCTCGGGGTCGGTTCCCCGGATGACCTGGCGGCCTCACTTGGCAGGGATCTCTCAAGTTCCTCGTTTCTTAAGGGACTGCAACACGTCTTCTACTATGGTTTCTACGACCTCTCGCAGGTCCAACTCTCGTTCTTTGGATCGGTGATCCGTGTTGCGCCGACCACATTGTACTTTCCGCTACAGAATTTCCCGGCTTTTCTCTTTGCCCGCCAATTTTTTGAGCGACATCTTCTCTCTTTGGCAGAAACCCATGAGGATCGGAGTGGGGAAGGGGTTCGAAGCGCAACAACGGAGCTGGTAGAACTCACCGTCACGAACGTAATCGGGGTCGAAGAGGAGTTGGCGACGGTCTGCCGTGAAATCCTGATCTTGATCGAGGCGAACGGCTATCGTTTGGACGAGATCGGGGTGGTGGCTCGCACACTGGAGCCCTATCAGGCTCGGCTACAATCGGTGTTCGATCAGTATCTGGTGCCCTTTACGTCAACAGCCGGTCAGCCCCTGTCGCGCGAACCCCTGGTCAAAACCCTCTTGCGCCTCGCGTCGCTCCCCCTCAACGATTTCGACCGTGTTGCCATGCTGGATGTGGTCACGTCACCCTTCTATCATGCAAAGGCCGTCGGCGACGCCCGAGAGAATTTCCGGCCTGCTATCTGGCGCTCTCTCGTCTACACCTTGGGTATTACGAAAGGGGAAGCGGAATGGAGGCGTCTGAATGAGCCGGCCAGTTCGTCGATTCTTCGCGATGCAGAAGCGGGGCCTGACGAAGATGATCAGGCAATGATCGGGACGCGCGAGACCTCACAGTTGACGTACTTGTGGGAGCTCGTGTCGCGATTGATTCACGATTGCCGGGCTCTCCCCGCGCAAGGATCGATCGGAACCCTGACCGAAGCATTTCTCACGCTGGTGCAATCCCATGTTCATGTGCCCGACCTGTTCGACATACCATTGAGCGAGTCACCCGAGCCGACCGATCTCACCAAGGTTGGCTCGCTGATCCGATCTTCGCTGGCCCGTCTGCAGCAGCTGGACCCGCTGGGAGGGGACCTTTCATGGGAGGAATGGGTCGAATTGTTCCAGCGGGTATTGGGCGAGACAAGCATCCCCATCGAAGCGGGCAGCCACCAGGGTGTTCAGGTGCTGGATGCCATGACGGCCCGCGGCAGGACGGTTCGAGCGCTTTTTGTTCTTGGCATGAACGAGAAAATCTTTCCGCGCTTCGTGCGCGAAGACCCCTTTCTTCATGATCGTCACCGCGTCGTACTAGAATCAACCCTGGGCTACAAGATCGATGAGAAACTAGCCGGGCATGAAGAAGAACTCCTGTTGTTTGAACTCCTCAGCCGTTCGGCAACCAATCGGCTGTATCTGTCGTACCAGCGAGCCGACGAAACAGGACGTGTCATGGCGCCCTCCGGCTTCATCGCCATGGCGCTGCGCGATCCACGATTCGTCGGGAAGCCGGAAGAGGCGGTTCCGCGGCGGCTGACACAACGAATCAGCGAACAGCCATCGATCCAAGACCTGTTACCGGGCGAGGAATTGGCCTTGGGTTGCCTGTTGCAGGGCCACGATGCGCTACCCGTACTCGATGCGATGGGGCGAGACCGTCCCCTCTTTGAACAGGGCCTCGCCACCCTGAACACCATCGAGCGAGAATCCCCCGAGCTTGGTTCGTTCGACGGCATGCTCGGAACACAGCCTCCGGCCTTACCCACTGCCACGGAACGGAGCTTCTCGCCAACCGCATTGGAACGGTATGCGACCTGTCCCTTTCAGTATTTTGCAGAAAAAGTCCTTCGGCTGGAGCCTGTGCGCCGATTTCTTCACGACCATCTACCTCCCTTAACGCTCGGAAACCTTGTTCACGAATCACTTCGTGTGAGCTACGAAAGGTTGGTGCAGCTCCGGTGGCCGGATGGCTCGCTCACCGAGGCCACCGTGCAATCCACGGTGAATGCGGCAGTGACCGATACGTTTGCCGCCCATGCTGCAAGCCAGGGGACTGGTCATGCCCTGCTCTGGACCTTGGCACGAGAACAGGCCACAGCGTTGGTCACGGCCGCCGTCTCTTCCGACCAGGCGGAGTATCAGGCAACCGGATTTCGCCCTATTGCGTTTGAGGCAGATGCCCAAGGAACCGTACCGCTGGAGTCTGATGCGTCACCGGTTTCCTTGAAGATCCATGGTACCTTGGACCGTGTCGACTATCGCGCTGACCCTCCTGCGCTTCGTATCGTGGACTATAAATTTAAACAGGGAAATGAGATTACCGCCGTGGATCGTAACCTTGCTCTGTCGGCCGTGCGCGGATTTCGACTGCAACCACCACTCTATGCCCGTATGACGCTGCCCTCGCTGCCGGCCACGACCGATGTCCAATTGCTCTTCCTGGCTCCGCAGTGGAAACAGCCGATCTCTCGTTCAACCTTTGACGCCGGCCTCTGGATCGGCCACACCGGCGACATGATCCGACAGACGCTCTCCACATTGCTCCAAGGCATCGCGAACAGAGAATTTTTTATACTTCCCGACGGCTATTGCGACTACTGCGAATTTTCCGGTGCATGCCGACGCCACGACGCCATGGCCTGGTGGCGCTCATACCGGTCGCCCCAGGCCCGAGTCTTACGCCGCTTGAGAAAGCAAAAGGTACAGGATGAGTGAGGTCCTGACACTTTCGGATTCCCAGGATCGCCTCCTGGCGGAGACCACCTGGGACCGCAATGTCGTGGTGGTCGCGGGAGCTGGAACCGGCAAGACCACGATCCTCGTCAATCGCATCCTCAACCTCCTTCTGAGAGAGCCGAACCCCTTGGCCATCACAGAGATCGTGGCCCTCACCTTTACCAACAAAGCGGCCATTGAAATGAAGCAGCGACTTCGTGCGCAACTCATTCGCCTGACCGAACAGGCCGATGACCTGATCGCTACCTTCCAAGCCCGCTACCATCTCTCAGCTGAACAAGCAAGTGAGCGAGCCGGGACTGCGCTTGAGCAGATGGAAAAAGCCCAGATCGGCACGTTGCATAGTTTTGCCGCACACCTCCTGCGGCTCCATCCGCTTGAGTCAGAGATTGATCCATTATTTCAAGAGGATGACGGGTCACGTTTCAATGAATTATTTCACTCATCTTGGGACCGTTGGTTGGACGATGAGCTGGGATCGACCGGGCCACAGCATGGACGATGGCGACGAGTCCTGGCCGGGACCACCCTCGACGATCTCCGGCAGTTTACCGCTGCCCTCGCCGGGGATTTTGTGGAACTCGATGAGTTGGAACGGCAGTGCCGTGCCAGCTCCTTGGAGGGAGCCTTGCGGGCCTTGATTGCAGCCACGCGGGGTTGTGCTGCTACGCTCCTTGCGGCTCAAGATCGTCCGAAACGGCGAAAGGCGGAGCAAATGCTTGCCGCCGCGGTACAGGCGCTGGCACTCTTGTTGGAAAATGGGCCGCCAGGACTTGCGCACTTAGCTCAGGATGAACGGGCCGTACTGGAAAAAGATCTGGGAAAGGCCCCTGCCGGATGGGATGAGGTTGCGTTTCGGGAGGCGGCCTCCATCATCGGGCTCGCCCAACAGCTTCTCACAGTTGACCAGTCATACTTTCAAGAGGTGGTGACGCTTGTACGACCCTTCGTCGAGCAGGTACAGCATGAATTTCTCACCTCTGGGTGGATCGCATTCGATGGGTTATTGGCACGGGCTAAAACTCTCTTGCGCGAGCATCCCGCCGTCCGAGCCAGGATTAAACAGACCTATCGGGCGATCCTGGTCGATGAGTTTCAGGACACTGATCCGGTGCAGTACGAGATTATCCTCTACCTCGGTGAACGGGCGGGCAGCCATCAGACCCTGTGGCATGATGTTGACTTGGAGCCGGGCAAATTGTTTATCGTGGGGGACCCCAAGCAATCAATCTATGCTTTCCGACGAGCCGACATTGAAGCCTTCGAACGGGTGGTGGAGAAAATTCGAGCGGGTGGGGGAGGCGTCTATTCTTTGGTGACGAACTTTCGCAGCGACGGGACCGTGCTCGACGTTGTCAACAATGTCTTCGACCGCCTCTTCCTGCCAACCGAACATGTTCAGCCGGCCAATGAACGGCTGGCAGCCAGGCCTCAACGCCAACCGGAAGTCTCGGTCTCAGGGGTTCAGCTTCGCCTCGTCACCCCGGGAGAGGACGATGAGGAATTCGATGTACAGGCGGCCACTCGGGCGGAGGCGGAAGCGCTGGCGCGCTGGCTGAAGGAGAAGCTCCTTGCCGGCACGACAATCATGGATCGTGATCGACGCGAAGGTCCTCTCCAACCGGGCCACATTGCCTTGGTCTTCAGAAAGTTGACCCAGGCACAGGTCTATCTCGACGCCCTTCGCCGCTACGACATCGCCTATATCACTGACGGGGAAAAGCATTTTTATCGTCGGCAGGAAATTATCGATTTGGTCAACCTCCTGCGGGTCATCGACAACCCCCACGATACGATTGCGCTGGTCGGAATCTTGCGGTCACCCCTGGGCGGCATGACGGACCGGGATCTGCTGACCCTCCAGCAGAGAGAGGGGCTGGACTATCAGCAACGGGAACGGCTGTCTGCCTGGAACCATCCACAGGCAGGAATGGTGAGACGACTCTATGATCAATTGGCCGAGCTGCACCAGCTCGCTCCCTTGCAACCTGTCCCTGACGCCATCGATCTGATCTTCGAACGATTGCCCGTCCTGGAATTAGCCGCCGCGTCGCTCCATGGCGAACAAGCGGTGGCCAATCTGCGGAAGACACGAGATATGGCCGAAACACTCACTGATCGCCCCCATCTCACCTTGACCGGGTTCGTTAACCTAATGATGACCAGGGTATCGGAACAGCCGGATGAGGCAGAAAGCGCCCTGGCTGAGGAATCACTGGATGCCATCCGCGTGCTGACCATCCATAAGGCCAAAGGATTGGAATTTCCTGTGGTCATTCTTCCCGGCCTGCACCAGGGGTCCAAGAATCCTCGCAAGGGGCCGGCCATCCATCATGATTGGTCGAGCCGGTGTTATAGCCTGCAGATGGGAGGCCGCACGAATCTCGGAGCTGTGCTCGTGGGCATGAAGATGGCGGCGCGGGAGGAAGCCGAACAGCGGCGACTCTTGTATGTCGGCATGACCAGGGCGCGCGATCTGCTGATCTTATCCGGCGGGCAGACCACCAAACTAGGGCATGACACCGTCCTCTCTCTGCTCGGAGAAGCGATTGCCGTCGAGGCGGCCCCCTCGACGGCTGAAGAAATCTGCATCGGAACAAGCCGACTTGCGCGTGTCACCACGCCAGCTACGGTGGCAGTGAGACGGCGTGGACAGGACCCCTTGTCCACGATAGCCCCTAGGCCGGCCCTTGGCCCCATTCTCATTCGCCGCCGTGCACGGCAGGTTATGTGGGAACAACATCGAACGACGCCGCGACGGCTAACCCCTTCGAGCCTCGCAGGAAGCAGATCCGTGGCCGTTTTCGCTCGCACTGTGACAGGGCGTGACACCGATCTTGCTCGGCTGGTTGGAGTCTGTGCCCATGCGGTGCTCGAACAATGGGACTTCACCAGGCCTCGCTCTGATATCAGTACCGTCATCGAGCAAGCCTGTCATCGCTATGTGACACAGAATCACCCGCAACTGGCGGGTGATGTCACTGAAGATCTTACGGCGCTCTTTGAAAACTTCCTTTCCTCCGAGCCGTACAAAAGGCTGCAATGTGCGACGGTGCTCGGGCGAGAAGTCCCGTTCGTCATGCCCTTGGGCGAAGACCAGATGATGGAAGGGGTGATTGACCTCATTTACCAGTTTGACGACCGGATCTGGATTGCCGACTATAAGACGGATGATGTGGCGGCTGAGGACGTACGGATCAGAGCGGATCACTACCGATCCCAAGGGGAGATTTATTCGAGAGCCGTCACGGCTTCTTTGGGATTGCCGTCTGTCTCGTTCCAATTTATCTTTTTAGGGCCGGGTGTCGCCGTTGATGTCTAACTCAAGCGAGACGGGCGGGAAAAGCGCGACTGGTAGGGACAGGGCTCACACATCACGCAAGTCGCGCTCCTCGTTCTTATCGCATGCCACTCCGCCATTTCGTGATCAATCATCATGAGTAATGCGGGTTAATTCTCCAATGATTGTCTCGCTGGAAGAATTCGACGCCTGGATCCAAGAGGCACTCGCCGGACTGCCGGCCCGTTTCGCGACGCTCGCCGATGAGGTCTCCATCGTGGTCGAAGAGGAGCCTTCGGCTGATATCCTGCAGGATCTTGAATTGAAATCAGAAGACGATCTGCTGGGACTGTATCAAGGCCTCCCGATCGATGAAACGTCGTTCTTCCAGCCTGCTGGTGAGCTGCCCGCGCGTATCGCCATCTATCGAGGTCCCATTTTGCGTCTCTGCCGGACAAAGGCGGAAGTCATTCGCGAGGTTCGCGACACGGTGGTCCATGAACTCGGACACCATATCGGGTTAGATGACGAGGGGATGCCGTACTAACCTGGAGTGGGCGACAAGCGTGACGAGCAGCCTCGTTAAAGATGTTACTCGTTAACCGTTAATCGTCGATTCACGCTACTCTCTGCAATCGCGCTTTTCTCGCCCGTCCCGCCCGCCTCGCTTGTGTCAGGATTTAGCCTGCATCAACGCTCGACGCTGATAGCCAAACGCGAGCATGATAACTCCCACCACAACCATAGGGAAGGAGAGGAGCTGGCCCATGGAGAAGGATCCAAGGATAAAACCAAGTTGTGCATCTGGTTCGCGAAAGAATTCTACGACTATCCGACTGACTCCATAGCCGGTGACAAAACTCCAGATGATTGTACCGGGTGGTGGCATGGTTTTCGCGATGACCCACAACAGAGTGAACAAGAATACACCCTCAAGCCCTGCCTCATACAGTTGTGAGGGATGGCGGCAGGCGGGCCCCCCACTCGGAAATACCATACACCAGTCGACATCGGTGGCTCGGCCATACAACTCCCCATTGATGAAATTGCCGAGTCGCCCAAATCCTAACCCGATCGGCGTGGCAGCGGCAGCCAAGTCTGCGATCTGATAGGCGGGAATACCCTGCCGTTGGCTGAACAAAAATAAGGCGACGATGACGCCGAGCAGGCCGCCGTGGAACGACATCCCCCCCTCCCAGACCGCCAGGATATTGGCCGGATGCTGCACATAGTAGGAAAAGTTATAGAAGAGCGTATAGCCGAGTCGTCCTCCGATAAACACCCCAAATGCAGCCCACACGACCATATTGTAGACCTGGTCCCTGGTCATGGAGAGGCCCCGCGACTCTACTCGACGTATGATCAGGAAATAGGCGCCCGCCAGTCCAATCAGATACATCAGACCGTACCAGCGAAACTGCAGGGGCCCCAACTCAAAAAATACCGGGCTGATGTTGGGATAGGGGATCGCGTGCAACCAGGTCATGAGTGCCTCATATGACGTATTGGGGAATAATAGGTGAGGGTTTCAACCATTGCAAGCATGTGAAAGCCTCCATGGGCAATCAATTCTGCCCCTTGATCAGAGCCAGTTTGAGAGGTCTACCACTTTCGTATGTTGGTTTTCTGTCACGCCTGTGTCGTGACCTGTGAGGAAAACACAACTGAAAATTCATCGCTCAATATCGTAGGAACAGAGCTGCGACGAATCATGGGAGTTTTTCGAGGTTTCACCTCTGGCACGTTTACTGCTGAAGAAATAGAGCATGAGCGTGCAGAGTGCCGCAATCGCTTTCTTCATTCAACCGTGTCAAGGAGGTTCACCATGTCAGACCAGGGACGTCAGGCAGCGAAGGTCGCAGCGTTGATGGCAGGTGGGGCGGTGATCGGAGCGGGGATGGGATTACTCTTCGCGCCGCAAGAGGGGGCAGCAACCAGGCGTGATGTCGGTCGCTACGCAAAAAAGGCTCAATTGCGAGCGACTCGATGGAGTCGGACGGTCCAATCCGGCGTGAAAGAAGTGATGGATCGCAGTAAGTCTCTTCGCCGCGAGGACGATCAGAGACCGCAGATAGAAGCGGCGTAGTTGGATTGATGTGCGCAGCGATCAGACCTGTGGCGCAAACGCATAGAAGTCAGGCGAGGGGCACGAGGCGAGAGGAAAGGCATTCCTTCTCATCGCCCCTAGCCTCTGGCCCCGTGCCTCCCGCCAGAATGCTTGCGAGTGCAGCAGAAGCGTTCATGAATAATGCGGCCTCGGCTGTTTGCGCCTACTCCGCCCCCACACCGGAGTGGCAAAATTGGCAGGCGCGCGGGAGTTAAAATTATATCTGGGATGATTGCTTAATGCCTTGATAAGAGCGTCAGTCCTTCTGCTTTATGCGCTGTTCTGCCTCTCGTCTGTTTGTTGCTCTCTACCTCCAT
>JAQBES010000261.1:0-8007 GCA_032123755.1 Nitrospirota bacterium
CACAGTATTTCTCATCATCGACATGCAGACCGATTTTTGTGGGAAAGGGGGATACGTAGACAAGATGGGGTATGACATCTCACTCACCCGTGCCCCCATCGCCCCGATCCTCAAAGTTCTCGCGAAGGCGCGGAACATCGGGATGCATGTCTTCCACACCAGGGAAGGGCACCGGCCTGACCTCACGGATCTCCCCGACAACAAACGGTGGCGGAGTCGAAGAATCGGAGCAGGTATTGGGGATCCCGGCCCCTGCGGGAAAATCCTCGTCCGTGGAGAGCCGGGGTGGGACATCATTCCGGAGCTCGCTCCAAAACCTGGCGAACCCATTATTGATAAGCCAGGCAAGGGCTCGTTTTGGGCGACCGATCTGGATATGTTGTTGTGGCTTCGCGGGATCACCAATATTGTCCTGGCAGGGATTACCACCGATGTCTGTGTCCACACCACCATGCGTGAGGCCAATGATCGGGGCTTTGAATGTCTCCTGCTGGAGGATTGTTGCGGCGCGACTGATCATGGAAACCACCAGGCGGCCATCAAGATGGTCAAAATGCAAGGTGGGGTCTTCGGCACCGTGGCAAAATCCGATGCCTTTGTAGAGGCCCTCTCATGACGATCCCTGTTCCTCCAGACCTGGAAGTCCTTGGTATGACCAAGCGGTTTGGACCGCTGGTGGCCTTAAAGGACGTCAATTTTCGGCTACGGCCCGGCCGGTTTCATGCGCTGCTCGGCGAGAACGGCGCCGGCAAAAGCACGTTAGTAAAATGCATCATGGGCTATTACCACCCCGATGAAGGGAAAATCCTGTTGGATCAGCAACCGGTCACGGTTCGTAGTCCCCGTGACGCGCAAGTATTGGGAATCGGGATGGTCTATCAGCAGTTCACCCTGATTCCCAACATGACGGTCCTCGAAAACCTGGTGATCTCCAAAGCAAAGTTGTCCCCCATCATCAATTGGCGGGAGGAAGAGAACCAGTTGACGCAGTTCATGGAGAAGATGCCGTTCAAGGTTTCTCTTGCAGCTCGTGTCAGTTCACTGGCAGCAGGCGAGAAACAAAAAGTTGAAATTCTCAAACAGCTATTCTTGCAAAACCGCATTCTCATTCTGGATGAACCGACGTCCGTCCTAACGCCGCAAGAGGCGGATGAAGTCTTAGGCCATCTCCGAGCGATGACGCGAGCCCAACAGATCAGCGTCCTGATCATTACCCACAAACTGAGAGAAGTCGTGACATTTGCAGATGAGGTCACGGTGTTGCGCAAAGGACAATTCGTAGGGTCCGGACTCGTGTCGGATCTGACGGTGGCTCAGATGGCCGAAATGATGATGGGATCTGAATTTACAACCAAACCGAAGGAGCGCAGCGCACCTCCAGCCAAGACGCCCAAACTAGCTATTCGCGATCTTCGGGTGCATGACGATGCCGGTGTGGAGGCTGTCCGGGGGCTGCATGTCACCATCCATTCAGGTGAAATCGTGGGGGTTGCCGGTGTATCGGGCAATGGACAGCGAGAACTGGTTGAGGTCCTGGCCGGACAACGCCAGGCGGTTGCAGGCAAAATCCTGGTGCAGGGCATGCCGTTTGAGCCGACCCGCGAACAGATTGTGCGTCATAAAATCTATTGTTTGCCGGAAGAACCGCTCCAGAATACCTGCGTGGGCAACATGAGCCTCGCAGAAAATCTGGCGTTTCGCAATTTTGATCGGGTACCCCATGCCGTGGGCGGGTGGCTCATCAACCATCCCGCGCTGCGGCGCAGCGCGCATGGATTGATTCAACGGTATAACATCAAACCCCCTAGTCCCGATACTCCTATCCGGTCTCTCTCCGGAGGAAACGTGCAGCGTGCGGTCCTGGCGCGAGAACTCTCCGACGGAGTGGAGATTTTGATCATAGCGAATCCATGTTTCGGGCTCGATTTCTTGGCCACGGATGAAATTCGCCTGCAGATTGTCGCCGCGCGCAATCGTGGGACGGCTGTCCTTCTGTTGAGTGAAGACCTCGACGAGATCCTGGAGCTGGCCGACCGTACTGTGGTGATGTTTAACGGTCAACTGGTCTATGAAACGACGTCGTCCGGCGCCGACCTCGCGCTCATCGGACGGCACATGACAGGGCATGCGGCATGAACACCGTCATTGCATCCCCCTATCCGTATCAGTTGCCTCCGCGAGAGGCATGCGCTCGCGTGGCGTTGGTGATCATTGACATGCAGCGCGATTTCATTGAGCCAGGCGGATTTGGCGCGGCGCTGGGCAATCAGGTCGAACTCCTTCAAAAGATCGTACCGACCGTCGCAGAGCTGCTCAGAACATTTCGAGAATTGCGTTTGCCGGTTATTCACACCAGAGAAGGCCATCGCCCCGATCTGTCAGATTGCCCTCCGGCCAAAAGAAGCCGTGGGGACTCCTCGCTCCGTATCGGAGATCCGGGGCCGATGGGACGTATCTTGGTATTGGGAGAACCGGGGAACGACTTTGTGAAGGAGTTGCGTCCCGAACCGGGCGAACTCGTCATCAATAAACCAGGCAAAGGGGCATTTTACGCCACCAACCTGCACGAGCGTCTGCAGGCCCTCTCGATCAGCCATTTGGTCTTTACAGGCGTGACCACCGAGGTCTGTGTCCAGACCAGCATGAGAGAAGCCAACGACCGCGGATATGAATGTCTCTTGGTGGAAGATGGAACAGAAAGTTATTTTCCTGATTTTAAACAGACAACCCTGCGCATGATCCAATCGCAGGGAGCCATTGTCGGTTGGGTGGCGACGGCGAATCGGCTGACGGACTCTCTCCGGCAAGCCTACGGGTAGCTGCGACAGGTGCCGGAACGTGGTTATTAGGGGCCCGGGAATAAATCCTGAGCGGAAGGAGTAGGGGTGTTGGGATGGGTTGGTCTCTTCAGAACGGCAGTTTGGATATTGCCACATTACAGAAGCATTACCATGCGGGGACACTCAGGCCGACTGAGCTCGTGGAGGCTCTGTACGAGCGGCTCGCGCATTGTCCCGTGCCGCATATCTGGATTTACCTCCTGCCCCGTGAAACGGTGTTAGCCCAAGCGCAGGTGCTGGAAGCCCGGTGGAAGTCCGACAAGACCGGAATGCCGCTCTATGGCATTCCCTACGCCATCAAGGACAATATCGATGCAGCGGGGCACCCCACGACAGCCGCTTGTCCGGAGTTTCGGTACGTGCCGACTGAGTCGGCTACTGTCGTGAACCGGCTCAATTCGTCGGGCGCGCTCCTGATCGGCAAAACCAATCTGGACCAGTTTGCCACAGGCTTGGTGGGCACCCGTTCCCCGTACGGTATCAGTCCAAACCCCTTCGATGCCCGGTTTATTTCCGGCGGGTCCAGTTCCGGTTCAGCGGTCGCCGTGTCCACTGGGCTGGTCAGTTTTTCGTTGGGGACCGATACGGCCGGTTCGGGCCGGGTCCCAGCCGGGTTCACCAATCTCGTTGGCCTCAAGCCGAGCAAAGGATTGCTCAGCACCAAGGGGGTTGTTCCCGCCTGCCGATCTTTGGATTGCGTCTCGATTTTTGCGCTCACATGCGCCGATGCGCTGGCTGTCTTTCATGTGTGTCAGGCGCCTGATCCGGCCGATCCATTTTCTCGCGAGAGACCGGCCCATCTGCCAACAAAACAGCATGCCGCGACCCGTCCGTTCCGCTTTGCGGTGCCGCAACCCAAGCAGCTGGAATTTTTCGGCAATGATGAATATGCGGCACTGTTCTCCTCGGCCGTGGAACGATTGGCAACGTTGGGAGGAGAGAAACAGGAGGTTGATTTCGGGCCGTTTCTCGCAACGGCGAAACTGCTCTATCACGGGCCATGGGTCGCTGAACGGTTAGCGGCGATCAAGGACTTTTTTGCCGAAAAGCCGGACGCCTTGCATCCTGTCACGAAGCGCATCATCGAAGGAGGCGCGCGCTTTTCCGCGATAGACACCTATGAAAGTTATTATCAACTGCGACGATATCAGCAGATAGTCAGGGCCCTGTGGCGCACCGTTGACGTGCTGCTGCTTCCGACCACCGGCACCATCTATACGATCGCCGAAGTGGAAGCAGACCCGGTGCAGTTGAACACGAACCTGGGCTATTACACCAACTTTGCCAATCTGTTGGATCTCTGTGGGTGGGCTGTTCCCAATGGGTTTCTCAACAATGGCCTCCCGATGGGGATTACGCTGCTGGCGCCTTCATTCCACGATGAATATCTGGGGGGACTGGCCGCGGAGTTTCATCACCGATCAAGCAGTACCGTGGGAGCGACCGGAGGGGCCTTACCGCCCCTCGTTCCGCCGGATGTCGAGGTGGCGAACAGCCAAGGCGGCGAACGAATGGAACTGGCCGTGTTGGGGTTGCATCTGACCGGACAGCCGCTCAACTTCCAACTCACCGAGCTGGGAGCCCGATTACGACGGACCTGCCGGACCGCCCCGGAATACCGGTGTTACGTGATTAGCGACCCTCAGGGGGCGCGCAAGCCCGGAGCCGTCTTCGTCAGGGATGGCAGCGGCGCTGCGCTTGAAGTGGAAGTCTGGGATATTCCGATAGAAAATTTTGGTCGCTTCATGGTGCGCGTTCCGTCCCCGCTGGGGATAGGATCGCTGAAGCTCGATGATGGTCGGGTGGTCAAGGGATTCATCTGCGAGGGCTATGCGATCGAGGGAGCGGAAGAAATCACTTCCCTGGGGGGCTGGCGGACGTATCTGGCAGGGCATCCACGATAGGGTATTGTATAGATCACCAACGCGCGAGAGGTATTATTTGAAGTTCGAAGTTATGGGTTCGAAGTTCCGGAAACCTCGAATTTCGGACCTCGAACCGTCGCCTGTCGCGCTTTTCCCGCCAGACTCGCTCGTCTTTCCTAGGGAAATTGATTCATGCACCTAGGGAGATCCCCAGTGTCATTATTCTTCTATTCAGCTTATAGATACGCCGTCTCAACCAATTGGCGTGTGGATTGTTATCAGAGTGGAATAAATAACTGGCGAAGGGCTGGCGGGTGCGCACAATGTTGTGCGTGGCGACGACGTCGTCGTGAAAAGAAAGCCCCAGACGAGTGAGTAGCGGGATCATCAACCGGTAAGGGAGGCTGTCACCATGAAGGTAGATCGTAAGAGACGGTGGAAAATGTTTGTAGTTGCCGGCGCCACCATGGCATTCGTGGCAGGGCTGGCGTCCACGCTGCCCAGTGCCTACGCAGGCGGCACGATCAAGGTCGATGACGACAAATTTATTTCCATCGGAATGGGTACGCGGATGAGTTTCAATTCTATAGAAGATGGGTCGGCGAGCGGTGCACAATGGAGCAACGAATTCAAAATCGACAATGCTCGTATTTATATTAACGGCGGAATTCATAAGTACGTCAAGTTCGCGTTCAACACCGAATGCTTTAACTGTAATACTGGTGGAGGTGGTGGAGGTGGTCAATTCGCGAGTAATTCCAATGTCGGCCTGCTCGATGCGATCGGGCAGTTCGAGTTTAATGAGCTGGTGAACTTCTGGATTGGACGCACGTTGATCCCGACAGATCGCGGTGAACTGAATGGACCGTTCTACCACGCGGTCTTCGATGGTTTTCGGACGCCGCTCGGCCCATCCGACTTCAGCGGGAACTTTCCCGGTGGGGGGGCTGGTGTCAATGGGGCTGGTGTCTATGGCCGTGACAATGGCGCGGTCTTCTTCGGGAAAGTCCATCCAGGTGGGACCCATCTGCAATACGTCGCGTCGGTGTTCACAGGACTGCGGTCAGCCGCAGGCTTCGGACCAAATCAACGGAACAGTCTGAAGTACGCCGGACGTCTGACCTGGAACTTGCTGAACGATGAGTCGAACCCTGGCTACTATACCAGCGGCACCTACTACGGGACAGCCGGTGATATTCTTGCGATCGCGGTAGGGGGAGAGTATCAGAATGCTGGTTCTGGTTCATTTGCAAATCAAAGTGCTTTTGGAAGTTTTGTCAGCGATATCCTGTTTGAGAAAGTCCTCCCGAACAAGGGTGTGCTCACGGCCAACGCTGAATACAAACGGTACTGGGCACAGGACCTCGCCGCTTGGGGGAATGCAGACTGCTTCTGCATGTTTAGCGGGACTTCAGTCACCGCATATGCCTTGTATCTGTTTCCCGATGAGGTCGGGATCGGGAGATTCCAGCCCTATGGGAGATATACCTTCGTGAACAGTGTGCACTCCGGCAGACTCGATGAATTTGAATTTGGCACAAACTACGTCATTAGCGGTCACAATGCGCGCATTTCGACATATGTGCGGACTGGCAATCTTGCCACCAACGGTGGGTTTTTGGGGGCCAGCCCATTTCTTGCGTCAGCAGGGCATCAAGAGTCTTTCCATCTGGCCTTACAGCTGCAGTATTGAGTAAGGTGGGTTTATAACTATAGCACGTCGACAGGAATGGCACAGCAGTCCGTCACATGTGGGGTGATTGCTGTAGGTCGTGGGAGTGGGACCATCGGATGACGAGAGGGCGACTGTTTCGGGTCAGTCCAAATGGTTCAGAGCAATGCCATGACGACGTCTCACGCTGTCGAGTTGACACAATCTCTATGTGAGTGAAAGGAGTCTGACCATGGAAACAAAGAAGCCCGATGAGGCAATTCCGGTCGAATCCGACAATGCAGCTGCGAGTGAGCCAGGTCCTTCGCGGCGTGATCTTTTAGTTAAAGGAGGCAAGGTTGTGGCCGGCATAGGGGCTGCTGCCCTGCTGGGCAACTTGGGCAACTGGGCCCTCTCCTATGCAGCGGACAAGGAACCGATTAAGATCGGGATCCTGCATTCGCTCAGCGGTACTATGGCGATCAGCGAAGTCTCGCTTCGCGATACGGTGATGATGGCGGTGGAAGAGATCAACGCGAAGGGCGGGGTGATGGGCCGGATGATCAAGCCGGTCGTCGTCGATCCAGCCTCAAACTGGGACCTCTTTGCCGAAAAAGCCAAGCAACTCCTGCTGCAAGATAAGGTGTCCGTTACTTTTGGTTGTTGGACCTCGGTGAGCCGCAAGTCGGTGTTGCCGGTCTTCGAGAAGAATAACGGATTGCTGTTCTATCCCGTCCAGTACGAGGGAGAAGAATGTTCGCGCAACGTATTCTACACCGGAGCGGCTCCGAACCAGCAGGCAGTGCCGGCGGTGGATTATCTGATGAGCAAGGAGGGGGGCGGATACACGAAATTCTATCTGCTCGGCACCGATTACGTGTACCCTCGCACCACCAACAAAATTCTGCGGGCGATGCTGCTGGCAAAGGGAGTCCCGGCGGACAAGATCATGGAAGAGTACACCCCGTTCCACCATCAGGACTACCAAACCATCTGTGGCAAACTGAAGAAGTTCGCCGCCGGCGGAGGAGCTGCCGTGATCAGTACGATCAACGGCGACAGCAACGTGCCGTTCTACAAGGAGTTTGCAAACCAAGGTTTGCGGGCAGAAGATGCCCCGATCATGGCCTTCAGCGTGGCGGAAGACGAGTTGCGCGGGATGGATACCTCCGCGTTGGTCGGGCATCTGGCAGCGTGGAATTATTATCAAAGCGTCGATACGCCGCAGAACAAGAAGTTCGTGGCGGATTTCAAGGCTTACTGCAAGAAGAACAACCTGCCTGATGGCGACAAACGAGTCACGGACGATCCGATCGAAGCCGCCTACTTCGGTGTATATATCTGGAAGCAGGCTGTCGAGAAGGCCGCCTCGGTTGAGGTCGACAAGGTCCGAAAGGCTGTCTATGGCAGCAAGTTCCTGGCGCCGGGCGGCGAGATCATGATGGACGCGGCCAATCACCATACCTATAGACCGGTGCTCATCGGTGAGATCCTGGCGGACGGGCAGTTCAAGACAGTCTCCCGTTCGAAGGGGCTGGTGAAGCCGGAACCCTGGAGCGAATTTACGAATCCTGACAAGGGCTGCGACTGGGTCAAACATCAAGGGACGTATCAAAAATAGTCCGTCAGGGTAGAGAGGGTTACTCAGTAG